>NZ_JBHEEV010000005.1:65133-426525 GCF_041930145.1 Brucella ciceri | reverse complement strand
CGCATCAGCCTGCCGCTTGCGGCGCCGCCGCCCTCGTTGTGGCGCCATATAGACCCCACCAAACAAAACTGTCAACGCAGTTTCTCAAAAAAACAGGAATTTTCTTTCCACAGCCAATATGGTCCTTTTTAACCAAATTTCAACCGTGAAAAACTGGCGATTCGAACAGTTGCGACGATTCCGTGACGGCTGACATGACAATCGGGTGAATGAACATGAAGCCTATGCCTTATATTCTGGCGGTCGATGGTGGCGGCACCGGGTGCCGGGCGCTTCTCGCCGACCGCGATGGAGCGGCCATGGGCCGGGGGACCAGCGGCCCCGCCAATATCGGTGCGGAGCCGGTCGCCGCGCTGGATAATATAATGCGCGCGGCGAAGCAGGCCGTGCAGGACGCGGGGCTCGATGTCGCCATACTGAGGGAGACCTGCGCGGTGCTCGGGCTCGCGGGCGCAAATTCGCTTGCCGACAAGGACAGCATGGAACGCCAGTTCCCCTTTGGCCATGTGAAGATCGTTTCCGACGCGGTCAGCGCCCTGCAAGGCGCGCTCGGGCAGGACGATGGCGCTATCGTCATTCTCGGCACCGGTTCGGTCTTCGTCAAAAGGGAACGGGGCGCCTTCGAGATTGTCGGCGGACGCGGCTTCATGCTGAGCGACCACGCGGGTGGCGCGCGGCTTGGGCGGGAACTTCTCGAAGAAACGCTGCTCGCACTGGATGGAATGGCGGAGCGTACGGCACTTGTCGACGCCGTGCTGGCGCGGTTCAACGGCGAGCTTCGCCAGATCATCGCCTTCTCGCGCAAGGCAACAGCCGCCGACTACGCCGCCTTCGCTCCCCTCGTTTTCAACCACGCCCATGCGGGCGATCCGCTCGGCAATTCGATCCTGCAACACGCCTGCTCTTATATTGCACGCGGTCTGGAGCGGCTCGACACGGAAGCGCTTGGCCGGTTCAGCCTGACCGGAGGCCTTGCCTCTTCCTATGCAGCACTGCCCTTCCTGCCGTATCGGGGGCACTATCGGCCTGCACTTGGCGACGCATTGCAAGGCGCATTATCGCTCGCTTTGCTGGAGAATACGCACAATTAACCGGCGGTACATGTCACCACGCATATGAAGGGCGCCCTCCATATCGCCTCAGCAACAAAGGCACTAAAACAAAAAATAATCGAGGATGGCGTGACGAAACTACAATCTTTCGGCGGCAGCGTGAAAATTTTTGATCGACACCCCCGAAGCTAACATTACATTGATTTGCTGAATACGCTGACAGGTTGTCCGAACCCACCCATTTCCGGCAATATAAGACGGTAAATTAGCTGATTCTCAATATATTAAGGAGATTAGTATGCCAGATATTGCAAAAGAGTTTAAGCATATTAAAGTTACCGCATACCCAAATATCATTGCTCTATCAGTAGCAACAGATGATGTTTGGTTTTCATTTAGAAACAATTACGATGTCTCAGAAATGAATGACTTTGATAAAACCGTTATAGAATTTGCACTTACAGCTATCGCACAGGGTCGCGATCTTTATCTTTTAGGATCTTATGAGGGCGATGGCCACGGAAATGGGCCTCTCAATATAACGGCGGCAATTGTTGCCACCCCGAAAAACTGACAACATCTTCAGCGTCGAGCCGGAGATGTATCGCGCAGGGAACTTATTTAGCCGGGTGCTCGAGCAAGCAGATTTCTTGCCCTGGCGTACACAAACCTGAATGGCGTTATGATAGCGGAGGCGGTGGGTGTATCCGGTCGCCTCTGGATGCAGGCAGGTCGTGCATCAGACCCCCGCCAGGCGCAAAAAGACTTGTCGCAGCCGGGTTTAGCGCCTAACTTCCAGGGAGCAGGCTTTGGCCTGATGTTGCGAACGGCGCCGGTTTTGGCTGGCGGCGTGTGTTGCGTATTCTTTTCGTGCATTTCCGGACAAAGCCGATTTCGGTACTTCGAGGAAATGCCCCACAGGGGTGGCATGCTGACCAAAAAGGGCAAATATGGCCTGAAAGCCATGGTACATCTGGCGGGCGTTACCGATGGACAACTGGTTTCCGCCAGCGAGATCGCCGAAAAGCACCATATACCGCGCAAGTTTCTCGACAATATTTTCACCGAGCTTCGCAATGCCGGTTTCGTTCTGAGCCGCAAAGGCAAGGGCGGCGGCTTCTGCCTCGCCCGCCCGGCCAACGAGATCGCCATCGGCAACATCATCCGTGCGCTCGATGGCGCGCTTGCGCCTATCGCCTGCGCCAGCAAGACCGACTATCGCCCCTGCGACGATTGCGATGAGGACGAATGTGAA
This sequence comes from Brucella ciceri, assembly GCF_041930145.1. Lineage (NCBI taxonomy): Bacteria > Pseudomonadati > Pseudomonadota > Alphaproteobacteria > Hyphomicrobiales > Brucellaceae > Brucella > Brucella ciceri. The sequence goes on along the minus strand of NZ_JBHEEV010000005.1, from coordinate 424,218 downwards.
GTGCGCCAGATGATGCTGGATGTGCGCGAAGCCATCGCCAGCGTTCTGGATCACCGAACGCTGGCCGACAGCAGGGCTCTGGATATCGAGCATGCCCCCAAAAGCGGGAACCTGCTTTGGGATTAGGCATGCGTAGAAACAAAAGACAGAGCGGTTCCAGACGCCCCGATTCAATGGGAACCGCTCTGGAATCGCTGGCCAAACAGGCTCAGGCGGGCGACCAGTTCGGGAACGGATCGTTCAGGCCGGACCAGCGCTCCGGCACGAAGTCTTCTTCCTCAAGCAGACACTGGTCCAGCTCATCGATGAGCGCGTCTTCCTGCATCGGATCGACGCCGATGAACACGATTTCCTGACGCCGGTCACCCCATGTCTTATGGAAATATGGTTCCATGGCGCGCTGCCATTCGGGTTCGTCCGGCCAGTATTGCTTTGGCACGGACGACCACCAGCGACCCCTTTTGCCGGTGCGCACCAATGCGCCAGCCTGACTGATTTCGCCAACGAAATCCGGCCTTGTCGCCAGCCAGAAGAAGCCCTTCGCCCGCACGACGCCCGGCCAGCCCTTGTCGATGAACGACTGGAACCGTCCGGGATCGAAGGGGCGCCGCGCGCGATAGACGAAGGAGCGGACGCCATATTCCTCGGTCTCGGGCGTGTGCGCGGCAAAGCCGTGCAGTTCCTTGTACCAGAGCGGATGCTCATGCGCCTTGTTGAAGTCGAAGAGCTTCGTGTCCAGTATGGCGTCGAGCGGCACTTCGCCGAAATCAGCTTCCTCGATGCTGGCATCGGGATTGAGCGAACGGATGACCTTGTGGGCGAGATCACGCTCCTCTCGCGAAGCCGTCGATATCTTGTTCAGCACGACGACGTCGGCGAACTCGATCTGTTCGACCAGGAGGTCGACAAGCGTGCGCTCGTCCTCCACGCCGAGGGATTCGCCGCGATCGCGCAGAAAGTCGCTCGACGCATAATCCTTCAGCAGATTCGCGGCATCGACAACCGTCACCATCGTATCGAGCCGGGCGACATCGGAAAGGCTGTTGCCCTTCTCGTCGCGAAATTCGAACGTAGCGGCGACCGGCAAGGGCTCGGCTATACCGGTCGATTCGATCAGCAGATAATCGAAGCGCCCCTGTGCCGCCAGTTGCGAAACCTCCTTCAGGAGATCATCGCGCAAGGTGCAGCAGATGCAGCCATTGGTCATTTCGACCAGTTGTTCATCCGTGCGGGACAGATTGGCGCCGCCCTCCCGAACGAGGGCGGCATCGATGTTCACTTCGCTCATATCATTGACGATCACCGCAACGCGGCGGTTCTCGCGATTGTTGAGCACGTGGTTGAGCAATGTCGTCTTTCCGGCTCCAAGAAAGCCGGACAGGACCGTAACGGGCAGTCTCTTTCGCATGACTCCGTTCCTTGATGACGGGATGGGATCAATCGTGGTGATGGTGATCGAGATTGAAGGTCAGCGTGGTGAAATAGCTGAGCTTGTCGGCTTCCTTTGAATCGGAAAGCGGGCTGGAATAGGCCGCCCCGACGACATTGAGACCCGCATTGCGAATCCTGATCCTGGCAATGCCTTCCGCGTCGGTCTTCACCGGTGCCGCATGGCTGTCATTGACATAGTCCGCCGCGACTTCCACGCCTTCGACCGGCTTTCCGTCAACCAGAACCTGCACGGGCAGTTCGTTGCCCGCCTCCAAGATCGTCGGGTCCATCAGCGGCACGATTTCAAACGGCAGGCCCTGCGGCTCGGGCTTTTTGCGCAGATGGTCGAGAATGGCGACGGCGAACTTCCGGCTCTGGCTGGACTGTTTTGCGCCCGGCACTTCCGATTTCGGCTTGTTGACCCACTTGCCGTCCGGCCCCTCGGCCCAGAAGCCATTATCGAAGACGCTGCTGACCACGACCGCATCCCCGGGCACGCCGAGCAGGGCATGATCTTCCTGCCGCCTGATCTCAACGGCGAGTTCCTTGCCGTCCACATCCCGGGCCGTGACCGTCTTCAGCTTCTGCGGATCATAGGCCTCGTCGCTCGCGCCGTGACCGTAAACGACAGCCTGCGTGCCATGACGCTCGGCAATCCAGATGCCATGCGCACCTGCAAACGCAGGAGCGAGAAAAACCAAAACGGCACCGGCGTGAAGCGTCCTCAAAAAGCTGCGCATTCATTTCTCCTTTATGTTATATCGTAACAATTTTCGTGGTGAAAATGGGCGGTGGAAGCCGCCCTGAAATGTCCCGGAAAACCCGGAGCGCGTTTCGATCGGATGGAATCAGATCGACGCTCCAGCCCCTTCTACGTGGAGCAACATCTTGTCGACCCTCGTTCTCGGATCATGCTCCAGAGCGGTTCCGTTCAATATGGTATGGCGGAACCGCTACGCACTTTTTGGAAATGCTCCAGACCGTCTGGGCCTGACGAGCGCTCAGGCGAAGGGGCGAAGCCTTTCCGCTTTTGGTTCGTGAGTGCCGGGCTGTCGATAGTTGCAGCCCGGCACATTTGCAGCCGCGTTCTGAACGCGCGTGCATCCAGCAAAGGGAAGCGGCTGCGGCTGTTATTTCGACAGGCAGGTTTTAAGTGAATCCGCCAGATTGCGGATGAGCTGCGGGTAGAGATCCGGCCCGTCCTTCAGTTCCGCACCCAGAGGATCGAGAATACCGGTTCTGGCCTCGGTCCCGTCGATAACCGTCTTTACCAGCTTCGGCTCGAATTGCGGTTCGGAGAACACGCAGGTTGCGCCAAGCGACTTGATCTTGTCGTGGATTTCCTTGATGCGCGCTGCGCCCGGCGCCTTTTCCGGGCTGACCGTGATCGACCCGGCGGCCTTCACACCGAAGCGATTTTCGAAATACTGGTAGGCGTCATGGAAGACGATGAAGGGCTTGTCTTTGACCGGCTCCAGTTCGCTCGCGATTTCCCTGGTCAGCGCGTCGATCTTCTCGCCATAGTCCCTGGCGTTCTTTTCATACTGCGCGGCATGTTCCGGGTCGCTTGCGCCCAGCGTCTTCGCAATATCCGTTGCCAGGACCTTTCCGTTCTGCGGGTCGAGCCAGAAATGCAGGTCATATTCGCCATGGCCGTGGTCATGATCATGCCCGGCTTCGGAAGCTTCCGCGGCATGATCGTGCTTCTTGTCATCATGGCCATGGTCATGACCTTCATGCCCGTGGTCATGCGCTTCAAACGGACCGCCTTCACGGAACTTCAGCCGGGTGAGGCCCTCCGCATCGCCAAGCGCGATGACCTTCGCGCCCTCGCCCAGCGTATCGATCGGCTTGTCGAGGAAGGTTTCCATCGACGGCCCGGCCCAGAAGATCACCTTGGCATGCTCGATTGCCTCGGCATCGGAAGGCTTGAGGCTGTAGACATGCTCCGAACCCGCCCCCTGCACGATCAGCTTCGGCTCGCCCACGCCCTGCATGACCGCCGACACGATGGAATGGAGCGGCTTGATTGATACCACAACGCCTTCGCGCTCTGCGGCAAGCGAGATATTCGTCGCGCCGGTAAGGAAAGCCGAGGCGAGAAGAAGGGAGCGGAAGTGTTTCATGGTCTCTCTCTTGTGCGGTTGGAAACGGATATCATATTCAAGTGATATGTTATTTTATAACGTCTATTGCGTTATGCTATAACGTCTGTCATAAGGTGAGGCAACCCCCATTTTTGCAAAAATCGCAACCGGGGTGGCGCAACGAAAAGACACTGAGAAAAGCCCGGAACAGATGAGCAGGAAGACCGCCCTCCCCGTCCAAAAGGCGCGGGAAACCTTGATCGAAATGAAGGACGCTGGCGTCTATCGCGACGGGCGCTGGCTGGTGCGCAATGTCGGCCTGAGCGTCGAGCGCGGGGAGATCGTGACCCTGATCGGGCCGAATGGCGCGGGCAAGAGCACCGCCGCCAAGATGGCCCTGCGCATCCTGAAGCCCGACGAAGGCAGCGTGATCCACATGCCTGGACTGCGCATCGGCTATGTGCCGCAGAAGATCAATATCGACCGCACGCTGCCGCTTTCCGTCGAGCGCCTGATGACGCTGACAGGACCTCTCTCACGCAAGGATATTGAGACGGCATTGGAAGTGGTCGGCATCCCGCATCTTGCAAAGGCCGAGATCGCCAACCTGTCGGGCGGCGAATTCCAGCGGGCGCTGATGGCGCGGGCACTTGCCCGCAAGCCCGACCTCATGGTGCTGGACGAGCCGGTGCAGGGCGTCGATTTTTCCGGCGAGGCTGCGCTTTACGAGCTGATCGCGAAACTGCGCGACGATACGGGCTGCGGCGTGCTTTTGATTTCGCACGACCTGCATCTCGTCATGGCGGCGACCGACCGCGTCATCTGCCTCAACGGCCATGTTTGCTGCAGCGGGACACCGCGCGACGTGACGGCGAGCCCTGAATATATGCGCCTGTTCGGCAGCCGCGCCGTCGGGCCGCTTGCGGTTTATGAGCATCACCACGATCACACGCATCTGCCCGACGGGCGCGTGCTTCATGCCGACGGTTCCGTGACCGATCACTGCCATGCCGATGACGGCCATCATCATGAGCACGAGCATGACCACGCACATGACCACCATCATCACGAAGGGAGCGCGCCCCGTGCTTGACGATTTCTTCACCCGCGCCATCATCGCCGGTGTCGGACTGGCGCTCACCACCGGGCCGCTCGGCTGCTTCATCGTGTGGCGGCGCATGGCCTATTTCGGGGATACGATGGCGCATTCGGCCCTGCTCGGCGTGGCGCTGGCGCTCGTTTTCGACATCAATCTGATGATCGGCGTGTTTGCCGTCGCCGTGGCGATTTCCGCCATTCTGCTGCTTTTGCAGCGCCGCCATACATTGTCGGCGGATTCGCTCCTCGGCATCCTGTCCCATGCCACCCTGTCGCTTGGCCTCGTCCTCGTCGCCTTCATGACATGGGTGCGCGTCGACCTGCTGTCCTTCCTGTTCGGCGACATTCTGGCCGTCTCGCGCATGGATATCGCCTTCATCTATGGCGGCGGCGTGTTCGTGCTGGCGGTTCTGGCCTGGCTGTGGCGTCCCTTCCTCGCCGCCACCGTCAGCGAGGATATTGCCCGCGCCGAGGGCATGAACCCCGCCCTGTCGCGTATCGTTTTCATGCTGCTTCTGGCCATCGTCATCGCCATTGCGATGAAGATCGTCGGAATACTATTGATAACCTCGCTGCTGATCATACCGGCAGCGACCGCACGCCGCTTTGCCTCCACGCCCGAGCAGATGGCCATCCTCGCCTCGCTGATCGGCGCGGCAGGCGTCATCGGCGGACTTTATGGCTCCATTCATTTCGACACGCCCTCCGGCCCGTCCATCGTGGTCGCGGCGCTTGCCATTTTCATTTTGAGCCTGTTACCCCTACATAAGAGGGAACAAGCATCACCGAAACGGATCGCTGGACAATGAGCACCCATCACCATCATCACGCCCCGCAGGACCTGACCCGCAATCAGACACTGGTTTTCGACGTGCTGTCCAAGGCGGAAGGCCCGCTCAGCGCCTATACGATCCTCGACCAGCTGCGCGACGACGGCTTCCGCGCGCCGCTGCAAGTCTATCGCGCGCTGGAAAAGCTGCTCGACTACGGGCTGATCCATCGGCTCGAAAGCCTCAACGCCTTCGTTGCCTGCGCGCATCCGCAATGCCACCAGCAGGGTCTGGTGGCTTTCGCCATTTGCGAGAAATGCGGTCAGGTGACGGAGTTTTCCGACGCGGCAATCGAAAATCTCGTCAGCGCATGGAGCCTGCAGAACGGCTTCAAGTCGCGCAAGACGACGCTGGAGCTGCGCGGCCTCTGCGAAGCCTGCGGGGATCACTGAACAGATACGAACCTGTTCAAGGTAACCATGTCCGAAGGTTCCCGGTTTAAAAAGTAACGCATCGGCAATCGAAACCTGCTAGATTGCTCTCCTGAAACTGCGCATCGTGCTTTCTGAAAATCGTTTGCGATTTTCAGGCCGATGCCGGAGGGGAAAAGCAGGTAAGATTTCGATATGGCACGGGTTAAGCCATCCCATGAACGTCGCAGGGAAGAGAGGCAGCGCACAAGGCTGCGCTCCGGCAAGATCGTGGGCCTCGACGGGCGGTTTATCATCGAATGCCAGTTCAGCGATATCGCGCCCCATGGCGCCAAGCTCAGAACCGTGGAGGTCCCTACTCTGCCCGAGCGTTTCTGGCTGTTCGACGATTATTACGGTCGCGCGCTTCTGGCCCGCGTCGCCTGGCGCAATGGCCGTGAAATGGGTGTGGAACTCGTATCCGACCCGGCAGTCACGCCGCTGGACGAAGAACGCCTCGCCCAGCTTTCAGGAAAATATTATTCGCTGTGACCGACAGGCTGCGCGGCTGCCTGCTTTTCAGGAACCTGTTTCCCCGGCGCGGTCGGCGTCGGCGCGCCGCGCATGTTCATGGCGCGGATTTCCTCGGCTGAAATATAGTTGAACTGCTCGACCAGAAGGTCCTTGATGACCGGCTCTGGAAACCGCGCATTGAGATCGGCGATGATCGAGGCGCGCACATCCTCGAAGCTCACCTTTTCAACCTCTTTCGTATCCGAATAGCTGCCATAGAACTTGCGGAAGATTTCATCGCTGATGAAGAATTCGAGCGGCACGCTGAGCTTCTTGCGAACGTTCGAATCGATCGTATAGACGAGCTGCGTCACCACATAACCGGCGACGCCGCCGTTCGAGAGGATCGGCACGCTCATCACATCCGTCTTCACGTAGTCCACGCCTCCAAACCCGCCGACCGCGGCCTGCGCCCCATCCGGGGATGAGGCGTTCTGGCGAACCGCGAAGAAAAGCGAGCCGAAAGCGACAGCGCAGATCCACAGGCCGATGGCAATGATGCGGATCATCGTGCGTGACCGAGCCTCGCGCTCTGCATGGAATAGGTGCCGTCGGCTTCCTGCGTTTCCAGCGCACCGCGAATGAGGTCGGCCAGTTCGCCGACAGCCCGCAGATGCAGTTGCAGCGCTTCGCAGTTTTTCTCAAGCTTGTGCTTCAGGCTGTCGAGCAGTGGCTGAAGCGGCTTCATCGTCGCCGGCTCGGCAGCGCCGGCCGCCTTCTTGATCGCCTTGTTGAAATCATAGAGCCCGCGGCTCTTGCGTGCGTTGATTTCCGCAAGATCGGGGTTGCCGCCTTCCAGCAGAAGGCGCGTCTCCGTATCGATGACGTCTTCCAGACGCTGGATCGCCCGCACGACCGGCTTCAATGCTGGGTTCTCGGCCGGTTCCTCTGCCAGCGCCTGACCGGGTTCGCTCGTCACGGCGACGATCAGCGAATCCTCTGGCAGGCTGTTTTCAGAGCTTGTCTCGGTCATTTCGGGGGTCCTCAATTATGACGCTTGTCGTTACGGGCCAATCAGCCGCGCGCGCTGTCCGTGTCGCTATCTTTGTGTGGAACAGTTCCGGTGAAACGCAGTCCTCGGAACGGTTCTATCTCTCTATTTTCCCGCATGTCTTCATCCCGAAACCGGTTCCCCTTTTCGGGAGACATGCTCCAGCTGCTTTTGAATGAGCTTGCGTTCGAAACCATGCACGATGTCCTTCGAAACGGCGTTTTCGCTCAAATCGCCTCCCAGATTATTGATCACGTCTCCCAACGCTACCGTTGTCGGTGCTTCTGGCCGCGCGTTGCGCGCCGCCTGTTCCTCAAGCAACCTGGCAATGCCGACACCGCCGCCATCCGCCATCTTGTTTGCCATGGCTTCCGCCATCATGGACTTCCAGTATTCACCGGCGATCCCCTTCCCGAAGGTCGCCGTCGTGTCACTGGTAAACATCGACTGCACGAAGGATTGCAGCATGAAGGCCTCGAACTTGCGATAGGCCGGGCTGGCCGCATTCTGCGCATCCGGCCGCACGCTGACGCCCGCCGCAAGACTGTCGGAAAAGCTGGCGAAATTGTCCCGCGTCAGGCCAACGGCAGCCGAGGCCACCATGGTTCCCGGTGCCGACGGCGCTTTCAACCGTTCCGCCGCCATGCGATAGGCTTGCGGATCGGCGGCGCGCGCCACGTCCATCACCAGATCTGACGGCGGGTTGATCGCCATGCAATACACTCCCTCTTCTGTTGATTGCACCATAACGGGTCAAACTTGACTGAAACTTGTGCGTGCGTTCAGCCTCGTTTTTGCGCTCAATCAGGGCCTTGCGACCGGTTTGTCGTTTTCCGGCTAATAAATTCCTCGATAAGGCTGGAAAGTTCGCGCCGCTCGCGCTCGTTTCTGGTGTCGGTCAGGCGATCCTCCAGCAATTCGACACGCCGCTGTTCCTGCAACAGCGCCTTGCGCTGCGCCTGAAGACGCTGCTCAAGCTGCTGCGATTCGGCTGCGTTGCTGCCGAGGCGTCTGATAAGCAGCGAGGGATCGATATTGAGCGCATCGCCATCATAGCGGCGATCCTGCATGGCGATCAGCGCCTCGCGCTCCTCATCCAGCGCGCCCTTGCGCGCATTGGCTGCGGCAAGCGCCTGTTCCACCCGGGCGCTGCCAAGCTTTTGCAGTTCAATCAGCTTCTTCAGATTGCGCGGATTGGTCATCGCGGCCCTCAGAACAATTCACGCAACTGCGTGGCGGTCTCGTTGGTGAAGAAGCGCAGCAGTTCCGGCAGGATGAAATAGACCACCAGCAGCCCTCCCCCCAGCACAAACGGCATCGACACGAAGTAGACCGGTATGGTCGGCGTCAGCTTGTTCACCAGACCGATGGCGAAATTGACGAGGATCGCAAAGACGATGAAGGGCGCGGCGATGCGCAGCGTCGCCAGAAAAGCCCCCGAAAGCGCATCGGTGAAGTCGATCATCACTGCATCGGGACGAAACTGCCCGTCCACCGGAATGGCCACATAGGAATTGAGCAGCGCCCGGAAGATTTCCAGATGCATGTCGGTGATGAAGAACAGGAACAGCGCGCTGAAGGTGACGATCGTCGCCAATGTCGCCTGCGGTTCGCTTTCCGTGATGGCATCGGCGGGAGAGCCGGAATAGCCGATAGAAACGGCCATCGTGCTTGCCATGAATTGCAATGCCCAGAAATAGATATGCGCCAGAATGCCAATGACCGCGCCGATGAATATTTCGCTCGCCATCAGGCGGAACAGGGTCAAGGGCTGCCCGGCATCGACAACGGTGATGATGCGTTGCAGCACGAGCGGCAGAACCGCGAACGAACAGGCGAGCGCGATGAACAGCCTGACCTGCAAGGGAATGCGCGCGCTCGAAAGTCCCGGCATCAGCATCAGGCATGCGCCGATGCGGCAGAACGCCAGAACGGCGGCCAGAATGATCTCGTTAAGCGGCAATTGCGCGACAGGCACTCAGGGCCCTTTCATCGTATGTTGCAATAATTACTCCCCTCGTCCTTCGAGACGCCACGCCTCGACAAGCTCGGCATGGCTCCTCAGGATGAGGGGTGTGGGCGCTAGAACTCTTCCTCATCCTCAGGAGGTGCCCTGAGCGCGGGCAGGGCGTCTCCAACCCTCGCTCCCCTCATCCTGAGGAGGTGCCCTGAGCGCAGCGAAGGGGACCGTCTCGAAGGATCAAAAGACCGAAGGATCGACCGGTCATCACTACGAAATCGCGCCAAGTGACTTCACCTCCACGCCACGGGCGATTTCGACATGGGAGAGCACCGGCAAGGTGGCGAACAGGCGCTCGATAATCATGCGGATATATGGCCGAGCTTCCGGCGAGGACACCAGCACGAAGCGCTCGCCATTGTCGAAATGCTTGCGGATGACGGCGGAAGCCTCGGTGCCGAACTGTTCCAGCAGGCGCGGATCGATGTCGAATTCGACGATCTCGCCCTTGGCGTCACGCTTGAGGCTCTGGTGGAAAACCAGATCCCAGCGATTGCCGAGACGCAGAACATTCAGAACGCCATTGTCGGAAAGATCGCCGCAAATCTGCTGCGCCATGCGCATGCGCACATGCTCCACGATCATTTCCGGGCGGCGGACGAGCGGCGCGATTTCCGCGATGGCTTCGAGGATCAGATGCAGGTTGCGGATGGAAATGCGCTCGGCGAGCAGCAGTTTCAGCACCGCCTGCAAGCCCGAATAGGAAATATGCGTCGGGCAGATATCTTCCAGAAGCTTGCGATATTCAGAACCCAGACGATCCAGCAGGATGCGCATGTCCTTGTAGGACAGAAGCTGGGCCAGATTGTTGCGGACGATTTCGCTCAGATGCGTCAGCAGGACGGAGAGATTGTCCACGGTCATGTAACCATCGCGGCGCAGATCAGCCGCGAAGGTTTCCGGCACCGAATAGGCGCGCATGCCGAAGGCCGGCTCGCGTACTTCCTCACCGGGGATGGACGGGATCGGGCGCTCGCCCAGCACGACGAGCGTTTCGCCGACGCGCAATTCGTGGCTGGCGACAGCCGTGCCGTGTATCTTGATGCGATAGCTTTTCGGCGGCAGGGCAATGTCGTCCGTCACCTTGATTTCGGGAATGACGAAACCGTATTCCTGCGCGAACTTGCGGCGCATCTTGTTGACGCGGTGCGCCAGTTCCTGCTGCGAGGCGATCAGCCGGGCGGAAAGCTGCTTGCCGAGGCAAAGCTCGATCTGGTTGGTTTCCAGCGACGCCTTGACCGAGTTGCGCTCCTGCTCTTCCCCCTCGCGCTGCTTCTTGTCGGCTTCGCTCGCTTCCGCCTCGCGCTGGCGCGCCTGGCGGCGCGGCACGGCAATGCCGACAAAGGCCATTGCGCCGCCCAGCATGAAGAACGGGAAGGCTGGCAGGCCCGGCATGATGCCGAGGACGAAAAGCAGCATCGCCGCGACCAGAAGCGCCTTCGGATAGGCGCCGAGCTGGCCGAAGATCGCCTGGTCGGCGGAACCGCGCGTGCCGCCCTTCGACACCAGAAGACCGGCGGCGAGCGAGACGATCAGGGCCGGAATCTGCGTGACCAGACCATCGCCCACCGACAGTTTGGTGAAGACGTCGGCGGCGTGCGCAATGTCCATGTCGTGGCGCGTGGCGCCGATGATGATGCCGCCGAAAATATTGACGGCGGTGATGATGAGGCCCGCAATCGCGTCGCCGCGCACGAATTTCGAGGCACCGTCCATGGAGCCGAAGAAGGAGCTTTCCTCTTCCAGCTCGCGGCGGCGGCGCTGCGCTTCCTTTTCATCGATCAGGCCGGACGAAAGGTCGGCATCGATGGCCATCTGCTTGCCGGGAATGGCGTCGAGGGTAAAGCGCGCGCCCACTTCCGCGATACGCGTCGCGCCCTTGGTGATGACGAGGAAATTGACGATGATCAGGATGCAGAAAACCACCAGACCGATGACGAAATCGCCGCCCATCACGAATTGCGAGAAGCCGTGGATCACATGACCGGCGGCGAGATAGCCTTCATTGCCATGGGTCAGGATCACGCGCGTCGTCGCGATGTTCAGCGACAATCGCATCATGGTGGCGATCAGCAGCACCGTCGGAAAGGCGGAAAAGTCGAGCGGGCGCTGGATCCACAGCGCCACCATCAGGATCAGGACCGAAAAGGCAATCGAGAATGCCAGCCCGATATCCAGCACCACCGCCGGGACAGGCAGGAAAAGCACCGTCAGGATGATGATGATGCCAACCGCCAGACCCATGTCGCTGCCGGTCAGAAATCCGCCTTTTATGAAGGGTTTAGCCGCTGCCTGCTGCACGTCCGTCTCCTGTTTGCGGAGGGAACTTAGCTTGCGAAGCTTGCGCGAAGGCTACGTGCTAGAACCCCTTCTCGATGCGCGAATATGCGAGCAGCGTGAAAGAGTTGATCTGCGCGCCGACGAAAGGCGCGGTCAGGGCCAGCACGACGAAGATGACGATGATCTTCGGCACGAAGGTCAGTGTCATTTCCTGAATCTGGGTCAGCGCCTGGAAAAGCGCAATGCCGATGCCTGCCAGCATCGCGGCAAGCACCGCCGGGCCGCTTGCCATAAGCACGGTCCAGATCGCGGAATTGACGATATCGAGCGCGTCGGCCTCGTTCACCGCATCATGTCCTAGCTGATCTTGACGCCTGCGCCGATCATCAGCGTCTTGCCGTCTTCCAGTTCGGCCAGCATGCCGTTGGACTGGATGGTAACGGATTTCACGACGCCGGATATGCTGCCATCGGCATTGGTCAGCGTGCGGCCGATCCAGCCTTCGGCCTGCGTCAGCGACGTATTGGCGATTAGCGTTTCAAGCTTGCTGTTCATCTGCACGGCCTGTTCCACATTGGAGAAGGTCGCAAGCTGCGAGACATATTGCGTCGCGTCCATCGGCTGCGTCGGGTCCTGGTTCTGCATCTGCGTCACCAGAAGCTTGAGGAAGGAATTGTAGTCGACGCTTGCCTTGTTGGCCGCCGAATTGCTGTTGTTCGGCGTATTGTTGTTCGTCGTGTTCGTGCCGACCGGCGGTGTCGTGGTCATCGGTTTGCCTCTGCGGATTTCCGGATTGCAGCCACGGGCGAAGCCGGGGCTTCAAGGCCCATCAGTTCGGCCTCGCGTGGATATTGCGCGCGAATGGTCTTGAGCGCCTCAAAAACGCGCCCGTTATGAACCAGCTCGTCGACCAGCTTCAGCGCATTCAGGATTTCCACATCCTTGAACGTGGAGAACATGCCCCTCAGCATCTGCGCGAAGGTGGCGTGGGCCTGTTCGCGCATGGCCGGTTCGATCAGCATCATCTGCGCGGCGAAATAAAGCTGGCGCAGCGGCGTTGTCGTGTCTTCGGGCTGGAGAACGTGGTTTTCCAGAAGGAAGGTGGCGTCGTTCAGAAGCTCGAGCGAGACCTTGCGGTCGGCCTTCAGCACTGCACCATTGATAAAGATACGTTCGCCCGCGCGCAGCGAAAGGCGAATGGCCGGTTTTCCGTTGGGAGCCATTTCAAAGTCCGTCCCGGATCGACTGGGTGATCTCGATCAGCGTGGCGTAGTCGTTGCTTTCGCCCTGGCGGATGCGCTCGATTTCCTTCAGCACGAAAATGCCGACGGAAATGATCGCCGCCTTCAGTTCCTTCGGCAGCACGTTTTCCTCCGACCCCAGATCGTCGATGATCGTGGTCCAGAGCTTCGTGGTGAAATAGGTCGCGTCGATCCCCTCGCGCGAGCCACTGCCGTTTTCCTTCGCCAGTTCGAGCATTGCGATGGAACGGTCGAACAGCGTCCGCTCCCGTTCCCTGGCGCTCGCCATATCGTCAGTCATGACATCTTCGTAGCGCATCTGATACATGGTTTTCTCCGTCTATCAGTCCGGACGGGCTCGCATCATGCTGCGTCCGTCCTGATCATCCCGACTATCTGAGATAGTTGAGCAGGCTCATATTCTGCAGCTGAACCGTCAGCGAATAGGAAGTCTCGATCTGCGTCTTCAAAGCGTTGACGCGGGTCGCCGCCTCGTAAGGGTCGACTTCCTCGAGATTGAGCACCGACTGGTTCAGTATCTTCTGCTGCGCCACGATACGCGTCGTCGCCGCCTGCGTGCGCGACTGCGCCAGACCGAGCGTCGTCTGTTCCGACGTCGTTTCGGTAATCGCCGTCGTCGTAGTCTGCATGGCTTTGCCAGTCAGGGCTTCGAAAGCCTGGCTGTTGAGGCCGATGGTTGCGAATTCGGCGACCATGACCGCCGACATGATCGTCCTGCGGAAGCCGTCGGCATTGGCCGAGATCGACGTATCGGCGGTTTCGGTGGGCGAGATGCGGCTCTTGATCACCGTGTCCGATGCATCCGACCAGTTCGCGGCCCAGTTGGCATCGTTGAACTCCTCGGCGAAATCGCCGTCGAGAAAGGCCGTCATCTCGTCGCCGGTGATGTTGGCCACCTGCGGATCGTCGATGGCGAAGCCAAAATGGTTCTGAAAGGCCTGGCGCACGGCGGTCTGCGCGGCGCTGCCCTCGGTATAATCGGCAACCGGCTTCACATCGGTGTTCACACCGGCGAAGATATATTCGCCGTTATAGCTGGTGTTGAGCAGGCCGGTGACGGAGTTGAGAATAGACTTTGCCGACTTGGCAATCGTGGCGGCACTTTCAGCGGTATTGTTGGCGCCCGTCAGGTCGCCCAGAAAGTTCTGCGTGTTTTCGATGATCGTGCCGGCAGCGGTCTGCGTCGCATTCATGCGCTGCTGCACCAGCTTGTTCATGTCCGTCAGCACGCTCAGCCGGTCATATTCCTTGCGCAGGGACACGGTCTGCCCGGATTTCGAGCCGAGCGACAGCCCGACATCGAACACGGTTCCCGTGGTCGCTTCCTGTTGGGCTTTCAGCATCTCGGCCTTGTTCTTCGCGACCATGGCCCTGAGGGCTGACGTTGCGCCATAGGTGGAAATCGATTGCGCTTTCATTGGCCTCACACCGCGTTGAGAAGATCGTCGAGCATTGCGCTGATCGTGGTCAGCACCCGGCTCGATGCCTGATAGGAATGTTCAAGATCGAGAAGCAGCGCCATTTCGGTGTCCATGTCGACGCCGTTGGCGTTGGAGAGGGCGGCGTCTGCCTGAGTGGCAACCGTCGCATTATAGGAGAATTCGCTGTTGGCCTTCTGGCGCTTGCCTTCAAGCCAGCTGATGGATGACGCGCTGTAGTCGATCAGGCTGGAGCTGGCCGAAAGACCTGTTGCCGGATCGAACGCCATCGGCTCCGAGAAGGCTTCGTTGAGCGCCCGCAGGCGCTCGCTGAACCCGGCTGCGCCTTCGATGTTATATTTGTAATCAGGCCCGTTGGCCCCGCCGTCACGCAGCAAGAGCGCGCTGCCCCCCTCGGAGGCAACGAAAGCCGAGGACACCTTGATGCTGCCTGCAATGCCCGCCGACATACCTGCGCCCGGAACATCCGGCGATCCGGCCCAGCTGAACAGACCCGTCTTGTCGGCGCCGACGCCGGTCTGGTCGCTTTCGGCAAACATCGTCACCAGATTGCGCGCAATCTCGTCAAGCTGCATCTGGTATTGCGGGGCGATCTGGTCGCGCAGTTGCAGCAAGCCGCTGAGACGGCCTGTTCCATAAGGCTGGTCGAATGTCTCGTGGTTGAGCGGAACCCCATCCACCAGCACCGCCTTGCCGGAAATGCCCGGCGCCAGCACCGTCGACTGCTCGAAGCTAACCTTGCGCGCCGTCGTCTCGAAAAGCGTCACGCCGTTTTCGGCAAAGATCACCATGTCATTGTCACCGCGCATCATGGTGGTGATGCCGATCTCGCCGGAAAGCTGCTTCAGGATCGCATCGCGCTGGTCCATATAGTCGGAAACATCGCGATTGGCGCGCGTGCCGCCGACGATCTCCTGATTGACCTTCTCGAACTTGGCCAGAAGATCATTGATATTGGCGACGGAATCCGCGATTTCCCGGTCCGCATCGTTGCGCAGCGACTGGATCTGCTTCGTTCCGGCATTGAGCGCATTGGCGAGCGACTGCGCCGTCGACACCACGCTGTCGCCAAGCGCGCTGTTGGAAGGCGAAGCGGCATAGGTCTGGAGCGCATCGCGCAGATCGCCGATGAGGGCCGAAGGCGAGCCGGAATAATTATCCGCCGAATAAAGCGACGAAAGGCGGTCGAGCCCGCCTGCGAGAATGGAAGAGGAAGAGGCCGTGCTGTTCGACTGGATGAACCTGTTGAACAAGGCCTCATCCGCCGACCGGCTGATCCCCACGTAAAGCGAGCCATAAGGCCCCGATACGAGAGAAGCGGTGCGTCGGGAATAATCCGGATCGTTGGCCCTGGCGATATTGCTGGAGACAACGGAGGTCTGCTTGGACGTTGCCGCAAGCGAACTTTTGGCCGTCAGAAGAGCAGAACTAAGCGACATCTTACCCCATCCTACAAGTGCATTCCCGGCAGGCGCGATGCGGTCTCGTGCCCGGAAATGCGGCTAAAACAAACACCTGGAAAGCCCCTGATAATTCCGCTTCTATCGGAACTGCCCCATCGTGCGTGAACCGTGCCCGTTGCCCGGACGGTCCGTATTCTCAATGCGCCAGTGGTCCGGTTCCGGCATTTGCGCCCCTCGGAAAGAGGTCCGGGCAAATGCCAAATTCAAACCACTGTTTCCGGGAAAGGCTTTTCACCCTCCCCGGAACTGGCCGGTTTAACGTTTCAGATTGACCAGCACGTCCATCAGTTCGGAGCCGGTCTGGAAGACTTTCGAATTGGCCGTATAGCTGCGCTGCGCCTCGATCATGTCGGTCAGCTCCTGCGCGATATCGGCATTGGATTCCTCCAGCGTGCCGGACATGACCTTGCCCATGCCCTCGCTCTGCGGGAAGCCGAGGCGAACGTCACCCGATTCAGCGCTCGGCAGGAACACGTTGCCGCTCACCACCGTCATGCGATCCGGGCTTGCGACATTGGCAAGCGGAATGCGCGCCAGAACCTTCTGCGTGCCGTTTTCGTAGATGGCGACGACCGAGCCGTCATTGGCCACATCCACGCCCTTGACCGCCGACGGCGCCTGGCCGTTGATCTGCGCCTGCGAGATCGTGTATTCACCGGCGCGCTGTGTCGAGGCGCCGAGATTGAGGCTGAGGCTCTGGCCGCCATAAGGCCCTAGATCGACCGTCACGTCGCCCGCGGACGTCATCGCGCCCGTGGTCGGATCGAAGGTCAGCGTCGTCGGGCCGCCGACCACTGCATTGTCGGCTGCGTTCTTGACCGTGACGCTCCATTCATCCGTGCCGGTCTTGCTGAAATAGACGTCGAGCGTGATCTTCTCGCCCTTGTCGTTATAGGAGATCAGCGAGGTCTTGTGATTGAATTCGCCGGCTGCTGGAACCTGATCGCTAGACGGCAAATTAACCGTGAAGGTGCCCGACGTGCTGCCTTCCGGCGGAAGGGCCGCGCTGTTGACATTGATGATGTTCAGGCCGGGAATCGTCAGCGCGCCGGCGGGGTCGTTCGGGCCTGCGCCCAGAAGATAATAGCCGGCTGAATTGACCAGATTGCCGTTCTTGTCGGGAACGAAGGAACCGGCGCGGGTCAGGAAGGTGGAGCCGTCCGCGCCCTGCACCACGAAATAGCCGTTGCCATCGATGGCAAGGTCGGTCGTGGACGATGTGGAGCGGATGCCGCCCTGATCGGAAATGCCGTAACGAACATTGGTCAGCACGCTGCCGGAATTATACTGTCCGCCTGTGCTGGGCAGAACGAGCGACGAAAACTGGGTTTCGGCGCGCTTGTAACCGACGGTGCTTGCATTCGCGATGTTGTCAGCGACCGCCGACAGGCGGTTCGCCTGCGCGTTCATTCCCGAAACACCGGTCCGCATCATACCGTAGAGGCTCATTAGCAGCTCCTGATTGGTTGTATCACCATCATTGTGTCACCGGCCAAAATCCAAGAGTTCTGGGCCGGAATCCGTGAAGTCCAGCGATGGAATCGGCGACCCGACCCACTCATCCGCGATCAAGCTAAAGAGCCACGCTTGCGTGAAACTGTAGCCTCGGGATGTTTTACGCTTTTACTGGGGAACCGACGCGGTTTCGGAAATCCGCAGACCTGCTCGAAATCGCGATACTGAAAGCATGTCTCCCGGAAGTGGGAACCGCCTTGGCGGGGAAGTCAGTCCGCCGGACTGGCCTCTGGTGTCGCTGCGATGCGGTGAGAACATGCGTGAAGACAAAGAGACAGTGCGCATCAACCTCATTCGATATTGATGCAGTAGCCCAGGAAGCGCTTGGAATCGATCGGATCGAAGCCCATCTGCTCACGCAGCTTCTTGCGCAACTTGCTGATATGGCTTTCAACGACGTTTTCTTCGACTTCACTGTCGAAAATGCCGTAGATCGCGCTGAAAATCTGCGCCTTGTTCAGGCGGCGGCCGCGATTGGCAATCAGATATTCCAGGATGCGGCGCTCGCGGCGCGGCAGCGGAAAATCGACGCCGTTGATCTGCGGATCGCGGCCATCGGAGAAAACGCGGATCGGGCCAAGCTCGGTGCCATCGTCGCTGGAAGCGGCGGATGCGCCCGCGCGGCGGCGGATCGCATTGATGCGCGCAAGGATTTCACGCACATGCACCGGCTTGCGCACAACATCGTCAACGCCTGATTGAAACAGCTCCAGCGTATGTTCCAGTGACGGACGGTCGTTGACGGCGATCACAGGCGCCTTGCAACGTTCACGAATCCGGGCCGGAAGGCGATGCTGATCGGCACATTCACCGATCAGGAAGGCCTCGACAGCCATGATATCCTGCTGCGGAACGCTCTCCACCCACTCATCGAAATCGGTAGGGGTAAAACCCGTCGTCGTGATGCCTTCGCGACCGAACCAGGATGAGTATCCTTCAGTCACAATATCTCTGTCGTCTACGACAACGATCATCGGCCCGCCTTCCGAATCAATATGTTAGCCCAAGCACGCTAGCAATAACTGGCGAGAGGAATCAGCAACAATGGCAATTAGTTGCCCGCAACAAATTGGGAGGCATTTTAGTAGATGCTAAAATAGAGGGAATCGCATTGATTGCAACGCGCCTCATCCTTTAGGCGCACAAACCTTAACCGAATATTAACGGCTCACGAACATTTACGATTCTTTACAAGGGCTTAAAATTTCGGTCGCTTTAACAGCACTTGCCGAAGACTGCAACCGGCAATTGAACAGGCGCAACATGGGTGCACCTGACACTCTGTTACAACCTGTTAAAATTGGCAGGAATCGGGTTTACCCGAAGCAGAAGTTTCGCGCCTGCGGCGTCCAGTTTCCGAAGCCGGTGGCGACCATATTCGTCATCACGCGGCAGACGTAACGCTTCTGGGCGGGGTCGTTGTTCGGCCCGGCGTGATAGCGCGCGACGGCCATCGTCCAGTTGCCTTCGCGCTGGCGGAGCTGCTTCAGGAATCGGGCCGCGTAATCGACATTGAGGCTCGGCATCAGCATCGCGGCAACCGACGGAAATTCTTTGCCGTGATAGTGAAAGTTGATCTGCATGCAGCCGAGGTCGATCAGCTTTGCGCCTTCGGCCCTGACCTCGTTGAAACGCCTCACCGCCGCCGTCTGCGACGGCATGAATTCGGCGCGCCCTTCGATGTTCATCGCATAGGGTTGCAGGGAGTTCTTGCGGCCGGTTTCCGTCAGCCCGACCGCGTAGAGAATGCCGAGCGGGACATCGTAGCGGGCCGATGCCCGGTGCATTTCGCGCTCACAGATATTCTCGGCTCTGGCCGGGCGGCTGTCAGACAACCAGGCCGCGATTGCGGTCGTTATTGCGAACAATACCGTTCCCGCCATCCTGCGCGCCCTGCATGTCCGAACGCTCGCGTCCTGCCTGACCGGATTCATCATTCCGCCTGCCCTCGCCGCCCATGAGACCCGCCTGGGTCTCGCTGCCGTTTCGCCCGTCAAAACCCTGCTGCATGCTGAAAGCCTGCTGCTGGCCCGATTGCTGGCCGCTGGCCTGCTGTTGCCCGGCATTATGCGATGCCTGCGCCTGCTGCACCGCGCCCGCCGCGTTGCGATCGGTGACGGTCACGGAAATTTTCGCATCGTCCGCGACGCCTGCCGCCTTCAGGGCTTTCTCGATCATGGAGCGGTCGGCGGCGAGCGTTTCTGCCGCATGGGTCTTTTCGGCGACGAGATGCACCTCGACCCCTTCCGATCCCACGCGGATGCGCGCCGTCACCGTCCCGAGTTCTGCCGGATCGAGCCTAATCTGCAAGGTCTTGACCGTGCCGAAGCTGCGTTCGGAAACCACCTGAATGTCGGCGATCCGCGCCGCGCCCTGCGACGGCGTGGTGGCTGCCTTGCTTTCTCCCGGCACACTGCTTTTGGGCGCCGGTTGCTGTGGCTGGAGATCGGCCCTGTCGGGCGTCTGGCCCGACTGCCGCGTCTGCCCCTTGTCCGCGTTCGCGGGGCTGGCGAGATCGTCCACAGCGTTCTCGCTCGGATTGCCGCCGGTCTCCTTCGATGCGTCAGGAGCGATAAACTGCTCCGCCCTGGCGCTGGCCGAAGGCGTCGCCGGGGCTTGCCCCTTCTTCGGATCGACATGCGCATCAGGCAGTTCGCCAACCTGCTTCTCTCCCCCTTCCGGACCTGCTTCCTTAATTAAGGCAGAGAGCGGATCAGAGGGGTTTTTGTCGTTTTTGGCGATATTTCCTGTGGCAAAATTGTGATTTGGTCCCTTCAAATCAGGCGAAGAAGTGGCCAAAGAGAGGAGATTTTGCGGCAGAACGAAAATTGCAGCCTGTTTCGCCCCGTCTTCATCCCTCGTTTCAGCCTCATCCATTTTGGCTGCGTCGTCCTTTTCATCCTTCCTTTCGACCTTGCCCTGCGGTCGTTCCAGAAGCGAACTGAACAATTTCGCCGGGTCGGCCTGCCCCTCGCTTTCCGCCTCCGCCTTTGCCTGCGACGGACCGGAATTTCGGGCGAGCGAAGCAAGTCGGCTGGTCGAATTCAGCAAAATATCAACGCTCATTGAACGGTCTTTCCTAGCAAGGCATCGATTTCGGCAAGCTTGCGCCGCGCATCTTCCATCGTTTTCTGCAAATCGTCTTCCGGCTGGTTTTTGACAGGCTTCAGGCTGACGGCCATCGGAGCTGCCGCAGGGTTCGCAACCGGCTTTTCCGCCCGGTTTTCCGGCGGATTCGCTGTTGCCATCGGCGGCACATCCCTTTCGGTCAGGGCCGGTTTTGCGGGCGGCGAGGCATCCGGCGTGCGGGTGACGACCGTGCCGACCGCTTCGGCGGCCTTCAGCAGCTTGCGATCCGGTTCCTGCAGCTTGTCGGGCGAAATCTGCGACAGTTCCCGCAGCGCGCTGCCTGCCGAATCCGAGGCAACATCGCTTGCCGCCGCATAGAGATTTGCACGGGTGGGGTCGGTTTTCAGTTTGTCGGCAAGCTTTTTCGCCTCTGCCGACATGAAACGCGCCCGCTCTGTCTGACCATCGACAAGCGCTCCGCGCGCGATTTGCAGATAGAGCGAATATTGCATCACCGGATCAGCCGAACCGATCAACCTTGCCAGTTCCGCATTGCCGATACGGTCGTTGAGCTTCACGGCCGCATCGACAAATTGCGCCATGAAATCACGCATATAGGGCGAACGGGGAAAGCGCTGGAGATAATTTCGCGCCAGAAGCCTGATCTTGTCGGCATCGCCAAGCCGGGCTGCAATCGGCATCGAACGGCGGATCGCCGCTTCCTCGAACAGGGTGCCCGGCGCATCGAGCCGCACCTGATCGAGCCGCATCAGGGCCGTCGCCGGATCGAAGGCCGTCATCTGGCTGGCGGTGACGAGCACGATGGAGGCCTTCAGTTCCGACGGGACATCGGGCGCCAGCGGAACAGAGAAAAGCTTCACCACTTCAATCGTCTGGCCGGAAGCATAGGCAAGCGCTCCCTTGACCAGTTCCGGCGGCACGGCATCCGTCTTGAGGTCGGCAAGTACCTTGCGCACCGCTTCCGGATTGCCGCCATTGAAGAGATAGATGATCGCCGCATAGACATTTTCCGGATTGTGCCAGACGTCGCCCGACGCCCGCCCCATATCCGTGCTGACGAAGCCCAGAAGCTTG
Source organism: Brucella ciceri (assembly GCF_041930145.1). Taxonomy (NCBI): domain Bacteria; kingdom Pseudomonadati; phylum Pseudomonadota; class Alphaproteobacteria; order Hyphomicrobiales; family Brucellaceae; genus Brucella; species Brucella ciceri. The sequence continues at coordinate 402,715 of NZ_JBHEEV010000005.1, read as the reverse complement.
TTGAGCATGACCACCGCTTCCGGCTTTCCGGCGACGATCTGGTCCTGCAACATGCGCAGCGAACGCACGAGCTTGTAGGGTTCCAGCACCGGCAGCGTGCGGGTCTCGGCCACCGCCTGCGCCTGGGCTTGAGCAAAGGCCGGAGAGGCCGCTCCCGCCAGGGAAAGGCCTGCCACACATGCCAGGAGTGAGCGCGTGGCGAACCGCTTCATGGCGCGGACTTGAGGAAAATATCGATGCGGCGGTTTTCAGCCGCATTCGGATCATTGGCGTTCTTCGGCTGGCGGTCGGCATAGCCTTCCACGCGCAGCACGCGCTTTTCATCAAGCCCGCCGCGAACCAGCATGTAATAGGCCATCTGCGCGCGCGCCGAAGAGAGACGCCAGTTGTCATAGGTCGCGCTCTTGAACGGACGCGCATCGGTATGCCCGCTGATGATGACTTCGCCCGGCTGGCGGGAAATCACCTGGGCGATGCGCTCCAGCATCTGCACCACGCGGGCGTCCGGCTTGGCGGAGCCGATGGTGAACATGCCGTAGTCTATCTTGTCGGTAAGCTGGATCATCACGCCGCCATCGACGGGAACGACCGTCACATCGGGCATCGGCTCGGCTTTCTTTGCGGCCGTACCTTCCTTCGCGGTTTCGCCCTCAGCCGCCTTTTTCAGATCGGCAATGAGCTGCTCCTGCTTTTCTGCTGGCGTGTCTGCTGGCGCTTCCGCAGGCTTTGCAGCTTCCTCCGGTTTCGGCTGGGCCGCTTCCGGCCTGGGCGGCGTGGCCGGTGCCGCATCCGGCGGGGTCAGGTCCTCGACAGCCTTGCTCGACCAGTAATCGGGGCTGAACGGATCACGATAGGCTTCGCCGCCATCGGCGCCTGTTGCGGGGCCGGATTTCGACGTGCCGCCATCGCCCTTGGCAGACTGGTTCTGCAGAACGCCGGTTTCGTGGGCCAGTTCCGACAGCACCGCATAGGGTTCGCGGAAAAGCTGGCGCTCTTCCTGTTCGCTTGGCGGCGCGACGGTCGTATCGTTGATGACCTTGGTGCTGTTTTCGATCTTCTGGTCGCTTTCATAGCGAACCTTGCCGTCTTTCTCCTCGACATCCTGCACGCCCTTCGGGCTTGAATGCCGGTCCATCAGCTTGACGGGATTGAAATAGCTGGCAACCGCCGCCTTGGTTTCCTCATTGGCGGCATTGATGAGCCACATGACGAGGAAGAAGGCCATCATGGCGGTCATGAAGTCGGCATAGGCGATCTTCCACACGCCGCCATGATGGCTGTCATGGTCGTCATGCCCGCCGCGGCGCACAATGATGATCTCGCGCTTGGTTTCGGGATCGATGTTCATTGCACCGCAGCCTTCAATTCTTCAAGAAGCGGCGCGATGCGCGTTTCAAGCACCCGGTCGCCAAAGGAAAAGGAAAGTTCGTCCGCGCCGGTTTCCGAGAACCTGCAGCCGGACGGCAGCAGGGCGGCGTGATCGCGGAGCGGCGCAACCAGCCGCGCCGGGCCGGAAATTTCCGGCGCTTCGCCGTCGAGCGCCAGCGCCGCAATGCGGCGCGCAAATTCCGCAACCGCCTCGCGCTCCATCTTTTGCGCCAGCAATGGCATCAGGATTTCCGCGATCTGGCCGGAAAAACTGCGCTCCAGCGCGGCCAGCGCTTCGGTGAGGCTTCCTGCCAGAAGCAGGGCCTGCTCACGCGAGAATGCAGCGCGCAACGTTTCGATTTCGGCCTCATGCTCCCGCAGAAGCCGCGTCTTCTCCGCCTCGTAGAGCGCCTCGGCTTCGCGGTGTCCATCTTCCCGCCCGGCTTCAAAGGCAGCGCGCCTTTCTTCCTCGCCGGCGATGATGGCCGCAACTTCCGCCTGCTCGGCGGCAGCGGATTTTTCGGCAGAAGCCGCACGCTTCGGCGCCTCGCTTCCAGCTTGCGGCGCGGGCGTTTCCTTCAGCGGTTTCGGCGGCAAAGGCGCGGCAATGATCTCGACCGCCTCATCCTCTATGTGATGGGTCGAGAAATCGGGAAGATAACGGCTGAGGGAAAGCGCGCTCATCGTCAGGCCGCCTCAAGCTCCGGCATGACCGAAGCCTTTGCGGTCGATTCCCTCAATGGCTGGCCCTCGCGGCTGGCGGCGGTTTCGTGAATCCACTGCTTGAGAACGGCTGCGACGCGCTCTTCGTCCATGTCGATCATCTGTTCCAGTCGCAGCTTTGCGGGCATGCGCATGCGCTGGCGAAGATCGCTGAGGCTTGTCTTCATCTGGTCGGCATAGGCTTCCGGCCCACCGATGACGGCCTGTACGCCCTGCGCCCCTTGTACGCCTTCGCCTGCCGCCTGACCGCCGACGAAATCGGGTGCAGCCACGTCGCTTGTCTCGCGGATGGCGACTTCCGTGCCGGCAGTCCTGGCATTCTGGTCACGCAGCAGCGGACGCAGGCCGAACCAGATCAGCAGACCGACAGCGGCAAGGATCGCAAGCGCATTGACATAGGAGCCGCTCTGGCGAAGCACCGTGTCGGTCCACGGCGTGGAGACCGGTTCCATATCGGCACCGGCAGGATCGAGGAAGTTGACGGCGGTCACGTTGATGACGTCGCCGCGATCCGCGTTGAGGCCGGCGGCGGTTGCCACGAGGTCGCGGATCTTGGCGATCTGCTGGTCGACGAAATTGGCGGGCGGCGGCGTGGTGCCTGCGGTTTCCAGAAGCCGCGCCTGATCGATGACCACGGCGATGGACAGGCGCTTGACGGTATAGCCGTCGCTGACGGTGGAAACCGTCTTGCTGTTCATTTCGTAATTGGTCAGTTCCTCGCGGCGGTCGGTCTTTTCCGACGAGCTTTCGCCGTTGCGATTCTGGATTTCTTCCTGCGGAATGTTCTGTTCGACGCCGGTTGCGTTGTCGTTGCGATTGTTGCGGGAATCGCCGCTTTCACGGACAACGCGCACCGAACGCTCGACACGGGATTCGGGATCGAAGATGGTTTCGTTGGTCTGGCGGCGGTCCGTATCGAGCACTGCCTGAACGCTCGTCTGGAAATGCCCCATGCCGAGATAGGGCGCCAGCGCCTTGCGGATGCTGTCGTCCACATTGCCTGCGACCTGCTGCTCCAGCGAGGCGGTCATCAGCGCTGCGCCATTGGCGGCTTCGCCAGCCGAGGCCAGGAGGCGGCCATTGGTGTCGAGGACGGTCACGGCGGAAGCATCGAGCGAGGGAACGGCGGCGGCGACCAGCTGGCGGATGGACTGGGCAGATTCGGCGGCAAAGCCGCCTTCGGCGCGGATGACGACCGAGGCCGACGGCTTCTGGTCGCCACGGCGGAACGAACCCTTTTCGGCGAGCACGATGTGGACGCGGGCGGCCTTCACGCCGCGAATGGCCTGAATGGTGCGGGCGATTTCGCCTTCCAGCGCGCGCACGCGGGTGATTTCCTGCATGAACGAGGTCAGGCCGAGCGAACCCATATTGTCGAAGAGTTCATAACCGGCATTGTTCGAGGTCGGCAGGCCCTTTTCGGCCAGATACATGCGGGCGTTTTCCGCCTTGCCGATGGGCACGAGGATGGACGAGCCATCGGCCTTCACATCGAAAGGAATGCCTGCCTCGCCAAGCGCCAGACCCATGCGGTTCACATCGTCACGCGAAAGACCGACATAGAGCGTCTCATAGGAGGGGCGGCTCAGATAGATGCTCGTATAGAGGATCGCGGCCATGAGCGCGGCGCCCACAAGTCCGAGCGCCACGAGTTTTCGCGCGCCAAGCTTGCCGAGCGTACCCTTGAGCTGTTCGATCAATTGCTGGAAATTCTGCTGCATCCACACCACCGCCATAATGATGGATGCAACCTAGCCCGCGAAGCTTGCGCGAAAGTGGCGGCTGATGAAGCAAGTGCTTCCGGAAACTGGAAATGAGCGCAAAGAATTGGGGCGCGGAATGAATCCCGCGCCCCGTTTTCCGCCCAAAGACATCCGATCCGATCAGGTCGGTTCGGATGCGAACCCCTGATTTGCCTGAGAACTCGCGAGCGCCGGCAACCCGGCGCCCGTTGCAGAAGCGCGTCTCATTTCGGGACGCGCTTCCATGCTGGCTCAGTTATGATTAGCCGCGGAACAGCGACAGGATCGACTGGCTCGACGAGTTGGCGATCGAGAGAGCCTGAACGCCGAGCTGCTGCTGAACCTGGAGAGCCGACAGACGAGCCGATTCCTTGTTCATGTCAGCGTCAACTAGCGTGCCGACGCCCTTTTCGATGGAGTCGGACAGACCGGACAGGAAGCTTTTCTGGCTGTCGATCTGCGACTTCGCAGCACCAAGCGATGCAGCGCCGGTGGTCAGGCTCTTCAAAGCCGTTTCAACCTTGACCATCGCAGCATTGATTTCGGTGTCGGTCAGAGATGCGTTAGCAGGAACCTGGAAGAAATCAGCGGCAACAACAGCGGCAGCAGCGCCCGTCGCATAATCAACGGTGCCATCTGCGGCTTTGCCAAATACCTGCGTTTCAGAGGCCTTAACATCAATGGTGTCGACCTTCACGGTCGTGTCGGTACGATTGTACGAAGCGACAACCTTAAGATCAGTCGTGCCGTCGTTAACAAGCAGATTCGAACCTGCATAATTAGCGTTGCTGGCAGCTGATTTGATGTTGTTTTGAATCGCAGTGATCTGCGTTGCGATCTTATCCTGGTCTTCCTTGCTGGCGCCTTGCGCGCTAACAAGGAGCTTCTTCATTTCGTCGACCTGATCCTTGATCTTGTTCATCGACGTGTAAGCGGTATCGACCTTGCCAGCGCCGAGGCCAAGAGCGTCCTGGACAGCCGAGTTGGCCTTGTTGTCGGACTTCATCGAGGTCGCGATGGACCAGTACGAAGCATTGTCCGAAGCTTCGGAAATACGAAGACCGGTCGAAATACGGTTCTGGGTAGCTTCCAGCGACTTGTTCGTCGAAGCAAGCGTCTGGAGAGCGGTCAGAGCCGAAGAGTTTGTAAGAATGCTAGCCATAGTTTTTTGCCCCTTGGGAAAAACAATCTGAGGGACAGGCCGGGTTTCAGATTACCGGCATGGTGGAGCGGCATCATGCCTGTTGCCGCGTAACGCGCGGAAACCCACCATGAGCCGACAGTTAGAACCCAAACATTAAAGAAAGGCTAATTTATTCCGTCAAAATTTAACCGATTCGCAAATTCCCATTCGGAATTTTGCTTGGTGCGGTTTGAAGCGTACCAAAACGGGTCAGGAGAACGAACGTATCAGGCTTCCGACCAGTATGTTCCAGCCGTCGATCAGCACGAAGAACAGAATCTTGAACGGCAGCGAGATCACCGTCGGCGGCAGCATCATCATGCCCATGGACATGGTGAGCGTGGCCACGACGAGATCGATCACCAGAAAGGGCAGCACGATCAGGAAGCCGATTTCAAACCCGCGCCGCAGTTCAGAAATCATGAAGGCGGGGACCAGAACGCGGAAATCGACGATGCCGTCATCGCCGGTGCGGAAGGATGGATCGGCGAGGTCTTCAAAGAGCCGCAGATCCTTGTCGCGCACCTGTCCCAGCATGAATTCGCGGAAAGGCTGGGAAATTTCGGTGAAAGCCGCCTGCTGGGTGATTTCATTGCGCATCAGCGGCTGCACGCCGTTGTTCCAGGCCCGGTCGAAGGCGGGTGCCATGACATAGAACGTCATGAACAGGGCGAGCGAAATCATCACCATGCTGGCGGGCGCGGTCTGGAGGCCGAGGCCCGAACGCAAAAGCGAAAAGGCGATGGCGAAGCGCGTGAAGCTCGTCACCATGATGAGAATGCCCGGCGCGATGGAAAGCACCGTCAGCAGCCCGAACAATTGCACGATCTGGCCGCTCGCCGCGCCGCTGCCTGCTGGAAGCAGGTTGTCGAGCGTCAGCGCCTGCTGCGCCTGAGCGGACACCGTGAGGGCGAGCGTCAGGATGACGCCGAGGCCAAGGAGCTTCTTCATTCTACCACCAGCGCCGAGATGAAGACGCGGTCGACCGCGCCTTCCGAACGCAGGCGAGCGCGTTCTTCCAGATCGGCGCGCAGATAGGCAAGCCCCGCCGCGCCCTGCAATTGCATGAGATTGACGCTGCGCAGGAAGCTCAGGAAATCGTCGCCGACGCTTGCCGCCAGCGCCGCCGGAATTTCATGTCCGGGCTTTGCCACCAGCGACGCTTCGAGGCGCACCCAAGTATCCTGCGGAATGCCGAGATTGGTCACGATCGGCTGCAAGGGCACGACCGTGCCGATGGAGCGCGATTCGACGTCGCCCTTTTTCGGCTTGTCTTCCTTGCCGGAGACCTTTGCCGACGCCAACTGATCGGCGGAAATCATGCCGCCCAGATACCAGCCGCCGCCACCGGCGATGACGGTCAGGACCGCGACAGCCGCAAGCAGCGTCGTCAGCGAGCTTTTCGCCTTGCCGTCCGTTTCCGTTGTCGTCGTGTCGCTCATATCCGGCATGCCTCAGAAGGGAGAAACCTGATCGAGAATCTGCTGGCCGTAAGGGGGCTGCTGAATCTCGCTCAGTCGTCCGCGCCCGCCATAGGAAATGCGGGCTTCGGCGATCTTGTCGTAGGAAATCGTGTTGTTGCCGGAAATATCGCGCGGGCGCACGACACCGGCGACGTTCAGCACGCGCAGTTCATTGTTGACGCGCACTTCCTGCGACCCGCGGATGATCATGTTTCCGTTCGGCAGCGTGTCGGTGACGATGGCCGCGACCTGCAGGCGGATGTCTTCGCTGCGCTCGATGGTGCCCTTGCCCTTCGACTTGCTGTCGGAATGGGTGTTGACCGAAGCGTCCATGTCGCCGCCGGCGCCAGCGCCTGTGCTGCTGCTGGTCGCAAAGGAACCGCCCGCGCCGTAAATGCCCTTCGACACGCGCTCGCGGTCGGTCTTGTTATCCAGATTGGCGCGGTCGTTGATGGAGATGATAACCGTCAACACATCGCCGGGCGTCGCCGCGCGCGGGTCCTTGAAGAAATTGGTCGAACGCTGGTCCCAGAGCGAATAGGACGCCTTGCTCGGGCGCGCCGGATAGCCGTTGAACTGCGGATTGTTCTGCATGCCGAGATTGGCCGCGACAGGGGACAGGTCGGGCGCGCGGCCGATTTCCTCCGGCTTGGTCGCGCAACCGGCAAGAAGGACCAGGGTTGCTGCTGCAAGGATGGCTTTGTTCATGCTGTTCTTCATTGCACCGTATTCCCGGTCTGCGCTGCGGCGCGCTGGTCGCTGACAGGCTGCGGCGCGGTCGAGGTGCGCTGCGAGCCGACGATGACGCGGGCGAGCTTGGCCGCCTTTTCCGGCGACATTTCATTGAGGATGATGCTGGAGACGCGTGGATTAAGCTTGAGGATCAGGGCTGCCGCCGCTTCATCGCCGATCAGCGTCATCTGCGCCGCCGCCGCCTCCGGCTTCATCTTCGAGATGATATCCACCAGCGAATCCTGCGCCTTGCTGACGAACTCGTCGCGGCGCTTCAGCCACATTTCATATTCCCGGCGCTTTTCCTCAAGCGCCCGCATCCGCTCCTCGACATCGGCCTTCAGCTCGGTCAATTGTCTGGCCTGAAGCGCATAGCGGGCATCCGCCGCCTGATCGTCGATATTGCCGCAGAACTTGCGGATTTCATCGAGATTGCCGAGTGATGGCGGATCGGCGAAAGCGGGAACGGACGCCGCCAGAAACAGCGCCACCGCCGAACCATACCGGATCATTCTACGAGCCTTGGTCATTGCACCACCAGTTCCGCATGAAGCGCGCCGGATGTCTTGATGGCCTGCAATATCGCGATGATGCCGGTCGGCTTCACGCCGATCTGGTTCAGGCCCTTCACCAGATTTTCAAGGTTGGCGCCGGTCAGGATGCCGATCTTGGCGTTCTGCTGATTGACGGCGATATCGGTATTCGGCTCAACCGCCGTCACGCCGTCGCTGAACGGCTCAGGCTGGACGACCATTGGCGTTTCCGTCACGCGGACCGTCAGGCTGCCGTGGCTGATCGCGACTTTGGAAATGCGCACCTTCTCACCGATGACAACGGTTCCCGTCCGCTCATCCACCACCACACGCGCCACTTCGTCGGTCGTGATCGGCAGACCCTCGAGTTCGGCCAGAAAACGCGCCGCAGGCACGTTCTTCGGACGCGACAGGCGGATCGTCTTGGCATCGCGCGCAATGGCCACGCCGCGACCATAACGGCGCTTGGCGAAGACATTGATCGTATCGGCAGCGCGCACGGCAGTGGTGAAATCGGGATCGCGCAGCTCGACGATCATTTCGCTTTCCTTGCCGAAATTGCCGGCCACTTCGCGCTCGACCAGCGCGCCGTTGGGAATGCGCCCGGAGGTCGGCACGCCCTGCGTCACGCTTGCAGCTTCACCTTCCGCTGAAAAGCCGGACACGATCATGTTGCCCTGCGCGACGGCATAGATCTGGTTGTCGGCACCCATGAGCTGGGTCATGACGAGTGTACCGCCTTGCAGCGAGGTCGCATCGCCGAGCGACGATACCGTGACGTCGATGCGCGAACCGGCACCGGCAAAGGCGGGCAGGTTGGCGGTCACGATGACCGCGGCCGTGTTCTTGGAACGGGTGGAATTGCGCGGCGCGCTGATGCCGAGATTATCCAGCATGGCGCGCATGGACTGTTCGGTGAAGGGCGAATTGCGCAGGCTGTCGCCCGTGCCCTTGAGGCCGATGACGAGACCATAACCCACGAGCTGGTTTTCGCGCACGCCCTGAATGGTGGCGATGTCCTTCAGGCGCGCAACCGCGCTGCCGCGACCAAGCTCCGCATAAGCCATTTTGGACGGATCGCCGCCGGAGCCGAGCCAATCGGCATCGGCATCCACTGCGGAACCGAATTCCCGCGCATTCTTGGACGACTCGTCCGCAAGGCTTGCGGCGGGCTGGGAAACAAGCGCCAGGACGGCGAGCAGGATGGCGAAAGTCTTTCTCACTGCATCCCCACCTGAATACGCCCATCTGCCAGCACCGTGCCGGACACGATGATGCCGCTATCGACGTTGCGAACCTTGATGAAATCGCCAGCCGCACCGGATTCGAGCGGCGTTCCCATGGCGGTGATTGTCAGCGTACCGGCGGTAAACACCAGCGGCGCCGGAACCCCGCGCGTGACCAGCGACGGCTCGCCCAGGGCCGAAACGAGGATCGGCTTGCCCGGAAGCAGCGTCTTGCGCGCCACCTTGCCCGCCGCCTGATCGAGCGACAGCACATATTGGCTTGCTGCGGGCGCATTGATGAAGAACTGCTTTTCCAGAAGGGCCGTGTCGCTCACGATCTGGCCGGGATAGACGGTGGCCGAAGGCACGACAAAAGCGATGCGATCGGCAGCATTCGCACCGGCTGTTGCCGCGAGCAGCAATCCGCCTGCAAGCGCCAGCCCTGTTTTCCGGAAGATTGCTTTCGCCAGCCCCATCGCCATCACCGTCAGCGCAGGTTCTTCGACACGGTTGCCGCCATTTCGTCGGCAGCCTGAATGACCTTGGAATTCATTTCATAGGCGCGCTGCGCCGTGATGAGATCGGTGATTTCCTTCACCGGATCGACATTGGACGCTTCGAGATAGCCTTGCTTGATCGAGCCGTAGCCGGGATCGCCCGGAACGCCGACCAATGGGCCGCCGGATGCTTCCGTTTCGCGGTAGAGATTGCCGCCGAGCGGCTCCAGACCCGCTTCATTGGTGAAGTTCGCAAGGGTGAGCTGGCCGAGATCGACCTGATTGATCTGGTCCTGCAATTTCGCGAAAACCTGGCCCGTATCGGTGATCGTCACTTCAATGGCATCCGGCGGAATGGTGATCGCCGGTTCGACCGGATTGCCGTCGAGCGTCACGAGCTGGCCGTCAGGGTTCTTGTTGAACGCACCGGCGCGCGTGTAAAGCGTCTCGCCGGTCGGGCTCTGGATCTGGAACCAGCCGCGCCCGGTCAGCGCCACGTCGTAGGGATTGCCGGTCTGGTTGAAACTGCCCTGAATGTGGAGGTTGCGCACCGCCGCCGTCTGCACGCCAAGGCCGACCAGCGCGCCCTCCGGCACGATGGACTGGTTTGCCTGATTGGGCACGCCTGCCGTCCGCTCGGACTGGTAGAGAAGATCGGAAAATTCCGCACGTGCGCGCTTGAAGCCGGTCGTGTTGATATTGGCGATGTTGTTGGCGATCACTTCCAGATTGAGCTGCTGGGCGTTCATGCCTGTTGCGGCAATCGTCAGGGCTTTCATGGCGCGTCCTTAATCTCTCGTCTGGACAGAAGTCTGAATCATAAGTCGCCATGCGGGTTGCAAACGGCGACTTCCGGATCAGACGCTAGATGGGCATGCGGCTGATTTCGAGATAGGCCTGCACGATCTTGTCGCGGATCGCGATGGCGGTCTGAAGCGACTGCTCGGCTTCCATGACGGAGCTGACCACGTCGCGCACCGGCGCATCGCCCTTGATACCCTGGATGGAGGTTGCTTCGGCGGCCTCCAGCTTCTGGCCGACGGAATCCGTCATCTGCGACAGGACCTCGCCGAAGGAAGCGCCCGGCGTCGCCGGAACGGCCTGCGGCGCGGAAGCCGAGCCCACGCCCTTTTCGACGACGGTTTCGGAAAGGCGCGACAGGGCATTGCGCGCCGAAATACTCATGATCGAGTCGTACATTATGTGCTCCTCAAGAGATCGATGGTCATGGAAATCAGCTCACGGGCTTGTTTCACGACCTGCAAATTGGCTTCGTAGGAACGATTGGCTTCGCGCATGTCCGCCATTTCAACGACCATGTTGACGTTGGGATAGCGGACATAGCCGCGCTCATCCGCTGCGGGATGGCTCGGCTCGTATTGTTCGATGAAGGGCGACGTGTCCTTGCCGACTTCAGCAATGCGGACTTCGGCGGCGCCGGTGCCCTGCTCCAGCTCGGTGCGGAAGGAAACCGTCTTGCGGCGATAGGGATCGGCATCGGCGGTCTTGGCAGTCGACTGCGCATTGGCGATGTTTTCGGAAACAATGCGCAGACGCGTCGATTGGGCCGAAAGGCCCGACGCTGCGATCTTCAATGTGCTCTGCAAGGCATCGGAAGACATGACTATCCCTTCGCTACCGACAGCATCATGCGGTGGAACGCCTTCACGATGCTTGTGTTGAGCGAATATTCGCGGGCGATCTCACCGGCCTTCATCATTTCCTGTTCGACATCGACCGTGTTGCCGGAATGGGTCTGCTCGGTGATGTCGTCGGGGCGCAGGCGCGCGCCGGCGATCCCGTCGGCTTCGGCTTCCAGGTGCAAAGGGCTGGTGGCAGCCATGGTGAGCTGCGTCTTGTCCAGCACATCCGCAAAGGGCTGCACGTCACGCGCGCGAAAATCCGGCGTATTCGCATTGGCGACATTGCCCGCAACCGTGGCCTGCCTTACCGACAGCCACTGCGCCTGCCTTGCGGCCAGATCGAAGAGATGAATCGGCCCCATATCTATTACCCGCCATCCTTATTCACTGTTCGTTAACCTACAGGGCGAATCTTGTGCGAGACTTGCGTGATGCTGGGAAACCGGCTAACTGCCAGCCATCGTCAACGCGAACCGGGAGGTGCGACATGCTGAACAAGACAGAATTTGCCGCGCTCGCTGGTTTCGGATCGCGCGGAGGCGCGACCGTTTAAGGCGTTTCCGACGTTTCCTGTCGGCCAGCGGGCATTCTTCATCGAAACCCGGAGCGTCGTGCATCCACCGGATGCATGAAATCGCTTCATGGCGCGCACATGCGCCTTACAGGAACCCACTGTCATGAAACAGAATGGACAGCCTCGCGCTGCAGACGATACCGCCGTGACCCTCGAACCGGTCAGGCAGACGGACTACCAGCAGGTGATTGCCCTCAATCCCCATCCGCATCAGCAGGGCTTCGTGGCCAGCAATGAGGAATCGCTTGAAGATGCCGGGGAGAATCCGGCCTGTGTTCCGCTCCTTGTCAGGGCTGGAGGCGAGCCGGTCGGCTTTGCCATGTATGCCCTTGATGAGGACGATGGAAACTACTGGATTTATCGCCTCGTGATCGATGCGCGCCATCAGGGCAAGGGCTATGGGCGCGCAGCCCTCAGGCAATTGCTGGGCCTGCTGTCGGAACTGCCGGATTGCCCTTTCGTCATCCTCGGCCTTCAGCCGGGAAACGATGGTGCCCGGAGGCTCTATGAGCAGACAGGCTTCCGGATGACGGGAGAGGTCATCGGCGGCGAACTCATCATGAAATATGAGTTCTGACCAGAGCGGTTCCTGTTCTGACAGAAAGCCGGAACCGCTCTAACTATTTGTTTTGTCGCATTATCCAGCGCATCGAAGCGGGATAGAAATCAGTCCAGTGAACTGATTTCCCCGCCTAGACGTTTCACACTTTTGCTGGAAATGCTTTAGCTGCCCCGCCCTCTGGGGGCGGGGACCTGAAAAATGGCTTACGGCGCCTTCTGGATCACATCGCCCGATGACGTCGTAAGCTGCCATGTTCCTGCACCGCGACCGATGGAAACGAGGCGGCTGCCATCAGGCAGCAGCGAGCCTTTTTCAACGAACCAGTAGCCGGACGTATCCTCGATCATCGCCATGCCGCCGACAACCTCGCGCAATGCGAAAACCGGCTTGGGCATGGCCTGCCCGTCGCCGCCATTGCCGTCGCCGCCGCCAGCCCCCGTTCCCGGAAGACCCTTGCCGTTCGACATGACGGAACCCGTCATCGTATCGTCCACATCCGCATTCGGCGCGACCTGTTCGGAAGGGCGGAAGGACGGGAAGCGGCGCACCGTCTTCTGTTCGGAACGGTCGAGCGGATCGATGATCTTGCGCTCGGCCTTTTCCGGCGCGCCCAGATCGGCCCGCTGCAAATAGGTGATGAAGGGCAGCATCGCACTTCCGGCAGCAAGCGTGATTGCCGCGATCTTCAGATAGCGGTCCACCTTGCTCTGCGGCTTCTTCATGCCCTCGAGCCGTGCGGCGGCTTCCACCTCCGCCGTAAGCTGGGCAAGGTTCTTGTCTTCTTTCGACTTTTGAAAGCCCGTCATCATGCGTGTTGCGCCTGTCTGTCGCCGCGCAGTGCCGCGGCAAGGTCGTTATAGGGATCGTCCGATAGGCCGGTTTCCGGCGATTGCTGCAAGGCGTCATATATGCGCGGCACGAGATCGACCGCCTGGTCCAGAAGGCCGTCATGGCCTTTCTGATAGGCGCCGATGGCCCTCAGATCGCGCGTTTCCTCGAAACGGGCAACCATGCCGCGCAGCTGGCTGACGAGCTTGCGCTGCTCCGGCGTCCAGTTGTGCTTTGCAAGGCGCGAAACCGAGCCCGGAATATCGACCGCCGGAAAGCGCCCCTGCGCCGCAATTGCGCGGTCGAGCACGATGTGGCCATCCAGCGTGCCGCGAATGGTGTCGGAAACCGGATCGTTATGATCATCGCCATCGACCAGCACGGAATAAATCCCTGTGATGCTGCCGCCGGCTTCTGTAATGCCCGGTCCCGCCCGCTCCAGAAGGCGCGGAAGCTGGCTGAAGACGCTCGGCGGATAGCCGCGCGAAACCGGCGGCTCTTCCGCCGCTATCGCCACCTCGCGCGCGGCATGGGCAAAGCGCGTGACGGAATCGACGATCAGCAGCACATTATGGCCAAGGTCCCGGAAATATTCGGCAATCGCCGTCGCGGTGTTGGGCGCGAGGCGGCGCATCATCGGGCTTTCGTCGCCCGTCGCGACGATGGTGATGGTCTTGTCGAGATGGCCAGCCATGGTTTCTTCCAGCATCTCGCGCACTTCGCGTCCGCGTTCGCCCGTCAAGGCCAGCACCACCGTGTCGAAATCCGCCGCACGCGTCATCATGGCAAGCAGGGTCGACTTGCCGACACCCGAACCCGCAAAGATGCCGATACGCTGGCCGAAGCAGAGCGGCGTGAAAATATCGATGACATTGACGCCAGTGCGCAAACCCCGATCCACCCGCGCACGGCGCAAGGCGGCGGGTGCAAGGCTCTCGGACGCCATGGGCCGGGTCCCGGGCTGCAATGCGCCCTTGCCGTCAATCGCCTGTCCCAGCGCATTGATGACCCGGCCGCGCCATTCCGGCGCGGGGCGGATCTGCAGCGGGCCTTCCTCGAAAACCGCAGCGCCGAGCGAGGGAATGATGCGGTCGTCAAAGGGTTTCACCAGCACCTGTGCGTCCGCTACCCGGATGATCTCGGCAAGGCATTGGCTGCCCTGCGCGTGGATCGCCACCGCATCGCCCAGCCGCGCATCCCGCGAAAGCCCGCGCACCGCAATCGCCGAACGCGACACGTCGCTCACCGTTCCGCCGATACCGGTGAGCGACTTCGGCGCTACCGATTGCCGGCGGGCAAAGGCGGCCACGCGGGAGAGCGGCAGATCAGGCGTCATCCGTTTCTGGAGCCCAGGATCTTGATGGCTTCGGAGACGGTCGTCTCCTGCTGCGCCAGCAGGTTGTTGACCTGCTCGAAGGCGCGGCTGACGCTGATGAGGCGCGTCATCTCCGTCATGGCATCGACATTCGATCCCTCGATCATGCCCTGCACGACGCCCACGCTGTTGTCATCGGCCACTGGCTGGGCGGGCTTGTTGGGGATTACGCCGGATGTACCGGCATAGGTCAGCTCCGCATCGGCGGGGATGGTGAAAAGACCGATCGCGCCGATCTGCGCGCCGTTCTGGTAGATCGCGCCATCGCTTGAAATCTTCGGTGCGCCGCCTGCCGGGTTGAGCACGATCGGCGCGCCGCCGACATCCAGCACCGGATGACCGGTGACGGTGACGAGATCGCCCGTCGGCAGCATGTTCATGCGCCCGTCACGCGTATAGATCTGGCCCTGCGGCGTGGAGACAGACATCCACACATCGCCCTTGACCGCAACATCCAGCGGATTGTCGGTCTTGATCATCGGGCCCGCCTCGGTGCGGATGAAGCTCTTGCCCGCGGTCGCGAAGCTCACATCGTCGCTGGCCTTGTCCGAAACAATCGAGCTGAACTTGGTACCCTCGCCCCGGAAGCCGACCGTGGAGACATTGGCCACATTATGGGCAATGGCATCCATCCGCCGTTCCAGCGTGATGAGCGAGGAAAGCCCGACATAGATAGAATTGTTCTGCATCGCTTAGCGCCCGCCCGGCTTGAAGTTCTGCAAGGTGCTCAGAATATCCATCGAAATGCCGACGGAAGAAGTGCCGCCCAGAAGCAGGGACGCAATCGACGCCGGGCTGCTCGCGGTCGGGTTGTTCATCTCATACATAGCGGTAAAGCGCGAAATGAGCTTCGAGACGTAATCGGGGTCCGACATTTTGGTGAAGTCGATCTTGTCCTCGATCATCTTCGCCTGCTTGTCGATATCGGCATTGGATATGGTGGATGGCCAGCCGAAGGTCGTCTGGATCATCGACACCAGCGCCTTGTCGCCCAGAATTTCATAGGCATTGGTCAGCGTCGGGGCCTTGCGCTGGAAATAGAGCGCCAGCCGCACGCCTTCATTCTGGCTTCCGGCTTCCGTCTCCAGTGTTTGGCGGAGATATTTGTCGACCACGCCCTGCTGCGCCGCCGTGCTCTGGGTCGCCTCCGCGCCCTTGCCCTCGAAATCGAAGACCGTCGCAAATTCCTTGTATCGCTTGTCGGTCAGCTTGTTGGCCATGGCATCATCGCTTTTGATGCCTTCGGTCAATATCTTGCGCACGAACGCCTTGGCGAAGGCCATGTCTTCCAGACCGAACGCCTTCAGCGCATAATTATAAAGGCGGCTGTCGGCCATGAAATCATCGACGGATTTCACCTTGCCGATATTCTCCTTGTAGTAGGCGGTTTCCCGCTCCACCATCGGTTCCTTCGAAACACGCTGCAACGACCGCGCCATATCCGACGCGATCAGGCGATAGCTCGTCATCGTATCGACCATGCGCATGACCCCCTGACTCTATTTCGATCCTTATGCAGGACCAAGCTTGTCCGAAGCTGATTTTATCTGCGCGCTGCAGACAAGGTTCGCGCAAGGCGCAGCACTTAGGTTCCCGGCAAACAGAATGTAGGCGGGAGTCTCGAGCTTTGGGCATTATTGTCGGTCTTGTCATCACACTGGGCTGTATGCTGGGCGGCTTTATCGCCATGGGCGGACATGTGAGCGTGCTTATCCAGCCCTGGGAGTTCGTCATCATTCTGGGTGCCGCACTCGGCACCTTCTTCATCGCCAACCCCTTTTCGCTCGTGAAGGACACGGGCCGCGCCTGCATGGAGGCATTCAGCAATGCCGTCCCAAAGCAGCGCGATTATCTGGACGTTCTGGGCGTGCTCTACAGCCTGATGCGCGAACTGCGCGCCAAGTCGCGCAATGAAGTTGAAGTGCATATCGACAATCCGAAGGAATCGCCGATCTTTCAGGCCTATCCAAGCGTATTGAAGAAAGAGGACCTCACCAATTTCATCTGCGACTATTGCCGCCTCATCATCGTCGGCAATGTGCGCTCGCATGAGATCGAGGCGCTGATGGACGAGGAAATCCACACCATCGCCCGCGACAAGCTCAAGCCCTACCATGCCATGGTCAGCATTTCCGAAGCGCTTCCGGCGCTCGGCATCGTTGCCGCCGTCCTCGGCGTGATCAAGGCCATGGGCGCGCTGGATCAGTCGCCGGAAGTGCTGGGCCACCTGATCGGCGCGGCCCTCGTCGGCACCTTTGCCGGTATCTTCTTCTCCTATGGCGTGGTCGGCCCGATCGCAGCCAAGATCAAATCGACCCGCGAAAAGAACAATCGCCTCTATATCGTCGTGAAGCAGACGCTCCTCGCCTATATGAACGGCTCCCTGCCGCAGATCGCCGTGGAATATGGCCGCAAGACCATCTCCGCCTATGATCGCCCGACCATCGATGTGGTCGAGCAGGAAACCATGGCGAGCGCGCCGACACAGCAGGCCGCATAAGATGACCACCGCCGAAACCGCCACATTGGGACAAAACCGCAAAACCGATGTTCTGGCCGAGAATGTGCTGCGCGCAGCCGGTCTTTCGGGCGACGACCTGAAATCGCTTGCCCATGTGTTCAAGGATGCCTCGACGCATTTCTGCGACCGGCTGAAACATGGCTGCGCCGCCGCGTTCGACATTGATGCGGGTCAGGTGGAAAGCACCGACGAAGCCGCCTTTGCCGACATTCTCGACAAGGCTGCGATCATCGCGCCGCTGAAGGCCGAGCGCTGGGGCTGCACGCTTTATCTGACCGCCGATGCAACCCTCGTCTTCTCCGTGATCGAGGCGATGTTCGGTGCGCAAGGCAATATCGGGGGCAATGTCGGTTCCGTCGATGAGGACCGTCCCTTCGGCATGCTGGAGCAGAAGATTTCCGCACTTCTGGCCGGTCATCTTGCCAAATCGCTCGATCAGGTGTTCGCCGGAAACGGCCAGACGCTTTTTGCTGCCGGTGAATGCATCGATACCGCCGAATTCGATCGGGAGAATTTCGAGCGCTCGCGCCTTTTCGCCTGCCGCATCGATGTTACCGCCGCAGGCAAGACCGGTCGGGTGCACCTGCTGCTGCCGCGCAGCACGCACAAGCCGATGCAGGATGCCGTGGCCGCCTTTTTACGCCGCCCGATGAATCAGGCCGATCCGAGCTGGGCGAAGAAGATGCGGCACGAGGTCAGTCGCGCGCGCATCGAGCTTGAGGCATTCATCCAGCAGGGATCGATGACGCTGGACGCATTGTCGATGCTGGAAATCGGCCAGGTTCTGAAACTGCCCGCCGACGCCATGGAGCAGGTGCGCCTGCGCGCCGGCGATCAGCAGCTTTTCAAGTGCACGCTCGGCAAATCGGGCATTCATTTCACAGTCAAGGTCGGCGACCCGGTCAATCAGGAAGAGGATTTCATCGATGAGCTTGTTGCTGGCTAACGTGCTTTCCACATTGATGGCTCTCGCCTCGCTTGCGGCCCTGATCGTGGTTGGCCGCAAGGCTAATGAGACGATCAAGCTCGGCAAGCTGCTGGCGCTGCGCGTCGCAGCCGCCTCCAACGGGCTGGAGCGCGCCGTCAAGGCCATCCAGAGCGAGCGCACCGATCTTGGCACTGCCCTGGCTGACGAAAACACCAGGCTTGAAGCCCGCCTTGCCGAAACGCAGCGCGTGCGCCGCGAAATGGAAGAGGCGATCGAGGAGTTGAACCGGCTGCGCAAGGCGCTGACCCGCGACATCCGCCATGCGCGCAATGTCGCCGACAGCGCACGGCGCACCGACGACCGGACCGCCGCCGCCGAACAATCGCTCCCGAAGGAAAAGAACGCACTGCCGGTCTTCGTGCGCCGCACGGTCAGGAAGGCAACGGTCGAACTCGCAGGCCAGGCATGAGCAAGGAAACCGAGGACAAGAACATGCAGCAGGAACTGGACGAAGCCATTGAGGAACTGCGCGAGGAAAAGCCGCGCAGCGCGCAGAAGGGGCCATCCAAGCCGAATCTCGAACTCATCATGGGCATTCCCGTCGATGTGCAGGTTGTCCTTGGCGGCACGACCATGCCGGTTGCCAATCTGATGAAGCTCGGTCGCGGTGCGGTCATCACGCTCGACAAGCAGATCGGCGATCCGGTCGATATCGTGGTCAATGGCCGCGTCATCGCCCGTGGCGAAGTGATCGTCCTTGAAGACGATTCCTCGCGTTTCGGTGTCAGCCTCACCGAAATCATCGGCAAGTAACGGACGTGACCATGGCCGACAATGAACAGCAAGCCCTCGCGGAAGACCTTGAAGGGACCGCCAGCGGCCTCGTCGATACGCTGACCGGCCCGCAAAAGGCGGCGGCGATCCTCGTTGCCATCGGTCGCCCTGCGGCCGCGCGTCTTCTCAAGCATTTCAATGCCGAGGACCTGCGCAAGCTTGCCGGTCATGCCCGCACGCTGGAGCCGATTTCACCGCTCGATTTCGAACATCTGGTCAAGCAGTTCGAGGATTCCTTTGCCGAAGGCGCGCCGGTTTCGGAAGCTGCCCAGCGGTTCGAGGGCCTGCTGCGCGAAACGCTGCCGCAGGAAGAGGTCGATGCGGTTCTGGAAGAGCGCGTCCAGCCGCAACTCGTTCAGGAATCCGTCTGGGTGCAGCTCGGCCGCCTGCCGGTGGAAAGCCTGCAGGCCTATCTGACGGACCAGCATCCGCAGATCATCGCCTATATCGTGTCGAAGCTGCCGTCCGACCTCGCGGCCCGGCTGTTCGTGGTATTGCCGCCGCAGTTGCGCAACGCCGTCGTGCAGCGCTCGCTCCATATCGGCAATGTCGCACCGGCTGCGGCGGAACTTCTCGAAGACGTGCTGCGGCGCGATCTTCTGGGCCGCAGCGATTCCGGACCGGTAAAGGCGCATCACGGCCAGATCGCCAATATCTTCAACCAGCTCGACAGAAGCGAGATGGAAGAACTGATGGCGAGCCTTGAAGACCTCAACCGCGACGATCTCAACCGCATCAAGGCCAAGCTCTTCACCTTTGAAGACATCGAGCGCCTGTCGCAGCGCGCGCGCCTGCTGCTCTTCGATGAAGTGCAGACGGAACAGATCGCAACGGCGCTGCGCGGAGCGGACACAAGGCTTCAGGAACTCGTTCTCTCCTCGCTCTCGACCCGTGGCCGCCGCATGGTGGAAACCGAGCTTGGCGCCGAGCAGGGCAACATAACCGCGCAGAACATTGCCGATGCGCGCCGCACGATAGCCCGTATCGCCATCGATCTTTCCGAACGCGGCATCATCACCCTCGACGCTGGCGAAGCTTCGTCCTGATTGCGGTGACCCATGGCAGATGATGCTGACAAGGAAAGCAAAACAGAAGAAGCCACCGAACAGAAGATCCGCGACGCCTTGGAAAAGGGCAACATGCCCTTTTCCCGCGAAACGCCGATCCTCGCTGGCATCGCTTCCTTTCTGATCATCGCAGTCTTTGTCGCTGGACCTGCCACAACGAAGCTTGCCGTCTTCCTGCGGGAACTGATCGACCGTCCCGAAGACTGGCTCCTCAACAGCGCCGAGGATGCGAGCCGTCTGTTCGGCGTTCTGGCGCTCGCCGTCGGCGCGGCCCTCGTGCCGGTATTCATCATCATTCCGCTTGCCGGCATTGCGGCCTCCGCGTTCCAGAATGCGCCGCGTTTCGTTGGCGAGCGCATCCGCCCGCAGGCCTCGCGCATATCGCCTCTCAAGGGGTGGCAGCGTATTTTCGGGCGCAGCGGTCAGGTCGAGTTTCTCAAGTCGCTGGCCAAATTTCTGGCGGCGAGCGTCATCGTCTTCGTCGTCTTTTTCAGCGGCAACAGCCTTTTCACCGATGCGGTCGCCTCGGACCCCAGCGCCTTGCCCGAATTCCTGCGTGAGAACATGGTGCGCCTGCTGGTCGCCAATGTTCTGGCCATCACGGCAATTGCCGGTTTCGACCTTGCCTGGTCGCGCATTCACTGGCGGCAGGAACTGCGCATGACCCGGCAGGAGGTGAAGGACGAACTGAAGCAGTCGGAAGGCGACCCGCTGGTCAAGTCTCGCCTGCGATCGCTCGGTCGCGACCGTGCGCGCCGCCGCATGATCAACACCGTTCCGACGGCAACGCTCATCGTCGCAAATCCGACTCATTTTTCCGTAGCACTGCGCTACAAGCCCGATCAGGATGCGGCCCCGGTCGTCGTGGCAAAGGGGCAGGATCTGATCGCTCTCAAGATAAGAGAGATCGCCGCGCAGCATTCCATCCCGATATTCGAGGACGTTCCGCTGGCGCGCGCGCTCTATAAACAGGTCAATGTCGACCAGATGATCGCACCGGAATTCTACAAGGCCGTGGCCGAGCTGATCCGGGTCATCAATACGCGGCATGCATTACATTAGAGCATGTCTCAAAGGTGGGAACTGGGAGTGAGACATGCATAAGAACAATTGGATAATCATGATATTTATATGTTCCGGAACAGTGACGGCCTGTTCCCCAGATTGGCGGTGAAACCATGAAGAGCCTGCAATTCTCCAACGAGCGCGAGGCGATCATTGCCGGGAACCTGCGCGAAGTCGCAACCGATCTTCGTCTGGTCGATCCGGCCGACTACATCGCCTTCATACGCTGCGAGCTTTTTGCCAATATCGCCGATATCGTCAGTTCGGCGACCGAGCTTTATTTCTTTCCCGGCACGCTGGAACTCGGACATGGCGGGGAATATCGCTGCGACTGGCAGTCGCCACCGGCCATCGTGCTCGACATGGAGTTTCGCAATCAGGGCGTCTACGCCTATTTTCGGCTGACGCTGACCGACAAGACGGCGGGGATTGAGCTGAACCACATCGCCTTCGAGGACGCTAACGAAGACCCGGCCAGGAACACGGCGCGGCTTGCCAACGCCTTCGACGCCGCCCGCCTGCCGCTCAGAAAAAGGGCCTGAAAGCACAAAACACCGGATGCCTGAAACATCCGGTGTTCTTGTCTCTGCAAGTCCGCTGGCATCAGTTCAGATGATGGACTTCCGGCATTTCGATGATGCCGAGCGACAGCGCCGTCGCCACGGCTGAAGTGCGGTTGGAGCAGTTGAGCTTGATCTTGGCGTTCTGGAGATAAGTCACCACCGTCCAACGCGCGATGTTCAGGATTTCCGCGATCTCGCCATCCGTCTTGCCATTTGCGGCCCAGCGCAGGCAGTCGACTTCGCGCGGGGTCAGAAGACTGGACACCGTCGCCACATCCTTGCAGCCGCACAGCGCCGAATGGATGATGCCCGACAGGCTCAACAGGCGCGGGCGAAGCTTCGCCACGAACTGTTCACGGTCCTCGTCCGGGCTGATCTCGAAGCTGAACAGCGAACAGCCGACCGCACCTTTCTGGCCGCGGGCCGAGACGGCGATGAAAATATTGCCCAGCCCGTGCTTTTCCGCATCCTGCAGCATGTCGGCGACAGCCGGACACTGGTCTGCGTCTTCCTGGAGATTGCGAACGATGCCGCTTACATCGTCTTTGAAATAGGGCGCATCTTCCTGAAAGATCGGGTCGACAACGAAATAGTTCTTGGTGGAGTAGCGGGCGGCCCAGTTGGCGGGCACAGTCATCACGACCGTCAGGTCGGAAGAACTGGTTTTCGAGCAATCGCCCATCCGTCCACGATAAGTGTGCAAGATGTGACGACAACCGATCTCGTCGCGAATTCGTGTCAGCAGAGCAAGCGTATCGCTCTGGAAGGAAGTGCCAAAAAATGTCTTCTTAAAATTCGGAAAATGAATCAGATCGAGTGTCATTAATATAATGTCCTTAATGCTGGCAGGCGATTATTACCGTGTCCAAAAAGGGGGCCGAATCGGGGCCTGAAGCCATTCAATCTTTTGTATAAGTGACAAAAAAAACAGGGGGTCTGACAACCTTCAATTAATCGATAGCAAAGAATTGCACACAAAAGCGGTGCCGAAATAAGGCCTAAATGAGAAGTTAATTGGTGTGGCGGTAAACTTTTTTTGAGAATCAAGCAATGCCATGCTCAACTTGTTCTATTTCAGAACAGTTTCATTCTCATTTCCGTAAGCTCTGTAGAAGAAATCCACTGCCAGCTCGACATTGCTGCGAATCGTTTCCGCTGATGGCGGCTCCGACAAGGCCCCGAAAAGCCGCGGCCTGTAGAGGCCCGACAGGAAAAGATCGGAAAGCTGATAGGCCATCCGGTCGGCATCGAAAGGCTTGAGCTTGCCGCTTTCGATCATCCGCCTGAGATAGTCGGCCATCACCACGAGGCTGCGCTTCGGGCCACGCTCATAGAACCGCGCGGCAAGCTCCGGCTTGCGCTCGCTCACGCCCAGCACGATCCGCTGGGCGCGGATGGCGGTGGAGGAAGTGATGAGCGTCACCAGCGCCACGCCGAAATCGGTCAACTCCTGACGGTTCCCGAAACCGCTGTCTAGAGTGGCGATCAATTCGCTGAACATCGTGTGGCGATAGTGTTCGCACAATGCGACGAACAGGTCTTCCTTGCTGTTGAAGTAGACGTAGATCGTGCCCTTCGACACGCCAGCTTCACGCGTGATGTCGTTCATGCTGGCTGCATCGAAACCCATGCGCAGGAACACGTCCTGAGCGCCTTCGAGAATCTGGCGGCGTTTTGCAGGGTCCTGACCGGCACCCAGCCGCGTGCGACCGCATTCCGTTTCGGAGCAGGACGACTTGCTTTGACCCATAATGCCGACATCTTTCCCATCATGCCGGTTCCGGTCATGCATCATCGTATCCGTTGTTCCTTTGGTCTTGCGATCAGGCTTCATTTTAGAGACTCTTGAATTTTTTCGAACCAAGCGGTTCGATATGCTCTTGATATGCGCATCTTATTGATCTATGTCAACATCGAACCGAGCGGTTCAATCCCAAGGATGTCCAGAGAGTTTCCCTATGTCCGCCCCGAAGTCCGTTGATAAGGCCGATATTCATCCGTTTCCCAACGCCAAGAACTTCGCCTCGGCAACCCAGCCGGCGACGAATGAGGCGCCGCTGAGCGAGAGATCGCAGCCCCATACCGCGCCGAACCCGCAGGAAGCCGCACCCAGGGAAACCGGGGAAACCGCCAAGGGCGGCAAGAAGAAGGGCTTCGGCAAACGCGTACTTTTGCCCGGCATTCTGACGGTCGCGGTCGCAGGCGGCCTCTGGTTCGCCTATGACTGGTGGACGGTCGGACGGTTCATGGTTTCGACCGACGACGCCTATGTGCAGGGCGACATTGCGTCCATCGCGCCGAAAGTTACCGGCTATATCGAAAACATCCCCGTGGCCGCCAACCAGCAGGTCAAGGCTGGCGATGTGATCTTCCAGCTCGATGCAGGCGACTACCAGATCGCGCTCGATGAAGCCGAAGCCAAGCTCGCGACCCAGAAACAGACCCTCGTTCGCATCAAGGCCCAGACCGACGCCGCGCAGGCAACCCTGCAACAGGCCGATGCCGACAAGCAGGCCGCAACGGCTGTTCTGACCAATGCGCAGAACACGATCGCGCGCGTGCAGAAGCTGCACGACACGCGTTTCGTCGCGCAGGCCGAACTCGACACGGCCCAGTCCTCGCTGGACCAGGCGCGCGCCAAGGTTGCCGGCAGCGATGCGCAGATCGCTTCTGCCAAGGCCAATATCGAAGTGCTCAACGCCCAATATAGCGAAGCCGAAAGCACGGTAAAATCGCTGGAACTTGCCCGCGACAAAGCCGCACGCGACCTGTCCTTCACGACGCTGCGCGCGCCCTTCGACGGGGTGGTGGGCAATCTTTCCGGCAAGAAGGGCGATCTCGTTTCGCCGGGCCAGAAGATTGCGGCGCTTGTCCCGGTCAATGAGCTTTATATCGACGCGAACTTCAAGGAAACGCAGCTCGCAAAGATCAAGACCGGCGAAACCGCGCATATCTATGTCGACGCTATCGACGGCACGAAGTTCGACGGCAAGGTCGCGTCCATCGCTCCGGCTTCGGGCGCCGTGTTCTCGCTGCTGCCGCCGGAAAACGCGACCGGCAACTTCACCAAGATCGTGCAGCGCGTTCCCGTGCGCATCATGATCCCGAAGGAAGCGCTGGAATCCGGCAAGATCCGCGCGGGCCTCAGCGTCGTGGTCGATATCGACACGCGCACGGCCCCCGAGCAAAAGGCCGACTGATCGAGCCCTTTGGCTCACTTGAAATAACAGATGGCGGCGCGGCGAAACGGATTTCGCGCCGCCTTTCTCTTCCATTCCGGAGTGCGCCGTCATGGCCGCAGACACGACAATGGGGCCGATAGCCCCGGCAGAAGACCGCATCGACCCCAAGAAGGCCATCGGCTTTCTGGCCATGGTGTTCGGCATGTTCATGGCGATCCTGGACATTCAGATCGTCTCGGCTTCGCTGGCTGAAATCCAGGCGGGTCTCAGCGCCAGTTCCGACGAAATCTCCTGGGTCCAGACGTCCTACCTGATTGCGGAAGTCATCATGATTCCGCTGTCGGGCTTCCTTGGACGCCTTTTGTCGACGCGCGTGCTCTTCACCGTTTCTGCGGCAGGCTTCACGCTGGCCAGCATGCTTTGCGCGACGGCGACGAACATCGAGCAGATGATCGTCTACCGCGCAATTCAGGGCTTCATCGGCGGCGGCATGATCCCGAGCGTGTTCGCAGCCGCCTTCACCATCTTCCCGCCTTCCAAGCGTTCCATCGTTTCGCCGATGATCGGTCTGGTCGCAACGCTTGCGCCAACCATCGGCCCGACGATCGGCGGCTATCTGAGCCACGCCTTCTCATGGCACTGGCTGTTTCTGGTCAATGTCGGCCCCGGCATCCTCGTTACCATCGCCGCATGGAACCTCATCGACTTCGACGAAGGCGACAGCTCCCTTCTGAGCAAGTTCGACTGGTGGGGCCTTCTCGGCATGGCCGCATTCCTCGGCTCGATGGAATATGTTCTGGAAGAAGGCCCGCGCAATGACTGGCTTCAGGATGAAGCCATCTTCGTCCTGACCGGCGTTATGATCGTCGGCGGCATTCTCTTCTTCTTCAGGGCCTTTACCGCAGAAGAGCCTATCGTGGACTTGCGAGCCTTCAGGAATGTCAATTTCGCATTCGGCTCGGTGTTCTCCTTCGTGATGGGCGTCGGTCTTTATGGCCTCACATATCTATATCCGCTCTATCTGAGCACTGTTCGCGGCTATGATGCCCTGATGATCGGCGAAGCGCTGTTCGTCAGCGGTCTCGCCATGTTCTTCACCGCGCCGGTGGCGGGTTTCCTTTCCAACAGGATGGACCCGCGCCTGATGATGATGATCGGCTTCCTCGGCTTTGCGGCAGGCACATGGATGGTGACGGGTCTGACGGCCGACTGGGATTTCCACGAATTGCTGTTGCCGCAGATTCTGCGTGGCTGCTCGCTGATGCTGTGCATGGTGCCGATCAACAATCTGGCGCTCGGCACGCTTCCGCCTTCCCTGCTGAAAAACGCATCGGGCCTCTTCAACCTGACGCGCAACCTGGGCGGCGCCGTCGGCCTTGCCGTCATCAATACGATCCTCACCCGGCGCGGCGACATGCATTATGAGCGGCTGGCCGAACATGTTCGCTGGGGCAATGCCGAAGCGGAAAGGATGATCGCCAACCTGACCGCCAAATATAATGCGGCAGGCATGGACGGCGCGACGATTGCCATCGCCAAGCTTTCCGGCATGGTGCGCCAGCAGGCCACTCTTCTGTCCTTCATCGACGTGTTTTTCATCCTCACGATGATGTTCTGCTCGCTTGCCGTCTGCGCCATCATGCTGCGCAAACCCAAGCAGGTCGGCGGTGGCGGTGGAGGGCATTAGCTCTCCGCCTCCCAATTTCATACGAAACCTATTAGGGTTCGATCATCTTTCAGAAATTTTCGTTTATCGCAGAAATTCGACCGTGATGCCGCGCGGAGACAAACCCCTGTCGCGCAGGGAAAAGCCTCTTGCAGAATTATGACAACGACGAATTTACTGTCACATTTCCTGTCATAAAAATGCTGCTCCCGCAAACGGATGAATTGCTAAGTCTCTGAAAACGTGTTTCACTTTCCACCGCTGGCAGTTTGTGACAAGCCACAAACTGTCATCCAACCGTCATATAGGGCGGGTATCGGGAATGCGCGAGCACCGGAATCGACCGGGGGCGTTCGCCGGACCTTAAACAGGGGAGTCAAACAATGCTTGCTTACACAGCGCGTCTGCTGTCGCTTTCGACGGCAATCGCCGTTGCCGGGGTTTCCATCGCCGCTGCCGAACCGTCAGCCGAACTGATCGCCGCTGCCAAGGCGGAAGGCGAACTGACCACCATCGCACTCCCGCATGACTGGTGCGGCTATGGCGAAATCATCAAGAGCTTCAAGGACAAGTACGGCCTCAAGGTCAACGAACTGAACCCGGACGCCGGTTCGGGCGATGAAATCGAAGCCATCAAGGCCAACAAGGACAACAAGGGCCCACAGGCTCCTGACGTCATCGACGTCGGCTTCGCCTTCGGCGCTTCGGCCAAGAAGGACGGCCTGATCCAGCCTTACAAGGTCGCGACCTGGGACGAAATACCAGACAGCGCCAAGGACCCTGAAGGCCACTGGTATGGCGACTATTACGGCGTGCTCGCCTTCGAAGTGAACAAGGACATCGTCAAGGACATCCCGCAGGATTGGGAAGACCTGCTCAAGAGCGACTACGCAAATTCCGTTGCGCTTGCAGGCGATCCGCGCGTTTCCGCACAGGCCATTCTCGGCGTTCATGCCGCCGGCATCGCCCGTGGCGGCGAGCCGGGCGAAGCCGCAGGCAAGAAGGGCCTCGAGTTCTACAAGGAACTGAACGCCAACGGCAATTTCGTTCCGGTCATCGGCAAGGCCGCTTCGCTGGCGCAGGGCTCGACCCCTATCGTCATCCGCTGGGACTATAACGCGCTCGCCGACCGCGACACGCTCAAGGGCAATCCGGAAATCGAAACCGTCATCCCGAAGACGGGTGTCATCGCCGGTGTCTACGTGCAGGCGATCAGCGCCTACGCTCCGCATCCGAACGCTGCGAAGCTGTGGATGGAGCACATCTATTCGGATGAAGGCCAGCTCGGCTACCTGAAGGGCTACTGTCATCCGATCCGCTTCAACGCGATGGCGAAGGCTGGCAAGATCCCGCAGGAACTGCTCGACAAGCTGCCGCCAGCAGCAGCCTATGAAAAGGCTATCTTCCCGACCCTGGAACAGATCGAGGCAGCACAGGCCACGATCACCAAGGAATGGGACAGCGTCGTGGGCGCAAACGTCCAGTAAGCGCTTCTGTCGCATCGAACACATGTCGCGTCGGCCCCAAACGGTCGGCGCGACATCAAACTGGTTTCATTTGCCCTCCCGTCCTCTTTTCCAAACAGCGCCGCGCTCTTTGGCAAACAGGATGGGCAGACTGCAAAGATGCAATGTAATTGCCCCAGGGGCGAATGACCGCCCTGCCGATCGCAAGATATAAACAAGAAGTCGGAACGGTTCTGTCAGTTTCCGTTCTGCCGGGAACCGGTCCAAAGAAAGAACCTATGAGTTCAATTGCCGAAACATCAGCCCCCAGCGGAGTGCGCAAGCGCCGGCTTCCGTTGTCCTGGCTTGGCGTGACGCCGTTTTTCATCTTCGCCATCCTGTTTCTGATCTGGCCGACGATGTACCTCATCATCGGCGCCTTTCAGGACCCGGCTGGAAACTTCACGCTCCAGAACATCCATGATCTCTTTCAGCCGCAGATCATGAGCGCCTACTGGATTTCCATCAAGGTCAGTCTGGCCTCGGCCATCGGCGGCGCGATCATCGGCTTCTTTCTGGCCTGGGCGGTTGTCCTCGGCAACCTGCCCTCCTGGCTGCGGCCGACGGTGCTGACCTTTTCGGGCGTTGCCTCGAACTTCGCAGGCGTGCCGCTTGCCTTCGCCTTTCTTGCGACGCTGGGGCGAACCGGCTTCGTGACGATCCTTCTCAAGGAATGGTTCGGCTTCAACCTCTATGCGACAGGTTTCAACCTGCTCTCCTTCTTCGGCCTGACGCTGACCTATCTGTTCTTCCAGATACCGCTGATGGTGCTGATCCTGACGCCCGCCCTCGACGGACTGAAAAAAGAGTGGCGCGAGGCATCTTCCATTCTGGGTGCGACCACCGCGCAATATTGGCGCATGGTGGCCTTTCCGATCCTGTGGCCGAGCCTGCTCGGCACGACGCTTCTCCTG
Organism: Brucella ciceri; assembly: GCF_041930145.1. Lineage (NCBI taxonomy): Bacteria > Pseudomonadati > Pseudomonadota > Alphaproteobacteria > Hyphomicrobiales > Brucellaceae > Brucella > Brucella ciceri. The sequence goes on along the minus strand of NZ_JBHEEV010000005.1, from coordinate 374,021 downwards.
TTCGCCAACGCCTTCGGCGCCATCGCCACCGCCTACGCCTTGACGGGTTCCTCGCTCAACATCGTGCCGATCCTGCTCTTTGCCCAGATCCGTGGCGACGTTCTGCATAACCAGAACCTCGGCTATGCGTTGGCCCTTGGCATGATCGTCATCACAGGTATCTCCAACCTCATCTATATCTGGCTGCGCATTCGCGCCGAGAGGTGGCAGCGATGAAAAAGAAAGGCATAAATGCCCAGAAAATCGGTGCCTGGATCGCCTTCCTGATTGGCGCGATCTATTTCCTCGTGCCGCTCATCGGCACGTTCGAATTCTCGCTGCGCATGCGGCGCGGCGAATATTCCTTCGATGCCTATCGCGTCGTGTTCTCCGACCCGAATTTCCAGGCGACCTTCGGCTATTCCATCCTGCTTGGCCTGTTGACCATCATCTTCGGCGTGCTTCTGGTCGTGCCGACCGCCTACTGGGTGCGCCTGCGCCTGCCGCAATTGCGCCCGGTGATGGAATTCATCACGCTGTTGCCGCTGGTCATTCCGGCCATCGTCATCGTGTTCGGATATCTGCGCATCTACAACTCGTCATCCTGGCTGCCGTTCACCGCATCGACACGAGCGACCGACCTCCTGTTGATGTTCGGCTATATGACGCTTTCGCTGCCCTATATGTATCGTGCCGTCGATACGGCAATGCGCACTATCGACGTCAATACGCTAACCGAAGCCGCGCAAAGCCTCGGCGCTGGCTGGGGCCGCATCATGTTCAAGGTGATTTTTCCGAATGTGATTTCCGGCGTGATGAGCGGTGCCTTCATCACATTCGCCATCGTCATTGGCGAGTTCACGCTGGCCTCGCTTTTGAACCGCCCTGCCTTCGGTCCCTATCTGCAGCTGGTCGGCGCAAACCGCGCCTACGAACCGTCAGCGCTGGCGATCATTTCGTTTGGCATAACGTGGCTCAGCATCATCATGCTGCAGCTCGTCTCGCGCCTCAATAAATTCAAGACAACCGCCGGGTAAGATTCATGGCTTTTCTGAATATCAAAAACCTGAAAAAGAGCTTCGGCGCCAATACCGTCGTCCACGATTTCAACCTTGCCGTGGAAAAGGGCGAATTCGTCTCCTTCCTCGGCCCGTCAGGCTGCGGCAAGACGACCGTTCTGCGCATGATCGCCGGTTTCGAGATGCCCGACAGCGGCGCCATCGAAATCAACGGCAAGGATGTGGTGGACCTCAAGCCCAACCAGCGCAATATCGGCATGGTGTTTCAGGCCTATGCGCTTTTCCCTAATATGACGGTGGCGCAGAATGTTTCGTTCGGCCTGCGCGTTGCCGGAAAGTCGAAGGCAGAAATCGACGCCACGGTGAAGGAAATGCTGGGCCTCATCCGCCTCGACCATCTGGCGGATCGCTATCCCTACCAGATGTCCGGCGGCCAGCAGCAGCGCGTCGCGCTGGCGCGCGCGCTTGCCACCAAGCCGCAGGTTCTTCTGCTCGACGAGCCGCTATCGGCACTCGATGCCAAAATCCGCATATCCTTGCGCGAAGAAATCCGCGCCATCCAGCAGAAGCTCGGCATTACGACCGTCTTCGTCACCCACGATCAGGAGGAAGCGCTGTCGATCTCCGACCGCATCGTGGTCATGCATGAAGGCCGCGCCGACCAGATCGGATCGCCTTTCGACATCTATAACCGCCCTGCCTCGCGCTTCGTGGCGTCGTTCGTCGGCACGCTCAACATGCTGGAAGCCTCGGTCAGCGAACCCGGCCGGAACAGCATCGAGCTCGACGGCCGCACCATCACGGTGCAGGAAACGCTCGACCATCATCCGAAGGGCAAGCCGCTGACGCTGGCCTTGCGCCCGGAAGCTGTCAGCCTCGAAGCGCGCAAGAGCCACGATACAGCGCTGGAAGCAACGATCGACGATGTTCATTTCCTCGGTTCCGTCATTCGCACGCGTGTGACGCTCGGCAAGAACCGCCTTTCGTTCGACACGTTCAACGATCCGACTCATCCGCCGCCGCAGCGCGGCGACAAGGTGACCGTGCATTTCGCCTCACGCGATCTGCTCGTGCTGGCAGATTAAAACAAAAAAGCCGCCCAGTGGGCGGCTTTTTCAATTACAGCGAATTTTATTCGCCCCAGGGACCGTGGAAATCCCCGTCCTTGTCGATCCGCTTGAAGCCGTGCGAACCGAAGAAATCGCGCTGGCCCTGGAGGAGATTGGCGGTGCCAAGCGCCTGCGTAAAACTGTCGAAATAGCTGAGCGCCGAGCCCAGTGCAGGCAAAGGCAGGCCAGCGAGCGCCGCCTTGGCGACGATCTGGCGAAGGCCGTTGGAAGCCTTGCTCATGCGTTCGACAAAGGCGGGCGCCAGCAGCAGGTTGCGGCTTTCGCTGTCCTCGAAGGCGTGGGCGATATCGTCCAGCAGCTGCGAACGAATGATGCAGCCCGCGCGCCAGATGCGGGCGGTTTCTGCAAGCGGGATGTTCCAGCCGTGCTCCTGCGATGCGGCTTCCATCACCGCGAACCCTTGAGCGTAAGCGGCGATCTTGCCCGCCAGCAGACCCTGCTCCAGATCGGCGAGGAATTTTGCCTGATCGGAAATCTCGAGGCTGCGCTGGCCGGGATTATAGGCCTTTGCGGCAAGCGCGCGCGCCGCCTTCAGCGAGGACAGGGAGCGGGCAGCGACCGCAGCTTCAATCGCGGTTGCCGGAACACCCAGCATCTGCGCCTCGATGGCCGCCCAGCGGCCCGTGCCCTTCTGGCCGGCTTCATCGAGGATCATGTCGACCATCGCCTTGCCGGTTTCCGGATCGGTCGCCTTCAGCACCTTGGCGGTGATCTCGATCAGATAGGAGTTGAGCGGACCCTGGTTCCACTTCTCGAACACATCGCCGATGGCAGGGGCGGAAAGCCCGAGACCGTCACGCAGGATGCCGTAGATTTCGGCAATCATCTGCATGTCGGCATATTCGATGCCGTTATGGATCGTCTTGACGAAATGACCGGCGCCATCGGGGCCCACCAGCGCACAGCAAGGTTCGTCCTTGTATTTGGCGGCAGCGGCAAGCAGGATCGGCGCGATGCGCTCATAGGCTTCCTCGGTGCCGCCGACCATCATCGACGGACCGTGGCGCGCACCTTCCGCACCGCCGGAAACGCCCATGCCGACAAAGGTCGGATCATTGGGGCCGAGCGCCTTCAGACGGCGCACCGTGTCGCGATAATCGGAATTGCCAGCGTCGATCATGATGTCGCCCTTCTCAAGATAGGCCTTGAGGCGGGTGGTCTCAGCATCGACGGGAGCGCCTGCCTTGATGAGGAAGATGATCGGGCGCGGCTTGCGGATATTCGCCGCGAGGTCCTCGAAAGTAGGGCAAGCAATGATCTTGTCGCGCAGCGGGCCAGCCTTTTCGAGGAAGGCTTTCAGCACAGGCTCATCACGGTCATAGACGGCTACCGTATAGCCCTTCTCGGCTATGTTCAGCGCCAGGTTGGAGCCCATGACGCCAAGGCCGACCATTCCGATATCTGCTTTTTCCATTTTGTGCCCTTCGCAAATGCAACCGACCGGCCGTCGTCTAGACACATGCAGAACATCGAACGCCGACAAGCCGAACCGATAAGAATAGGCCGCCGCCGGATTTCGGCAGCAGCGCATGTCAATCTGTATCCTATTGTGGGATGATCTAGGGCATATGACGCAAAGTTGATAGACCTCCCGTCACGAAAATCACCGGTTTTGCCCGCATAACCGCCTTGTTAAATCGGTTAGCTGGCCTGAAAACCCGTGTTTCGCGATTTTCACACCCGTTCCAGCTTGTGATGCGGCAGCGGCGGCAATTCGATAGTGATCGCGTCGTCCGCCTTTACCATGCCACCTGCAAGAACGATGGTCATGATGTCCGACTTGCGGACCAGTTCGCCATCGGGGGTGCGGTCCAGCACAGCATTCAGAAGCCCGGCCTGGAAATTCTCTATCTGGGCGCAGGGGTTGCGCAGGCCGGTCGCTTCCAGAACGACTTCATCGCCGATCCTGATCAGCGCGCCCTGGGGCAGACCCAGCAGATCGACACCGCGCGTGGTGATGTTCTCGCCAAGGTCGGCGGGCGCAACATCGAACCCCTTTTCGGCCAGCTCGTCGAAAAGCTCGGCATGGATGAGATGCACCTGCCGCAGATTGGGTTGTGTCGGGTCGGCCCGCACGCGGGAACGGTGCTTTACCGTCACGCCCTGATGCGCATCGCCTTCGACGCCATGCCCCGTGATGATGCGGATTTCCGGCACGACCTGTTTGGAAAAACGATGCTCACCATCCCGCGCTACAGCCACGACAAATCCGCTCATCAAACCCACCTTGTGAAAGACATCCTGACAGGACAAAGAAACTTCGTTAGCCGCATTACATGAGCTATATAGCACCTGTATGAAGTTGCGGGGCAAGCACGTGAATCAGGACAGGCAGGCAAAGACAGACTTTCGCTGGGGCATATGGGGCACGGGCACGATAGCCAACGCCTTTGCGGACGATATTCAGGCAAGCACGGGGATGCGTGTCACCGCTGTTTGCTCGCGCGCGGCGGAGACCGCCGAAGCTTTCCGCCGGCGGATCGGCGCTGACAAGGCATTCAGCGATTCAGGCGCGTTTCTCGCCCATCCGGATATCGATGCCATCTATATCGCCACTCCGAGCGCGATGCATGTGCTGCAGGCCATGCAGTCAATCGCGGCCGGCAAGCCATGCCTGATCGAAAAGCCGCTGTCGCTGGATGCGGCGGGCGCACGGCAGATCGAAGCCGCTGCGAAAGCAAAAAACGTCTTCGCCATGGAGGCGATGTGGAGCCGCTTTCTGCCAGCGATCCGCGCCGCCAGGAAGCATATCGACAGCGGTCGCATCGGCGCGGTGACGCGCATTGAAGCCGATCTGTCCTATATCCGCGCCTATGACCCGCAAAGCCGCTTCTTCAGTCCGGAACTTGGCGGCGGCGCTGCATTCGATCTCGGTGTTTATCCGGTTTCGCTGGCACTGTATTTCCTTGGCTTGCCGGATCATGCGGACGGCCGCTGGCAGCGCGCCAGAAGCGGCGTCGACATGCGTACCGATTTCCAGCTCGGCTGGCGGGGCGCTACAGCCAGCCTTTCCTGCGGCTTCGACCGCGACGGCGAGAACAGCATGCTGATCGAGGGGACCAAAGGCACGATCCTGATCCATTCGCCATTTCTGAAAGCCCAGAGGCTGACGCTGTTTTCTGCCTTTGCCGCGCGGTCATCGCTCGGCCCGAATGGCGGCAAGGGGTTTGTAGGCAAGGTCATGAACCGCCTGCCCCTGCCGGGCCGCACCATCGAAACCTATGCTTTTTCCGGCAACGGATTGCAGTTTCAGGCCGAAGCGGTCCGCGATGCGGTGCGAAGCGGCCGGATATCCGATGCGATCATGCCGCTCGACCATAGTGCAGCCGTTGCCGACATCATCCGCAAGGTGCTGTCGAAGGGTTGAAAAGCGTATCCCGAAAAGTGTGAAACGGTTCTCGGATAAGATGCGCGCCAGGACAAATTTTCAGAAAGACGAGCTGAGATCGGCTCTCTAGAAACTGCTTCTCATCCTGTAAGGCTGCGCATTTTCACCGGCATTGTTCAGGGCAAGCGCGATTTCGGTGATATGCAGCGCCACATCGCCAGAGAAGAACGCCTTGTCGCCCGTCTGGATTGCGCGGGCCTGATCGGCGATGCCCCGCACGAAATCGATCTGTGAGGGATACATGGGCAGCGACCGCTTGTCGGCCTTCGGATAGGACAGCTTTGTGCCGACGGTCGGTTTCCAGGACAGAAACTTGCCGACGCGCATTTCGATGATGCCGAACAGGCGCGCGAGAAAACGGCGCTTTTCCTCCGTGCGTTCAAGACGGACGACCGAACGATTATCCCAGAGATCATCCACCACTATCGAGCCCTTGTCGGCAACGATTGTCAGGCTGCGATCCTTCGGCATGGCAAGCCCCGATGTGAGACGCGCCACCAGCCCCGACTTGAAAACGAGACAGCCGACCGAAAAATCAGGCGCCATATGCAGATGCTCGGTTCCCGGCCCCTTGTCCGGAAAGGTTATCGCGGAAAATGCCGAGACACTTTCGACCGGACCGAACAGCGACACCAGCCATGACAGCGCATAGCCCGCATGTTCCAGCGTGCAGCCGATCTCAAATTCGTGCAGGCCGGGCCACGGCGCTCCCGACTGCGAACGCCAGCTTGACCATTTGTCACGAAATACCGGCCCGTCTTCCATTTCCGCATAGACAAGACGCGGCACGCCGATGCCATTCATTACGCTTGCTACCAGACGATAGGCATCGCTGAGGCCATTGGCCGGAGCTGCCGCGAGCGTGAGCCCTGCCTTCCGCGCAAAAGCGACCAGCGCTTCCGCATCGTCATAATTCATCGCCAGCGGCTTTTCGGAATAGACGTGCTTTCCCGCCGAAAGCGCTGCATGGGAGATTTCAAAATGACTTTCAGGCGTGGTCAGGTTGACGACGATCTCTACGTCCGGATCGGCGAGGACTGCCTCGAAACTCTCATAAGCACTGACCGAGTAATGCGCGCAGAACGCCTTCAGCCGCTCGGGAGAGCGGTCATAGGCGCCGCGCAGCGTCAGTTCGGGATAATTGCGCAGCGTGGTCATGTAGTAGTCGGCAACAAATCCGGTCCCGACAATTGCGATATTCATGAAGTGGCTCCGGCTAAAAGCATTTCCAGCAAAAGTGCGAAACGGTCCTGCGTTGGATAATGCGTGTAAACAAAGAGATAGAGCGGTTCCACGATTCTGTTTTCACTGGAACCGCTCTATCGTTTCGGGATGATGATTTTCGCGGTCAGCCTGAGGCCGAAGATCGCAAAGACGAGCGTGAGCCAGACCGGGTCCATGCGGCGGAAGAAGAAGCTTTCCAGCATGGCGTTCAACGTTCCGAAGAACACGACCATCAGGAAGAAATCGGCCAGCAGCAGGTTTTCCCGCACCGGGCGGCAGCGCGCGTAATTGACCAGCGGCATGACGATGATGACGAAAATAGCACAGATGAGCGCCGGAACCCCCATCGACAGCGCGATATCGAGATAACCATTGTGCCCATGCACGATGCCGCGCACATCCCAGTCGAGATAATACGGATTGGCGGCTTGCTTCGCGATCGGTGTGCCCCAGAAGCTTTCATAGCCGAAGCCGGTCCACGGGCGCTGGGACAGCGCTTCCACCGCAAAGGCCCAGATGGAGGTGCGCCCGGTAAAGGTGGGATCGACGTCGAGTTGCAGAACGAGCTGATGCATCGGCTCGAACAGGACCGTGCCGAAGGTAAACAGCGCAAGCAGAAACTGGATCGTGAAGACTGCCACCGGCGCGAGGAAACGGAGGCCGAAAAGACCGGGGGTGATCACGAGCAGCATGGCCAGCGGCACCAGCGCCGCCGTCGTCTTCGATCCGGTCTGCGAAACGAAGACCAATGCGGAGACGGCAATCAGGAAACCGCTCACCCGCCAGCCGCGCCGCCACAGATAGACACCGGCGAAGGAAAAGGCGGCCATGACCGGACCGGCAATGTTCTTGTGCGTGAAGACACCGCGCCAGAGATAGGCGTTCTGCGGTTCCAGCGCGTCGGCGCCGTGGGTGCCGAGATTTGGCAGAAGCACGACGCCCGCATAGGAAACGACGATGACGATCGAAGCCACAGTGACCAGCATGGCCGAATAGGCGTCGCCATCCTGCGGCAGGCTGAGGACGGCAATGACCGTCAGAATGCCGATCATCGTCAACAATACGCCGCGTATCGCGGTTGCCGGATCGGGGCTTGCGAAAACCGACGCCAACAGGAAGGCAAACATCAGCAGCCAGCCGGGGCTGACGATTTTGGCCACCTTCTTCGGATCGGCGAACATGGCAAGCGACAGCAGGGATACGGCTCCGAGACAGCCGAAACCGAGCTGGTTGATGGCATCGCCGCCGCCCGACGCATCCCCGCTCGCCGCGGCGCTGAGCGGATTGAAGGGATGGAAGGAAATCAGCAGAATGCAGAATGTTATCGTGGCGATAACGAGCGCAATCGTGCGGACTGTCGCCCGCACGTTGGCTTGCGCCGCAACATCGGAACGCGCGTCAGTTCTTGTCCGGGTTGCGATATTGCTCATTCAGATATCCAAAATGGGCCATGACGCGGCCCAGCCCGATATGGATGAAGTAAGTCCCGACCGGCACGAAGCGCGCCGCGATGCCGCGCCGCAGGGCCTTGATCGGAGAATAAGCCAAAAGAGCGAGACTTTTCAAAAAAACACGCACCTGACCCAAAGGCTCGTCCTTGCGCTGGCGTTGCTCGATCAGCGTTGACAGGACGCCGTTGCGCAGGCCCCGCGCCGTGATCCAGTCGCTCTCCAGCCGCCGTGCCGGAATAGTCTCCCGCACGATGCCTTCGTTGCACCAGGCAATCGTGAAGCCTTTGGCGCGGGAGCGGTTGATGAAATCGGAATCGCCGCCGCCGGTGAAATTGAACTTCAGGTCCATGAACGGATAGCCGATGGCTTCCAGAACCGGGCGGGCGATCAACAGGTTGCCGGATGAATAGATGATTGGAACCGGCCCGGTCTTGCTGTAATGCGGCAGGAAAACCGGATGCCTTGCCCATTTTTCCGAACCCGGCTTCTCAAAAATCGGATATTGGGGACCGCCGACGAGGCTGGCATTATAGCGCTCGGCGGTTGCCACCATGTTTTCGATCCAGGCCGGATCGGCGAGTTCGTCATCATCGATGACGATGACATATTTGAAATTCGGGAAATAGGTCGTCGCCGTCAGCCAGCCTGCATTATAGGCATTGCAGTTGCCGCGATGGGATTCCACGATCAGCATGCCGTTATATTTTCCGGCCTCGAACTGTGGTGCCGCAACCTTGGCGCCTTCCCGGTCCTCCGCCTCGTTTTCGATCACCACGACCGCGAAGCGGCGGCTGGTGACTTGGGCATTGAGCGTATCCAGCGTGCGGATGACATGCTCCGGACGGCGAAATGTCGGCAAGGTCACCACCACCTCTACTTCATCGAAACGAAGTTTAGGTGTTTTAGCAATTACTTGTATATGATCCGGTAATACAGACATTACGCCACCCAATATTTAACGACCCATGTTTTCACCGGGCCTATTCAAAAACAATTAAAGAAAAGTTCACCGCGTGGTTGTAAGCACAGCCTGAAACTATCATAGAGAACGCTGATCCGTAATATGCAGGAGCTGACTTGCCGTCCCCTCACCTTGTTTTCGTAACATCGATTGTTCCGCATGGAATCCCGACTACCGGTTATGAAGTGGCGAATTCGGCTGTGGTCGATGGCCTGCGGCGTTCGGGTGCAAAGGTGACCGTGCTTGGTTTCACATGGCCGGGCGTGAAAGCCGATGCTGCGGTTACGGTCGTGCTGGGCGAGGTGGAAGTGCGAACCGAAGGCGCTGGCATCAGGCGCAAGATCGGCTGGGTGGTGAAATCCTTCCTGACCGGCCTGACTGTCTCCTCGGCGAAGTTGCGGGTGATTCCAGCGCAGAAACTGCGCGAGGCCATCGGACGGATCGGCCCTTTCGATGCCTATGTGCTGAACGGGGTGACCCTGCCCGGCGCGTTTGAAGATATTTTCAAGGACAAGCCGTCGCTCTTCGTGGCGCATAATGTGGAATATCGCTCGGCGGAGGAAAACGCCGCCGACGCCCGAAGCTTCATTCAGAAATTCCTGTTCGCCCGCGAGGCGCGCATTCTCAAAGGGCTGGAAAGCCGCCTCAGCGGAACGGCGCGTTTCGTCTTCACCTTTGCCGAAGATGACGGCCCGGCGCTCGGACTTGCTCCCGACCGGTTTGCGACGATGCCGCTCGTCACGCCGGGCGGAATGCAGGCGGCTCAGCCACGCCCGGCAAGGTACGACCTTGCCCTCATCGGCACATGGACATGGCACCCGAACCGCATCGGGCTGGAATGGTTCCTGCGCGAGGTAAAGCCGCATCTCCCCGGCGATATTTCCATCACGATTGCAGGCAACACGCCCGCTGATCTCGTCTCTGCCTGGTCTGGCGTCAACTTCGTCGGCAAGGTGCCGGATGCGACGGAATTCGTGGAAAGCGGGGCGGTTGTTCCGCTCATCAGCCGGGCGGGAACCGGGGTGCAGCTGAAAACCATTGAAACATTCGAGCTGGGCATGCCAAGCGTCGCCACGACGCATTCCGTGCGCGGTATCGACAATATCCCGGCCAATTGCACCATTGCCGATGACCCGCGAGCCTTCGCGGCGGCAATCATCGAGCGGATCGGGAAGGCAAGATCGGGGGACAGCCAGAGACTGGACGGCAAGGCCTTCACCCGGTCACAAATCGAAGGCATGGACCGTGCGGTTGCCCGCGGTCTGCAAGCACTTCGCAGCGAAAATAGAATGACGGACTAGGCATGATGCATACCGAAAATGTAACCTACCGGAACATCCTTGGCGTGAAGGTCGCCTGTTTTGATTGGGACGGCGCCTTCGCCTTCTTCGAGAACCGTATCAATGAGGGCCGGTTCATGAAGCAAGGCTGGCTCAACGCCAACAATTCCAACATTGCGGATGAAACCCCGGATTATCGCGCTGCGTTGCAGGATTTCCTGATCCTGCCCGACGGGGTGGGTGTCGATATTGCCAGCAAGGTTGCCTATGGCAGCAAATTCCCTGCCAATCTCAACGGAACGGACTTCATTCCGGGGCTCTTGCAGCATATGAAACGCCCGCTGAAGGTTGCACTTCTCGGCGGCGGTCCGGGCGTCGCTGCCGACGCCGCACAGCTTTTCAGGCAGCAGATACCCCGCCATGAATATCGCGTCATTTCCGACGGCTTCTTCAAGCCCGCCGATCTCGACGGCATTCTGGCGCAATTGAAGGAATTCCACGCCGACCTATTGCTCGTCGCGATGGGCGTCCCGCGCCAGGAACTCTTCATCGACAAGCATATCACCGCGGAGCACTGCACGATAGCGAGCGCGGTCGGCGCGCTGTTCGACCTGCATACAGGCCGCGTGCAGCGCGCGCCGCACTGGATGCGCAAGATCCAGATGGAATGGGCGCACCGGCTGTTGCAGGAACCGCGAAGGCTCGCGAAACGCTATCTCATCGGCAATCCCGTATTTCTGTGGCGCGTCGCCAAAGGCTGGATGAAGGGAGAACCCCGGTGAGAACCGCAATCGTCACGGCCAGCTGGGATCAGGATTTCGAGCGCTGCAAGCTGCTTTGCGAAACCGTGGACAAATATGTCAGCGGTTTCACGAAGCACTACATCCTCGTAGACAGCAAGGATGTTGCCCTGTTTCGCAAGCTCGAAAGCGCGCACCGGGTCATCATCGATGAGCGCGATCTTCTCCCCTCCTGGCTGCACGCCTTCTGGGATCCGACCTATCTTTGGCGCAGACGGGTCTGGCTTTCGCTCCGGACCAAGCCGCTGCGTGGCTGGCATGTGCAGCAGTTGCGCCGGATCGCGCTTGCCGCTGCCGTGGAGGAAGACGGTTTTCTCTACACGGATTCCGACACGGCCTTTCTGCGCCCCTTCGATTGCGGCACACTCTGGCATGGTGAACAGCTTCGGCTTTTCGTCCGCCCCAATGCGCTCGCCAATCCCGAATGGCCGGAGCATCCGGTCTGGGCGGCCAATGCAGCGAAACTGCTCGGCATCGAAAACGGCAAAAGCGGGCTTAACGACTATATCGGCCAGCTTGTTTCATGGCGGCGCGACAGCGTGATTTCGATGTGCGAGCGGATCGAAGCTCATACCGGACAGCATTGGGTGGCGGCCCTTGGCAATATAAGACGCTTTTCCGAATGCTTCATCTATGGCCGCTATGTCGATGACGTGCTGCAAGGCTCGGGCCATTTCAGCGACACGCATGATCTCTGCCGGATGCAATGGTTCGCCCCGCCACCGAGCGAAGAGGAATTCCGCACCTTCATCGCCGAAATGGAACCCCATCAGGTCGCTATCGGCATGCAATCCTTTCTCGGCCTTTCGGTCGACGATATCCGGCGCATTATCGGAGCCTGAACCTTAAATTCGTTTAGCTGGCAAACGAATGCTGGAATAGGTGAAAACCAGCGACAGCAGATAGAGGCCGCCAAACACGATATTGAGTCCCAGAATCCAGTCGTGACTGTCGGCATAGTTCACCAGCAACAGCCAGACGAAGAATGCCTTGGCCGCAGTCATCAGCACCATGCTCAAGGTCCTGAGACCGGACTGACCGCGCGCATACAGAATTTCGGTCTGGTATTCGATCAGGTTGCGGAAACCGGGTACGAGCAGCACCAGCGGCAACAGGCCGACGATGGGCGCAACGCTTGAACCGAGTGCGTTCGGGAAGATTTGCAGGAACACGACCATCGCGCCGAGACCTGCCACCGAGACGGAGAAGACCGCAAGCTCCAGTCCGGCGCGGATGCGCAAAGAAGACAGCATGTCCGGCGCGCGCATGAGCTTTTGCACCAGCATCATGTTGAAGGAGCGAACCGGCAGGGCAGTAAGGTCCACAAGGCGCATGATGATCGCGTAAAGCCCCGCCGTCGCAGGCCCGCCGACAGTCAGCACGAGAAGCTTGTCCAGCTCGGCCTGGATATAGAACAGCAGTTCGGCGCCCATCACGGCAATCGCATCGGAAAGCCGCCGCATATAAAGCGACGGTCTGAAGCGAAGCCGGATCGACGGGTAAAATCGCAGCGCGGCAAGCAGCGCGACCCCGTTTGCAGCCGCATACCACCATGCCCAATGCGCAATATCGTGGGCGCTTGCCAGCCACATGAACAGTAGGGCTGCGACGGCTCGCGTGGCCGTGCCGAAAATCACCAGTCCCGCCGATATGCCGAAGCGGCGCAGGCCGTTATTGACGATGATGACGATTTCCGTCGACCGCCAGAACAGGGCCTCGGCAAACACCACAACGGCAAAGGGCAGGAAGGAAATATCGCGGCTGAAAAAGACGAAGTAAACCAGCCAGGACGCCAGCGCGAACAGCGGCAGCGACACCAGAATGGCGACGAGAAAACCCGCCGTATAGATGCCGAGCAGGCGCGGCTTTACTGTCGATATGCGGTAAAGCGGCGAACTGAACCCGAGGGAAACGATGCGCGACAGCACCACGCCCGTGCCCGATGCAGTGGCGAATATCCCGAAATCGCCCGTGGGCAGCGTGTTTGCAAGCGCGATGAAATAGACGAGTGAAACCACCAGCCTGCCAGCGGAGCCGGAAAACAGGGACAGGTAATCGCGCACTATTCCGGCATTATTGCCTGACAGTTTCCGCAGCGCTTTCGCTATCAACAGGGAGCCTCATCCATCGTGGTCTCGTGGTGCGTTCGACCCATTGGAGCGGGACGAGATAAAGAGATTTAGCTAAAAAGACTTAAACTCTTCTTTGCAAGCTCAAAGAGCAGACAAGCAAAAGCTAAAATAAGAGGGCCGAGCATTTCGCGGTTCAGGCCGACATTATTTTAACTTTTTGTTTTCTATAAAAAATTACATTCGGCCATCAGGTTTGGGGCGAGCGGATTCCGGTTTGGCATGTGCAAGCCCTGTTTAATGGATTTCATGGCGGCAGCGGGCACCTGAAACGGCCGCAGCGGCTACAGATGCGGACGAATTCGACAATGAGCGATCATGAGGGGCGCAGAAAGGCGGGAGTTGAGAAACCTCTTCTCGCATTTTCCGACGTGCGCCCGACGGATCGCCCCACCGGTCGCCCGCCTGCTCCACGTGATAGCGAAGCCGCGCCGCCATGGACACCACCCGCCACATCGGATGAACGCGCTGCGTTCTTTCATGAACACGACCATGATGCGCAAGAAACGCCAGAACCCGTTATCGAGGAAGAACTGGACGATGCGGACGTGGCCGAGTTGCAAAAACGCGTGGCGCTCATCGAAGCGGAACTGGAGCGCAAGATTCAGGAACGCGAACGTCGCAAAATCGCAATCGAGGCTGACGCTCCACCCCCGGAGCCAGCCCGCGAACCCGTCATGCGCGAGCATCCTGTTGCCGACCGCCCGGCACCGGATGCCGAATGGAAACCGCTGATCGATCCGCGCATCGCCATCGATGTAGTGCGGGGATCGCGCAGGCTCCTGCTGGTCAGCACGATATTGGGCGGTGTGGTCGCCGCGCTCTATGCATTGTCGCTGCCGCAGATGTACGTCGCTTCGACCGATATTCTGGTCGATCCGCGCAACATCAAGACGGTTGGAGACGAACTGACCCCGGGGCAACTCCCGACCGACGCATCGCTTGCCGTCGCCGAAAGCCAGGCCCGCATCATCGATTCCAGCAGTGTTCTGCTGAAAGTGATCGACAGGACGGACCTGACAAAAGACCCCGAATTCAACGGCACGCTGGTTCCGACCGGCATTGCCGGACTGTTTGCGCAGATCAAGGATATCTTGTCCCCCCAAAAGGCGAGCGACAGCCAGACGCTGCAAACCCGCGTTCTCTATAACCTGCACAAGAGTATCGCCATCGGGCGCGACGCCAAGACCTTCATCTATTCGATCTCGGTGAAAACCCGCGATCCGCAGAAATCGGCCTCGCTTGCGAACACCATCAGCACCGTTTTCCAGAGCGAGCTTGCATCGCTGCAATCCGATGCCGCACGGCGCACTTCGGACGAACTGTCGAACCGGCTTGCAGACATGCGCGCCAATGTCGAACAGGCGGAGCGCGCAGCGGCTGATTTCCGCGCATCGCACGATCTCGTCAATGTGGATGGCAAGCTGATCAGCGATAACGACCTGACGCGGCTCAACGATCAACTGACCAACCAGCGCGCCGAAACCATGCGGCTTCAGGCCCGTGTACAGGTACTGAGCAACGCCACTTCCGACAGTGTGGTGACCGGGACTTTGCCGGAGGATTTGCGATCCAACACGCTGACGGCTCTGCGGGCGCAATATGCGCAGGCGCGCCAGACGGCAAGCGGCTTATCCACCCAGCTTGGCCCCCGTCACCCGGCGCTCATTCAGGCACAGTCGCAGGCGGGCACGGTGCTGAGCGACATCGACGCTGAATTGCGGCGCATCCGCTCCTCGCTGCAAGTCGAGGTCTCGCGGTCCGTGCAGCAGGAAAAAGACCTGACCACGCGTCTGGCGCAGCTCAAGTCACAGCAGGCAAACAATAGCGGCGATCTGGTGAAATTGCGCGAGCTTGAGCGCGAGGCGACCGCGCGCCGCTCCGTCTACGAAGCCTTCCTCCTGCGCTCGCGCGAGACGAACGAACAGGAAGGGCTGAATACCGCCAATGTCAGGGTGTTGTCGGAAGCCCGCCCGCCGCTCGATCCGGCCAGCACATCGCGCAAGCTGATCGTCATCGCCGGGCTGATTGCCGGCTTCCTCGCAGGGCTTGCGATCACAGCCGTCCGCAATTTCGGACGGCTGCTGCGCCTCTAAGCGGTTCCTGTTCCAACAGGAACGCCGGAACCGCTCTAACTATTTGTTTTATCGCATTATCCAACGCATCGAAGCGGGATAGGAAATCAGTCCAGTGAACTGATTTCCCCCCGTAGACGTTTCACACTTTTGGTGGAAATGCGCTAATCTCTTCCATTTGAAGTATAATCTTATCGATCAACTCATGCCGACCGGCGTGCAAGCACCTCGGCGCGAGGCACCTTGCGCCCGCTGGCGCGCAAGACACCATGTGCGCCGTCCAGATGGCCCGGCTTCAATTCGAGCGCCAGAAAACGGCGCTTTTCATATGGGCCTGGCATGGCAAGCTCGCCGGTCTTTTCAGCGGTAAAGCCGAAGCGCCCGTAATATTCCGGATCGCCGACGAGCAGGATCGCGCCATGGCCAAGGCGCATGGCCTCGTCGATGGCATGACGCATCAAGGCCGAACCGATGCCGCAACCGGCGGCGGAAGGTTCGACGGCCAGCGGACCGAGCAGCAAGGCGGACACGGGAAAACCGAAGGCGTCGAGCCCGGCATGGACATCCCACAGCCGCACGGTGCCTGCGAGCGCTCTGTCTTCGCCAAGTGCGGCAAAGGCCAGCCCCTCTGCGGGCAGGCGACCACGACGCAGTTTTTCCGATGACTTGCGGCGGCGGCCTTCACCCATCGCGCGGTCCAGCAAGGCTTCGCGCGCCAGCACATGCTCCAGCGCCTCGCCCGCGATCGAAAAAGCCGGGGCAACGAGGGTTACGGTGTTTTCCTGAATTTCAAGAGTTGCGTTCATCACATCTATCCCCGCAAAGCGGCAGCAGCACACCCCGCCCGACGCCTTGCAGCACCGGGCGGATTGAGAGGATCTTTCAGACTTTCAAAGGTATGATCGAGGTCGGAAAGCGTTCGCGCTTTCCGGGATCATATCCCGGCCTCAAAGATCAGATGACGTAGGATCGGAGCGGTTCGAAGCCGTTGAACGCCACCGCCGAGTAGGTGGTGGTGTATGCGCCCGTGCCTTCGATGAGGATTTCATCACCGATGGTCAGCGAGACCGGCAGCGGATACGGCGTCTTTTCGTAAAGAACGTCCGCACTGTCGCAGGTCGGGCCGGCCAGCACGCATGGTTCGGTTTCGCTGCCGTCATGCGGGGTCACGATCTGGTAGCGGATCGCCTCGTCCATGGTTTCGGCGAGACCGCCGAACTTGCCGATGTCGAGATAGACCCAGCGCACATTGTCGTTGTCCGCCTTGCGCGAGACCAGAACCACTTCGGTCTTGATCACGCCTGCATTGCCGACCATGCCGCGGCCCGGCTCAATGATAGTTTCCGGGATGCGGTTGCCGAAATGCTTGGAGAGCGCGTCGAAGATCACCATGCCATAGGCCTGCGCGGTCGGTACGTCCTTGAGGTAACGGGTCGGGAAACCGCCGCCCATATTGACCATGCGCAGCACGATGCCTTCATCGGCAAGGGTGCGGAACACCTTGGCCGCATCGCCGAGCGCACGGTCCCATGCGGTGAGGTCCGTCTGCTGAGAGCCGACGTGGAACGACACACCGTAGGAATCGAGACCCAGCGACTTTGCATGGCGCAGAACGTCGATAGCCATCGCAGGCACGCAACCGAACTTGCGCGACAGCGGCCATTCGGCGCCTTCACCGTCCGTCAGCACGCGGCAGAACACGCGGCTGCCGGGGGCGGCGCGCGCAACCTTCTCCACTTCTTCCACGCAATCGACCGCATAAAGGCGAATCCCCAGCTCGAAAGCGCGCGCAATATCGCGCTCCTTCTTGATGGTGTTGCCATAGGAAATGCGGTTCGCCGTCGCGCCGGCTTCCAGCGCCATTTCGATTTCGGCGACCGAAGCGGTATCGAAGCACGAGCCGAGCGAAGCGAGCAGGCGCAGGATTTCCGGCGCAGGATTTGCCTTCACCGCATAGAAGATGCGCGAATAGGGCAAAGCCTTCTCGAAGCTCAGATAGTTGTCGCGCACGACGTCGGTATCGACGACGAGGCAAGGACCGTCCGGACGGCGGGTGTTGAGGAAGTCGATAATACGCTGCGTTGCCATGGTCGTTCTCCCGCGCGGTTGTCTTCACCGCTTTCAAAGGGACAAAGTGTGCATGAACGCATCCGCCGTGAAGCCAGCCTTTGGAGGTGCTGATGTCACGCGAAAACTCATGCGGCGATGGAACAACGCTAAACCCGCGTTACTCCGCTTTGTCTGCCTTGGATTGGAATTGGAGAACCGCATCCGCACTTCTGGCAATGAAGGTGTGCCTCTTCAGTAATTTCGGCTTTTGGACAGCCGAAAGACACTAGAAAGGCCCGCACCGTCGTTGCTTCAAGATGTCCTCGATCTGGCGGTTGGCCATCAGATCGACTGGAGCGGTTAGGTCCAGGTACCGTACCGAATTCCTCACCATTCGAGGATCGGCGGACACCCACAGGCACGTGCGACTTTGGGCAAGCGCGATATAAGCGCAAAGTCGTGTCCATTCAATGACAAAAAATTGGTTGAGCGAATTTATTTTTGGCAGGATCGCAGTGCGCTGTACGCTTGCCATTGTTCAATATTAGTGAAACATTCAACAGGCAAATCCGTCTCGAAAGAGCGTAAATATCCCGTTAATTGTTGCATGTTGTGAACAATGGCCAGTTTCGATCCCTTCAACGCCATCATTGCAAAAGCTGAAAAGCCGCCCGTTCACGCATTGGAAGGGCCGCTTGAAGGCGAACGGCTCGCCGTAAAAGACATTTATGACGTTGCCGGAATGGTGACGGGATGCGGCAATCCGCAGATCGAGGCCGAATCACCGCGCGCCGAAAGATCGGCTCCGGTGGTGGAAAGGCTGCTCGCCGCCGGGGCGGAATTTGTCGGCAAGGCACAGACCGACGAACTTGCCTTTTCCCTGATGGGGCAGAATTCGCATTTCCCCTATCCGATCAATCCGGCAGCGCCGGACCGCGTTACCGGCGGTTCGTCCTCCGGCTCGGCGGCGGCCGTTGCAGGCAAGCTCGCCGACATTGCGCTCGGTTCGGATACGGGCGGCTCCATTCGCGCTCCAGCAAGCTTCTGCGGCCTCGTGGGCTTGCGCAGCACCCATGGCCGCATTCCGCTTCAGGGCATCATGCCGCTTGCGCCCTCGCTCGATACAATCGGATGGTTTGCGCGCGACATAGAGCTTTATGACCGGGTTGGCGCCATCCTGCTTGGCGACGACGCCCGAGAATTCAATCTGACGAAGCTTCTTTATATGCCGGTTCTCGAACAGCTTCTGCTGGGCGAGGCCGAAACGGATGCCTATCGCGCCATGTTTGCCGAAGTGCGCCCGCACTTCGCGAACCTCCAGGCGGCAAGCCAGCCGACACTTTCGATAGATGAACTCTATCTGGTCTTCCGCCACATTCAGGGTGCGGAAGCCTGGGTAACGCATGGTGGCTGGATTTCCTCGGGTGATCGCAAGCTCGGGCCCGGCGTCGCGGACCGTTTTGCCTTCGGCGCGGAAATCGCCCCAAATCTCGTTGCCAGCCAGCGCGTGCGCCGGGCGCAATTCACGCAGGAACTTGAGAAGATCATCGGGGACGACGCCGTGCTGGCGCTGCCGACCGTACCGGGTGCGGCTCCGCTCGCAAAGGAACCTTTCGAGACCTTGCAGGCCTATCGCGAGCAGGCATTGCGCCTGCTCTGCCTTTCGGTGCTTTCCGGTCTGCCACAAATCACATTACCCCTGGGGCAGGTGCAGGGCGCACCTTTCGGCATTTCTTTCATAGGACCACGCGGCAGCGACCGGGCGCTGATCGGGCTGGCCAGAAACATCATCGGGAAGCGGGGCTAGACCATGGACACCCTCACACGTATGCGCGCCTTCATCGACGTGGTCGAGGCGGAAGGCTTTTCCGCCGCAGCGCGAAAAATCGGGCGTTCCAAGGCACTCCTTTCCAAATATGTGCGCGAACTGGAAGACGAGCTTGGAGCGCGTCTTCTCAACCGCACCACGCGGCAATTCTCGCTGACCGAAGCGGGTCACACCTATTATCACCGCGCGGTCGAAATCATCCGCGAGATCGACGCGCTGCAGGATGCCGTCAGCGAAACCAGTTCCGATGCGCGCGGACGCATCAAGCTGTCGGCCCCGCGCACCTTCGCCGATGCCGTCATCGGCCAGTCCCTGATCGATTTCTGCCTCGCCCATCCCGAAATCGTGCTCGACGTGCGGCTGGACGACCGGTTTGTCGATCTGGTGGAAGAAGGCTTCGACCTTGCGATCCGCATCACGCGCTTGCAGGACTCTTCCCTCATCGCAAAGCGATTGTCGCCCTTCCACTCCGTCCTGTGCGGCGCGCCGGAACTGATTGCCCGTGTCGGCAAACCGGAGCGCCCCGAAGACCTGGCCGACCGGCCCTGCATCATCGACACCAATGCGCGCTCGCGCAACAACTGGCATTTCCGCAATACGGATGGATCGATGATGACGGTTCCCGTCAACGGCCCGATTGAAGTGAACAGCCCCGTCGCCACAAAGAACGCCGCACTCGCCGGTCTGGGCTTTTCCATGCTGCCCGCCTTCATCGCCGAAGAAGAAATCGAGCGCGGCAGGCTGGTCTCCTGTCTGGACGAATTTATCGTGAAGGATGGCGGCATCTATGCTGTCTATCCGCATCGGCGCTATCTGCCGGCAAAAATCCGGGCGCTGGTCGATTTTCTGACCCAATGGTTCAAGGACAGGGAAAACAACTCCAGGGAAATGCAGTAAAGCATTCCTGTCTGCCTTCTCCCGAACCGGGTCAAACTTTCGGGAAACATGCTCTGGATTTTCCAGAGACGTCGCACTTTCGCCGCCTTCGGGCATAAGCGTGTTCTAATGGATTTTTCGATGGTGGTTTCATCCTTGTTCAAGCGCGGTTTCATCCGGCCTGCAGCAATCGCGTTGCTGGGGGGCTGTTTGCCCACGGTTGCACTTGCCCACCCGCATGTCTTCGCCGAGGCGCGGCTGGAACTCTCCGTATCGCCCGACGGCACGGTGCAGCAGCTTGCGCATGTCTGGCGCTTTGACGACGTTTTTTCCTCCACCGTCCTCATGGAATTCGACAAGAATGGCGATCTCAAGCTCGACAAACAGGAGTTGATCGACCTTGGCCATGTCATCAATGGCTCCATTGCCGAATTCAAATATTTCCAGACCGTTCTGGACAATGGCAAGGATGTGAAAATGGCAAGGCCGACCGATCTTGCCGCCGATTTCACGGACAATCGCCTGCTCATCATCTTCACCAGCAAGCCCGACAAACCATTGAAGCTTGCCGCGGGTCACAAGATCAGCTTCGGCGTCTATGACCCGACCTTCTATACCGCCATCGATTACATGAATGACAGCGACCTGGTCGTGAAGGGCCTGCCCGCAGGCTGCACATCCAAGGTTGTTCGTCCTGATCCGGACGAGGCGCTTGCCCAGAACCAGGCGACACTGACCGATGCCTTTTTCAACGATCCGACAGGCACGGACATGTCGAAGATATTTGCAACCCGTCTCGAGATAGACTGCGAACCGAAAGGAAAGACTGGCTGATGAGAAAAGCGGCAGCCTTCGTTCTGGCCCTCTGCCTTACGATGATCGTTGCGCAAGCCTATGCGCAGTCCTCGCTCGGTATCGGCGCGAATGAGGTGGCGATGAAGCCGACCGGGCCTTTCGCGCATGTCATCCTCTGGATGAACGAACAGCAGCGCTCTTTCTATCTCGCCATGACCAACGCTCTGAAAGCCATGCGCGAAGACCCATGGCAGGCTTCGGTTCTCGTTGGACTTTCCTTCGTTTATGGCATTTTTCATGCGGCAGGGCCGGGCCACGGCAAGGCGGTGATCTCGTCCTATATGATCGCCAATGAAACGGCGCTGCGGCGCGGTATCTTCCTTTCGTTCATTTCGTCGCTTTTGCAGGCACTCATGGCGATTGCCGTCGTCGGCCTCGCATGGTTCCTGCTGCGCGGCACCGGCATCTCGATGAACCAGACAGCGCGCTACATGGAGATCGCCAGTTTTGCGCTTGTGCTGTTTTTTGGCCTGTGGCTGCTGGCGCGCAAGCTGCCGCTGCTTTTCAGGAAGCGCGAGGATGCAGGCCCTGGCCCGACCGCATCGCTCTTTGCCGCCGCGCCCGAGCCGGCAATGGCTTCCGGCCCGGCATGGCAGGGCACGATTTCGCAAGCCACACGCGCGGCTGCGACCGGCAGCGCGGTCAAGCTCAATTACAAGCCCGCAACCACTGCTGCATCGGATCATATCTTCATCGGCGACGGGGACGTGTGCGCCGCATGCGGCAATGCCCATATTGCCGATCCTTCGGCGCTCGGCGACGATTTCAACTGGAAAACGGCATGGTCGGCGATTTTTTCGGTGGGCCTGCGCCCATGCTCGGGCGCGCTGATCGTGCTGACATTTGCGCTTTTGAATGGCTTGATGGTTGGCGGTCTGCTTTCGGTCTTCGCGATGGCCTTCGGCACGTTCATCACGGTGGCTGTTCTTGCCACGCTGGCCGTCACCGCCAAGAACACGGCGCTGCGCTTTGCGGGCAGCAAGGCCATGTCGGGTCGGCTGAAGGCGGCAATCGAGGTGGCCGCCGCCCTGTTCATCGCCCTGACCGGTGCGCTGTTGTTGAGCGCTTCGCTGGTGAGTTAGAGCGCGTTTCGATCTGAGTGAATCAGATCGGCGCTCTATCTCTTTGTTTTTGACGCGCATCTTTTCCGAAAACCGTTTCACACTTTTCGGGATGCGCTCTAATCTTTATTTTGCCGCTTCGAGCGCAGCCAGAAAATTGCGAAGAAGCCCAGAACGAAGACAATCGGGAAGATGATCGCCGCGATTTGTGAGCGCTCGCCCAGCGCCAGCATGATGCTGGGTACGAAATAGGCAAGCACCCCGAAGCCGATCAGGATGACGGCGGCGGCAATTGCCGGATTGCTCTTCTTGCGCTCAGCCACGGTCACGAAACTCCTCCAGCTTCTTCTTCTGCTGGCCGTCACTATCAAAGTTTTCGGGTGCAAGCCATGCCTGATAGGCTTTCTTCAAGGCAGGCCATTCGCTGTCGAGAATGGAAAACCATGCCGTATCGCGGTTTCGGCCCTTGGCCACCATATGCTGGCGGAATACACCCTCGAACTGAAACCCGAAACGCTCGGCGGCACGTTTGGAAGGCCCATTTTCATTGTGGCACTTCCATTCGTAGCGGCGATAGCCAAGCTCATCGAAAATATACTGCATGAACAGGAACTGCGCTTCCGTGGCGGCGGGTGTGCGCGAAATCTGCGGCCCCCAATAGATACTGCCTATCTCGATGACGCCATGGACGGGATCTATGCGCATCAGCGCCTGTCGCCCCGCCACCTTGCCGCTCGCCTTGTCGATGACGGCGAAAAACAGCGGATCGTCGCTTTTGGACGCTTTTTCCAGCCAAGGCTCGAATTCTTCGCGCGTTGCAGGCGGAAACTCGAACAGCCAGGTAAAGCGCCGGTCCGCATCCTCCACCGAGGAAGCGGCAAACAGTTCGTCACCATGCTTCCCGGGGTTCAGCGGTTCCAGCCGCACATAGCGGCCTTCAAGCACTTTGCGTTCCGGCTGTGGACGCGGCGTCCAGTTCTGCAAATCAGTCATGCCAATTCTCCCATTCGACCGGACAGGAGCATAAAAGAAGCGGGACGAAAACCGGATTATTGTGTCCGTGTCATTTTTCCCGAATGGCCGCGCGATCAACCGAAACTGCTTTCACCAGCGCCACCACTTCATCACCGGCGCGCAATGCCAGTTCGTCGACCGAGCGTCGCGTCAGCCGCGCAACCAGATGACGCCCCCGGAAGTCGAGCGTGACATAGGCGTTGGGACCGCCATCCATCGTGATGGCCGTGACCCTCACCGGCAGCACGTTGCGGATGCTGATCGCTTCCGGCGCCTTGCGGGCAATGGAAACATCGCGCGCACGCACGCGCAGCCGCACATGCATATCCTGTTTCAGCCCCGCATCGCTGAGCTGAAACGATGCGCCGCCAAGATCGATCTCCGCCAGCTTGTAATGCTCGTCATAGGACGAAACCGTCCCTTCCAGCAGCACGCCGCCGCCCTCGCCCTCGGCGTCGATCAGCGGAAAGACATCTGCCGCCGCACCGCTTGCCGTCACCCGGCCAGCGGACAGGAGCACGATCTGGTCGGCAAGCCGCGCCACCTCATCGATCTCATGGCTTACATAGACGATCGGCACATGGCTTTCATCACGAAGACGTTCGATAAAAGGGAGGATTTCCTGTCGTCGCGCGTGGTCGAGCGAGGAAAGCGGCTCGTCCAGCAGCAGGAGCGCGGGATCGGACAGAAGCGCGCGACCGATGGCGACACGCTGGCGTTCGCCGCCCGAAAGCGTCGATGGCCGCCTGTCAAGGAGATGGCCGATGCCAAGCAGCGCCACCACTTCGTCAAAGCTGCGCGTCGCCTGCCTGCGGCCTGCCCAGCGCGCGTAAGTCAGGTTGCGCTTGACGCTCATATGCGGAAAAAGCCGTGCCTCCTGAAACACATAGCCGATGCGGCGCTTTTCCGGCGGCAGGTTTATGCCGCTTTCGACATCGAACAGCGTGAAGTCGCCAACAGCGATACGCCCGCTTTCGGGGCGAAGCGTTCCGGCAATCATTTTCAGAAGCGTCGTCTTGCCCGCACCGGAATGGCCGAACAATGCGGTCACGCCCCAATCGGCTGCGAAATCGGCTTCCACAATGAACTTGCCGTTGCGGCCATTAATCGAAACAGCTAGCCCGCTCATTTCGTTGCTCCCGCAAGCCTGCGCTGCAGCCATTCGGACAGCACCACGGCAACCACTGAAATGGCAGCAGATATCGCAATCAGGCGGAATGCTTCCGCGTCGCCGGACGGAGTCTGCATCAGGGCATAGATGGCAAGCGAAAGGGTCTGCGTCTCGCCCGGAATGTTGGATACGAAAGTGATCGTGGCGCCAAACTCACCCAGCGCCTTGGCAAAGCCAAGCACGGCGCCTGCCAGCACCCCGGGCAGAAGCGGCGGCAGAATGACGGTGAAAAAGGCGGTGAAACGGCTGGCGCCAAGCGTGCGGGCAGCTTCCTCCAGCCCGCGGTCAAGCCCTTCTATCGAAAGCCTGATCGGGCGGACAAGCAGCGGAAACGCCATCACACCGGCGGCAAGGGCGGCACCCGTCCAGCGAAAGGAAAAGGAAAGGCCGAACCATTCCTGCAAGGGAGCACCAAGCGCACCCCGCGCGCCAAACAGGATCAAAAGCAGATAGCCCGTCACCACCGGGGGCAGAACCAGCGGCATGGTGACGATGGCCTGCGCCAGAGACTTGCCCGGAAAGTTGAACCGGGCAAGAATCCACGCGACCACAAAGGCAACCGGCAGAGCGACAATGATGGCTATTCCGGCAACCCGGAGGGACAGAGACACAATCTGCCAGACGTTACTCTCAATCATTTTTGGCGATCATTTATTCAGCAGCCTCCGACGCGCCTACGAACCCCTTGTCCTTGATGATCGCCTGACCGGCATCGCTTTCAAGGAAAGCGAGGAAAGCCCTGGCGGCGTCGGTTTCGTTTTTCGCTACAAGCGCCGCAGGGTAGAGGATCGGCGCATGACTGTCAGCCGGGAACCGATAGGCTTCGACCAGTCCGCGTGCCGCCGCACGGTCCGATGCATAGACGATGGCCGCCCCGACTTCGCCACGGCTGACATATTGCAGCGCAACGCGCACATTCTCGCCGAAGACCGCGTTCTTTTCGACATCCTTCCAGATATCGAGCTTTTCCAGCGCTGCCTTGCCGTATTTGCCCGCCGGGACATTCGAGGGGTCGCCCATGGCGAAACGACCGCCGCCCAAAAGCTCCTTGGCCTCGCCCTTCGGCGTGTCCTTCTGCGTTGCGATCACCAGCGCATTGCCTGCGATCACCTTGCGCGAAGCGTTGTCGATGGCACCAGCCTTTTCGACATAATCCATCCAATCGAGATCGGCGGAGATGAAAATCTGCGCCGGAGCGCCCTGCTCGATCTGCTTGGCCAGAACCGACGAAGAAGCAAAGGACGCGACCACTTCGGTGCCGTCCCGGGCCTTCATCTGCCTGGCGGCTTCCTCGATAACGTCTTTCATGCTGGCAGCCGCGAAAACGGTCACCTTTTCGGCAGCATGAGCAACCGAAGCGGCACCAGCAGCAACAGTGATGAGAAATGCGGCGATCAGTTTCTTCATGAATATCCTCCATATCACCTGCAACAGCAGGCAAACCATCATCCGCCGGAGAACCGGCGCTGTTTCTGTTGGGACATGAGAAATTTCCATGCCCTGACTTGCGATGATGGGTGTGATGGAGGCAAACGCGACCCGG
Source organism: Brucella ciceri (assembly GCF_041930145.1). Lineage (NCBI taxonomy): Bacteria > Pseudomonadati > Pseudomonadota > Alphaproteobacteria > Hyphomicrobiales > Brucellaceae > Brucella > Brucella ciceri. The sequence goes on along the minus strand of NZ_JBHEEV010000005.1, from coordinate 348,188 downwards.
ATGCCGTCAAACCCTTGATGCACGGGCGTCCATGCAAAAGCCGCCCAAAATTCCGTAACGAATTCAGATCGTTCCGGAACCAGAGCCACCATAATGCGGTGAAACCCGTTTGACCAGCCCTATGAAGAGCGTGCGGCGTCAGCTACCGATATGTTTGTGCGCCCCGCGCTTCTCAGCAAGCTTTACCTGCTTCTGGCGCTCCGCATAACGGGCGCGATCTTCCGGCGTCCGCTCGTCATAGCAGCCGGCGCAGGAAACGCCTTCCTCGAAAAACTGCGAAAGCTTGTCTTCCGGCGAAATCGGGCGACGGCAGGCGCGGCAGAGCTCGACGTCGCTTTCAGCGAGGCCGTGGCCTACGGCCACGCGCTCATCGAACACGAAGCACTCGCCATTCCACATGCTTTCTTCACGCGGGACTTCTTCAAGATATTTCAGGATACCGCCCTTGAGATGGAAGACATCCTCAAAGCCCAGCCCCTTGACGAAGGCTGTCGCCTTTTCGCAGCGAATGCCGCCGGTGCAGAACATGGCAATCTTCTTGCCTTCGAGCTTGTCGCGGTTCTGCTCGACCCATTCGGGAAACTCGCGAAAAGTCTTGGTCTGCGGATCGATCGCCCCTTCGAATGTGCCGATGGCATATTCGTAGTCGTTTCGCGTATCGACCACGACAGTGTCTTCATCCGCGATGAGGGCGTTCCAGTCCTGCGGCGCGACATAGGTGCCCACGCTTTTCAACGGGTCGATGCCCTCGACGCCCATGGTGACGATCTCGCGCTTCAAGCGCACCTTCATGCGATGGAACGGCATTTCGCTGGCATGGGAGTATTTGAGTTCGGGCTCTGCCAGGCCGGGAATGGCCGTGATGTGCTGCACGAGCTTTTCAATCGCCTGGGCTGTGCCCGCAACCGTCCCGTTGATGCCTTCCGCCGCCAGAAGCAGCGTTCCCTTGATGCCATTCGAGCAGCAAAGCTGAGCCAGCGGCTCGCGCAGGCTCTCATATTGCGGCAGCGGCGCAAAGCAATAAAGGGCGGCAACGGTGAAAGGCAAATTGCTCATCGGTTCTGTCTTCTTTGAAAATTCACCTCGCAACTAATCCCCGCAACCGGCGAATTCAAGTCAACTTTATCCTCATGTGTCGAAGTCGCCCCAAAATCGGCCTCTCAGATCAACTTTTCGAGGAGCAATAAATGTTCGACAGCCAGACGATTGCAGCCCTGACAATGATGGCGAAGGAGGCGAAAATCGAACCGGCGGCCTTGCTGGCGATCGCGGAAGTGGAAAGCGGCGGTCGGGCGCTTCACAACGTCAATGGCGGCAAGGAACCCACCATCCGGTTCGAGGGTCATTATTTCGACCGCAGGCTTTCCGGACGCTTGCGCGATTACGCAAGGAGCAACGGCCTGTCGGCGCCCGTTGCAGGCCGGATACGCAATCCCAAATCGCAGGGCGAACGCTGGCTTCTGCTTGAACGGGCGATGGGCCTGAACAAGAAGGCAGCGCTTGAATCCACCTCCTGGGGGCTGGGACAGGTCATGGGCGCACATTGGGAATGGCTTGGCTATGCGACCGTTGACGATCTTGTGGCAGAGGCACGCGGGTCGGTTGCCGGGCAAGCGCGGCTGATGCTGCGCTTTATCGAAAAGGCGGAGCTTCTTGAAGTGTTGAAAGCCCGCAACTGGCGCGAATTCGCCCGCCGCTATAATGGCCCTGCCTTTGCCCGTAACGAATATGATAAGCGGATGGCCGAAGCCTATCAGCGCTGGCAAAAACAGCTCGACACGCTTAAAAGAGCCGCATGAACCAGGAACTTTCGGTGGTGGACAAACCGCCGACAGGGATTTAAATCGATTTATCCACTCAAACAGCCGAGCAAGCCGATGTCCCAGAAAACCGATCTTCTCGTTCCCATCATGACAGGCCAGCCGGTCATTCCGGTTTTGTTGATCGACAGGGTAGAACATGCTGTTCCGCTGGCACGCGCGCTTGCCAAGGGCGGGTTGCCCGCTATCGAGATCACCTTGCGCACCGCTGCGGCGCTTGACGCCATCCGTGCAGTGGCGTCGGAAGTGCCGGAAGCAATCGTCGGCGCTGGCACTATCCTCAACGCCAAGCAATATGAGGATGCGGCAAAGGCGGGTTCGCGCTTCATCGTCAGCCCCGGCGCGACCAAATATATCGTTGCAGCCGCCAATGACAGCGACGTGCCGTTGCTGCCCGCAGCCATCACGCCGAGCGAGATGCTGGCGCTGCGCGAAGAAGGCTACACCCATCTGAAATTCTTCCCGGCTGAACAGGCTGGCGGCGCATCGTTCCTGAAGGCGTTGTCCTCGCCGCTCGCTGGAACGGTCTTCTGCCCAACCGGCGGCATCAGCCTCGCCAATGCAAAAAACTACCTGTCACTGCCGAACGTTGTCTGCGTCGGCGGCTCGTGGGTTGCACCGAAGGAACTTGTCGAGGCAGGTGACTGGGATGCGATTACCCGGCTTGCGAGCGAAGCGGCTGGCCTGAAAGGCTGAGCGAGCCCAAACGGGAAAATAAAAAGGGGCCTTCGGGGCCCCTTTTCTTTTGCTTTGTTTCGATCTGACCGACGATCAGTTGGTTTCCGTGAACTTGGCCACCGTCAGGAAGGTAACGGCGTTGCCGCTGAACTGGTTGGCGCGTTCGGTCGGCAGATTGCCGCGCTGGAAACCTGCCGTGTAGACCATGGCCGGTGCGGACCGCAGCGCATCGTTGCGGAGGACCGGGTTTGTCACGGGCACGGCGCTGGAAACGGATTCCGCCGACAGGGCAACTTCCGAAGTCGGCATTACGGCAGGCTGAACCACCGCACGCGGCGTGGATTGGGCCTTGGCGATGTAGCGTCCGCCCTTTGCTGTGGCGCGAACGCCCGTCTCGGCAGCCTTGCCAATCGCTGCGACCTTCTTCTGGACAGCGGCGGAAGCCGTAGCAGTCGCCTTGGCTGACGCGGTGCGGGCCACAGAAGCCGTCTGCACAGCTGCCGGCGCCTGCTTCGGTGCGGCGTCTACAACCGGCTTGCTGTCATAATAATCGTCGGAAGGCGGTGCGATCAGCTCACCGATCTCATCCTTCTTGGAAAGCAGGGCAAGCTGCGTATTGGCGCGCGGCGCTTCCTTCGGCAGCGGGAAAGCTGCCGTTTCGCCCGGCTGCGGCACTGCCACAGTGCCAGCATCGGCGACCTGTGTCGGTTCGTTCTGCTCGCTGTTGACCAGTGCGGCAATCGCATCCTGGCCGCTTGCGGCAGGTTTTTCGCCCGGGCGCATCGGACGTGCTGACGGGATCACTGCGGCGGCGAGCTGCATATTATCCGTCTCAAGCTGCGGACGGGCCGACGGCACCGGCACAAAACCGTTCATCAGCGGCGAAGGCGTACCGGCATCGGCAACCTGAACCGTGTTCGCATCCACGGCGGCGCGGGCCGCGGCAGCAGCATCGGCGGCCGGTTCGGCTGCGGCAAGCGCCACGGCATCCTGCGGCGCCATTGCCGGCTTGCGAGCCGGTATCGGAACATTGAGCGCGGCCACCGGAACTTCGGCTGCGGCCTGCGCCTGGGCATCGAGCCCGGCTTCGGGACGCGGCGCCTGCATCGGCACCGGAGCCTCACGGGCGGGCAAGGCGGCAATCATCGTTTCACGCGGCTGCTGGACCGGTTCTTCCGGAACCGCCGGAGCTTGACGCGCAGGCACTGCGCGGGCAGGACGTGCGGACGCCGGTGGAGCACTCACCTCACCGCCGCTTTCCTCTTCTTCGTCGGCACCACCACCAAACAGCGCACCGAACAGGCTCTTGCTGCGGCGTGGGGATGTATTGCTGGCCACCATGACCTCGCCGCCACCAGCCTTGCGCCTTTCGATCATGGCCAGTGCCTGCTCATAACCGGGCAATGGCTTGCCATCGGCGGGAAGGTGAGCGGTTTTGCCATCCGGGAACAGCGCGAGCAGTTCGCGGCGGCTCATGCGCGGCCAGGAGCGGACATTGCCGACATCCATATGGACGAAGGGCGAACCGGAGCGCGGATAATAGCCGACGCCGCCGATCTGGTAGCGCATGCCGATGCCGCGCAGCTTGGCCAAGGGAACGCCGGGAATGTAGAAGTCCATCGCGCGGCCCAGCATGTGCTGGCTCTTCTTGGCAACGCCGGTGTTGGCGGAACGCGAACGCAGCATGGCGTTGGTTGCCGGCGAACGATAAGCGGAGACGACGGTGATATACTGGCTCGAACCGGTGGAGCGATAAACCTGCCAGATCAGGTCGAACAGGCGCGGGTCCATCTTGGTCGGCTCGTTACGGCGCCAGTCCCGCAGGAAAACATTCAGCTTCTTCAAGCCCTGCGCATCGAAGCGACCATTTCTCTTGAAGACGATTTCGGCCTTTTCACCGGTATGAACGTAATAAAGCTTGAGAGAGCGGGTTTCAGCCGAAGCCTGCGAAGGAGACAGCGCCAGGACAACCGCAGCGACGGCAAGGGCAGACGGAGCGGACACAGATACCTTCATCGTGGCCTTTATTCCGGTCCAAACCTTCGCAAAGCGCGCTTTAATGGTCGATATGCTGTTCATCGAATCGTATCGCCTTACCGTTTTCCGCCCCCAGAGGCATTCTCCAGGCTTCCCTCGGGGCTTTCTTTGTGGTGCCACAAAAAGCCTGCGTCCCAGTTCCGCTTGAACTCCGATTGTCGGATTTAATGGTTAATGGACGCTTAGTGAACAACAAATGAGGAAACACCATGGCAAAAAAGCCACACACGTGCATCTATTTTCGCCATGGTTAAAAAATTATTAACAGTCTTTAATTCGCAACAGTACCTGCGAGGACCGACAGTATGTCTATTATAAATGACTGAAATTCAATATGTTAGGCCGGATCAATCAGCCCGCAACGCGGTTGAAAGGGGTGATACCGGCCTCTTCCTCGGCGCCTGATCCCTTGCCGGAAATCGACGCCACATCGATGCCATATTCCTTCAGCTTCCGGTAAAGCGTGGTTCTTCCGATACCCAGACGCCGGGCCACTTCACTGATTTGTCCGTCATAATGAGCGATGGCGAACCGGATCATTTCCTCCTCGGCTGCGGCAAGCGTGCGAACCTCGCCCGCTCCGTCTATTCCACTGAACAGACCGGCCGAAGTCACGCCTGGATCCTGATCGACAAGGTTGAACCGGGCGGAGTGCTGTGCAGGCCTCATGGCCTCGCTGCCCGCACCGATCTGCGCGAAATCACCCGCTGTCAGCTCGCCAGTGTCGCAGAGGATCACCGCACGGTAAACGGCATTTTTCAGTTCCCGCACATTGCCGGGCCAATGATAGGCCTTCAGCTTTTCCAGCGCGTGGGTGGTGATGCCGGTGATATGTCCCATCCGCTCTTCGCTGACAAAGCGCATCATGAACTGATGCAGCAGGATCGGAATATCTTCCGGACGATTGCGCAGGGGCGGCATGGCTACCGCAAAGGAGCCGAGCAGATGGTAGAGCCCGGCATGAAAACGTCCCATATCGACGAGATCGGCCAGCGGACGGCTGTTCGACGCCATGATGCGTGCATTGGAAAGCGTGCGCTCGCCGCCGCTTTCGAACTGGCCCGATTGCATTGCGGCAAAAAGCTTGATCTGCGTGTGGCGGGGCAGCGCGCCGACTTCGTCAAGGAAAAGCGTGCCGCCATCGGCTTCCGCAAGCTTTCCGAGGCTGCGCAGGGCATCGCCATCGCGACGGTCGCGCCGTGCTGTCGAAACGCCGAAAAAAACCTCGTCGGCATTATCCACCGTCAGGGTGCGGCAATCGACGGTCACGAAAGGGCCGCGCCAGCGGACACTGCCGCTGCAAATGGCGCGCGCCAGCGTCTCCTTGCCGCTGCCAGGCTCTCCCTCGATCAGAAGCGGCGCATCCAGCGCCGAAGCCCGACGCGCCAGAATGCCGACACGCTCCATTTCCGGGCTCTTGATCGCCATGTCGGAAAGCGTCAGATGAGCCTTCAGAGAGGAACGCGCGCGGCGGATTTCCTGCGTCAGCGCATCGATCTTCAACACATTGGAAACGGAAACCTGAACGCGCTCAAAGGCGATCGGCTTGGTCACGAAGTCGACCGCGCCCATTTTCATGGCCTGGAGAACCGGCTGGAGATCATCGTTCTGGACGAGAACGATCACCGGCACGCTGTTTCCGGCTTCACGCATGCGCCGCAAAACGGTCAGGCCATCCATATCGGGCATGGAAAGATCGAGCAGCATCAGCACAATGTCCTTGCGCTGGCTGACGAAGCTGAGTGCGCTGGCCCCGCCATCCGCCAGGATGGTCCGATAGCCCATGCGCATGACTACCGCTTCCAGATTGCGTCGTTGGATCGGATCGTCATCCGCTATGAGAATGCGCGTGGCCATTAACCGTTATCATTACCTATGGAGTTCCCGCGCCCGAAATACTTAAACAGTTTAAATGTCTCATATTTCTAGGCGCGTTATTTGGTGCCAAGCCTTCAGCGAATGCAAGGTACTAAAATGTGCCTCGGTGTCCCATTTCACAAAATTTGTATCCTGAATCCACTCTCTTCTTCAACCATCTGCCTGTCGAGCGGCCTGATCGGAGGGCCATCACAAATGATCGAAGCCCTTTTCCCACCTCTTGGCGATCCTGACAAGACGTGCGAGAAGGAGCCTGACAGAGCGGCTCCGGTCAGCGCCGGATCGTGGAGCCGCGCTCTCTCTTTGTTTGTATGCATTATCCTACGAAAAGCCGCTTCGCACTTTTTCTGGAAATGCTCTTGGAGAATGTTCATGACCCGTTTTTCAGAATCCGTTTTCTTCAACAAAGCTTCGCATGGGCCTGCCGGCGATGCGGCTGCGGCCGAAAAGGCTGATCTCGGCAACCTTCCGGAATGGAATCTGGGCGATCTTTATCCGTCTGCCGACAGCCCGGAACTGAAAAACGATATCGAAAAAGCCATGAAGGATGCAGCGGCCTTCGAGGAGCGCTGGAAAGGCAAGCTCGGAGACGAAGCGGCCAAGCCAAATGGCGGCAACTTTGCCGATGCGATCAGGGAATTCGAGGCTCTGGATGAGCTGATGGGCCGTATCGGCTCTTTCGCCGGCCTCTATTATTACGGCGACACCACAGACCCGAAGCGCATGAAGCTTTTCGGCGACACGCAGCAAAAGCTGACCGACGCCAGCACGCATCTCATTTTCTTCGGCCTCGAACTGAACCGCATCGATGATGCCGTTCTGGAAAAGGCTATGAACGACAATGCGGCAATCGGGCATTACCGCCCATGGCTGACCGATCTGCGCCTGGACAAGCCTTACCAGCTCGACGACAAGCTGGAGCAGCTCTTCCATGAAAAATCGATCACCGGCTATAGCGCCTGGAACCGGCTATTCGATGAAACCATGTCGGGACTTCGCTTTGAAATCGACGGCAAGGAACTCAGCATCGAGCCGACCCTGAACATGCTTCAGGACGCCGATGGCGCTGTGCGCAGGAAGGCATCGGAAGCGCTGGCAAAGACTTTCGCAGCCAATCTTCGCACTTTCACGCTGATCACCAACACGCTAGCCAAGGACAAGGAAATCTCCGATCGCTGGCGCGGTTTTCAGGACATCGCCGACAGCCGCCACCTTGCCAACCGCGTGGAGCGCGACGTTGTGGATGCGCTGGCAAAGGCGGTGGAAGACGCCTATCCGCGCCTTTCGCACCGCTATTACGCCCTGAAAGCCAAATGGCTCGGCCTTGAAAAGCTTGAGAACTGGGATCGCAACGCACCATTGCCGGAAACGCCGCAGGCCCTGATCCCGTGGGACGATGCACGCGAAACGGTGCTTTCCGCCTATGGCAACTTCGCGCCGGAAATGGCCGAGATCGCGAAGAAGTTCTTCGACAAGAACTGGATCGATGCGCCGGTCCGCCCCGGCAAGGCTCCGGGCGCATTCGCGCACCCGACGGTTCCGTCGGCGCATCCCTATGTGCTGCTCAACTATATGGGCAAGCCGCGCGATGTGATGACGCTGGCGCACGAATTGGGCCACGGCGTGCATCAGGTTCTGGCGGGCAGCCAGGGTGCTCTGATGGCTTCAACGCCGCTGACGCTCGCTGAAACCGCATCCGTGTTCGGCGAAATGCTGACTTTCCGCTCGCTTCTGGAGCGCACAAAGGACAAGCGTGAACGCAAGGCCATGCTGGCCCAGAAGGCCGAAGACATGATCAACACGGTCGTGCGCCAGATCGCCTTCTACCAGTTCGAACGTCGCGTCCACACCGAGCGGCGCGAAGGCGAGCTGACGGCTGAGCGCATCGGCGAAATCTGGATGGATGTGCAGCGCGAAAGCCTTGGCGATGCCGTCAATCTCAATCCGGGCTACGAGACCTTCTGGACCTATATCCCGCATTTCATCCACTCGCCGTTCTATGTCTATGCCTATGCTTTCGGTGACTGCCTGGTGAACTCGCTTTATGCGGTCTACCAGAACTCGGAAAAGGGCTTCCAGCAGAAGTACTTCGACATGCTGAAGGCTGGCGGCACCAAACACCACAAGGAATTGCTGGCGCCATTCGGCCTTAATGCGAGCGATCCCGATTTCTGGAGCAAGGGCCTGTCGGTGATCGAAGGTATTGTCGACGAGCTTGAAGCCATGGAAGACTGAGGCGACAGTGACCCGAACGGGTAACAAACCGCTCATTCTCTTTCGGGACGACAAGGCGGGCCGCGACGTGCTTTTCGCGGCCCCTTCATCGATCATCCGTGCCGACACGCCGGATGAATTCGAGCCTGCATGGGATGCAATGCAAGAAGCGCACGAGGCCGGAAGATGGCTTGCGGGCTATCTTTCCTATGAAGCGGGCTATCTTCTCGAACCCAAGCTCAAGCCGCTCCTGCCCGAAGGACGCAAGGCGCCGCTTCTCTGCTTCGGCGTATTCGACGGCCCATCCGATGAACGGATGCACGGTCGCAGCGAAGACAACGCCGCCTCACTGGCCACCTTCCTGCGCAATCCGGTCGCGCAATGGTCGTTCGATGACTATGCGCCGCGTTTCAAGCGCTTGCACCAGCACTTACGCGAAGGCGATTGCTATCAGGGCAACCTCACCTTTCCCGTCCACGCGGAATGGGGCGGCCATCCGCTGATCCTGTTCAACATGCTTGCGAAGCGTCAGCCGGTTCGCTACGCGACCTATTGCGATCTGGGCGGACCGATCATCCTGTCGCGCTCGCCTGAACTTTTCTTCGAAGTCGATGGCGATGGATGGATCGAGACCCATCCGATGAAGGGCACCATGCCGCGCGGTGCCACGCCTGAAGAAGACGAGCAAAACCGCCAGTTCCTGTTGAACGACCCGAAGAACCAGGCCGAGAACCGCATGATCGTCGATCTTCTTCGCAACGACATTTCGCTCGTAAGTGAAGTAGGCTCGCTCGACGTGCCGGAACTTTTCCGCGTCGAAACCTATCCCACCGTCCATCAGATGATCAGCCGCGTGCGCGCCCGTCTGAAAGAGAACTTGCCGCTGCGCTCGCTTTTTGCCGCCCTCTTCCCGTGCGGGTCGATCACCGGCGCGCCGAAGATCAGCGCCATGGAAATCCTGCGTATACTGGAGACCGGGCCGCGCGACATCTATTGCGGGTCGCTTGGCTGGATCGAGCCGGGCGGACGTATGCGTTTCAACGTTGCCATCCGCACGATCTCGCTTCTGGATGAAAATCGTGCGATCTTCAATGTCGGGGGCGGTGTGGTCTTCGATTCCACGGCGCAAGCGGAGTACGAGGAATGTCTTCTGAAAGCACGGTTCGCGGCACTGTCGAGCCACAAGGGGCGCAAGCCGTGACGATTGAACCCGCTTATCAACTGATCGAAACGATGCGCTCGGAACCGCTCTCCGGCATTCTGCGTTTCGATCTGCACATGGCGCGCCTTGAGAATTCCGCCCGTGAACTCGGCTTTGCCTGCAATATGGAGGCCATTCGGCAGAAGGTTGCGGAAGCCGGAGCTGGCGAACAAGCCTTGAAACTGCGGCTGACGCTCGCTCCGGATGGTGTCGCCACTGTCTCGAGCGCTCCCTACGAACCGTTGCCCTCCCAGACGATCTGGCGGGTTGCGATAGCCCGCACGCATCTCAATCACAACGACCCCCTGTTGCGCCACAAGACGACCCGGCGGCAGGCCTATATCGCGGCTCGCGAGGAATATTCGCCCGCAGAGATTGACGAAGTCATCCTGCTCAATGATCGTGGCGAGGTCTGTGAAGGCACGATCACCTCAATATTTCTCGATATCGGCGGCGCAGCCTGCATGACGCCCGCGCTTTCATGCGGTCTGCTCGACGGGGTGCTGCGACGTGAATTGCTGAACGACAACGTGGTTGAAGAAGGTATCGTGACCGTCGAGACGCTGAAAAACGCGCGCAACATTCTTGTCGGCAATTCGTTGCGCGGCATGATCCGCGCAAAGCTTGTCGACCTCTGAAATCCTAATATCCATTAAACATGTATTGATGTCATAGCCTTGTGACGTTTCTTTCTTTCTATGAAGTTGTGTTATCGTTCCGGCACATCAGCTAAAGCGGGTGATAACCTGACCGCAATTCTGCGGCATCTGAGAGGAAGAAAATGGCGAAAGCGAAATGGCAAGTCTATGGCGAGATAACTGGCCCTGTCATCATGATCGGCTTCGGGTCGATCGGGCGCGGTACCCTGCCGCTGATTGAACGTCATTTCAAATTCGACAAATCCCGCATGGTCGTGATCGATCCGAGCGAAGCCAACCGCAAGATCCTCGACGACAAGGGCATCCGTTACCTCAAGGAAGCGATCACCAAGGAAAATTACAAGAAGATTCTCGGTCCACTTCTGAAGGGAACGGAGGGCCAGCCCTTCGTCGTCAATCTTTCGGTCGATACCGGATCACTCGATCTGATGCGCTACGCCCGCGAGCATGGCGCGCTTTATATCGACACGGTGGTGGAACCCTGGCTCGGCTTTTATTTCGATGAGAAAGCCGACAACGCCTCGCGCACCAATTACGCGCTGCGCGAAACAGTCCGCGCTGAAAAGCGCAAGAACCCCGGCGGAACGACCGCGGTTTCCTGCTGCGGCGCCAATCCGGGCATGGTTTCCTGGTTCGTCAAGAAAGCCCTTGTCGACCTCGCGACCGATCTGAAGCTCGATTTCACCGAACCGGCGGCGGATGACCGTCACGGCTGGGCGAAACTGATGAAGAAGGCTGGCGTCAAGGGCATCCATATCGCGGAACGCGACACCCAGCGCGCCAAGGAGCCCAAGCCCTTCAACACTTTCTGGAACACGTGGTCCGTCGAGGGCTTTATTGCCGAAGGCCTGCAACCGGCGGAACTTGGCTGGGGTAGCCACGAAAAATGGATGCCCAAGAACGCCCGCAAGCAGAAGAAGGGCAACAAGGCCGCGATTTTCCTCGAGCAGCCCGGCGGCAACACCCGCATCCGCACCTGGTGCCCGACGCTCGGTGCGCAATATGGCCTGCTCGTCACCCATAATGAAGCAATTTCCATCGCCGATTTTTTCACGCTGCGCGACAAGAAGGGCAAGCTCGACTTCCGCCTGACCTGCCATTACGCGTATCACCCCAGCAACGACGCCATTCTGGCGCTTGACGAAATGTTCGGTGCGGGCGGCAAAGCGCAGCCGGTGCAGCACGTTCTGGAGGAGCATGAAATTCTCGATGGCAGCGATGAGCTCGGCGTGCTGCTTTATGGCCACGACAAGAATGCCTATTGGTATGGCTCGCAACTGACCGTCGAGGAGGCGCGCAAGCTTGCGCCCTATCAGAACGCAACCGGCCTGCAGGTTTCCTCCGCCGTTCTGGCTGGCATGGTCTGGGCACTGGAAAATCCGCAGAGCGGGATCGTCGAGACGGACGAAATGGATTACCGTCGCTGCCTTGAAGTCCAGATGCAATATCTGGGGCCCGTGAAGGGCTATTATACCGACTGGACGCCGCTGGAAGGTCGCGGCCACCTGTTCAAGGAAGATCTCGATACCAAGGACCCATGGCAGTTTCGCAATATTTTGGTGCGTTGATTGAACCGGCCCGGTTTCGACCGGGCCATTCCATGAGGATATGCGTCTGTCCTTCTCTGCCCGCAACATGACGAGGCTGATTGCAAGCCGGTTTCCCGATCTGGTGGCTCTGATCTGCGGGCTACTTGTTCTGCCCTGGATTCTGGGCGTCCCCGGTCACCCTGAGCCAATGGTACGGCTTGGATGGACAATCGGACTGATCTCGATTGTCATCTATCTCGTTCTTTATCAGATATCGAAATCCCTTGCATCCAAAGCCTCGTTCAGGAGCAATATTGCGGCCGGTCGCTATCTCCACCGCATGCTTGCAACGTCGTCGGTCATCGCAACCGTCATTCTGGCGATATCCGTCATGCTCGTTTTGGGGTCGTAATCGCGAAGCAGAAGGACCCGGCGCACCCTTTGCCCGGCGCGGCGATCTTGCATCATTGCTAACAAATCGACAGGCCCGGCACCTATTCCTCGCAATGAGGACTTGTTTTCGTGCAAGTTTCCATACATCAAACTAATCATCCCGAGCGGTCCCATCAGCACGGTGTCGTTGATACCGCTCTAAATATCTGGTTACGCATTTCAGATGCCAGCTAAGCTATGGTTCTGGCTCGGAATGCTCTAATGGAGAGCATGGATATGAAACGCTTCCGCATCATTGCCCCTCTTGCAGTCATGTCGCTGGCGTTGGCAGCGTGCGAAACGACTGGACCGGTCGGCGGCAATGTCCCGGTCGTCTCCCGCGCGCCGGCTGGCATCGAAGGCAGCTGGGTCGATCCCAACGGCATCGTTTCGTCCTTCAATGGCGGCATTTTCGAGACTCGCGCCACCGACACGAACGAAAAGCTTGCCGAAGGCAACTATCGTTACCAATCGCCACAGCTTGTCGAAATCGACATGCGCTCCATCGTGCGCGGCACCTCGTCGAAGGTAAACTGCGCCCTCGTCTCGCCGACGCAGCTGAACTGCACGTCCTCGTCGGGCTCGCGCTTCTCCCTCACGCGTCGCGCAGCCGGTTAAGCAGCGGATATTTCGCGTAAATCTCGAATATTGACGGCGCGGGCAACACCCGCGCCGATAGAATTTCGCCAGCGGCAATTGTCAGGATTGTAATTTGTCTTTTTTTCTCTAGTTTTCCGGCTGAACAGGAGTCGGACGATGAGTGAGATGGACAAAGTGCAGGAGAAGCCCAACCAGACAACCAGACCGGAGGCGCAGGGAAAACTGCCGAAAGTTGGTGTTCTGCTGGTCAATCTCGGCACGCCGGATGGCACGAGTTATGGCCCGATGCGCCGCTATCTGGCCGAGTTTCTCTCGGATCGCCGCGTCATCGAATGGCCGCGCCTCATCTGGTTCCCGATCCTTTACGGCATCGTTCTCAACACCCGCCCGAAACGGTCTGGCAGGCTTTACGACCGCATCTGGAACCGTGAGAAGAACGAATCTCCCTTGCGGACCTACACCCGCGCACAGGGTGAGAAACTGGCCGGGGCGCTCGCTGAATACCCCAATGTGGTGGTGGATTGGGCGATGCGTTACGGCCAGCCGTCCATTGAAAGCGTCACCGACCGTCTTCTGGAGCAGGGTTGCGAGCGGATTGTCATGTTCCCGCTCTACCCGCAATATTCGGCGACGACCACCGCGACGGTGAACGACAAGTTCTTCGAAGCGCTCATGAAGAAGCGCTTCCAGCCAGCAGTGCGCATCGTGCCATCTTATGAAGCGGAACCGGTCTATATCGAGGCGCTGGCACGTTCCATCGAGAAACATCTGGAAACGCTTTCCTTCAAGCCGGAAGTGATACTGGCTTCCTATCACGGCATTCCGAAAAGCTACTCGGACAAGGGCGATCCCTACCGCCAGCAATGCCTTGAAACATCACGCTTGCTGCAGGCACGGCTGGGTCTGGATGACAGCCAGTTTCGTTCCACCTTCCAGTCGCGTTTCGGACCTGAAGAATGGCTCCAGCCCTATACGGACGAAACGGTGGAGGAATTGGCCAAGCACGGAGTGAAGTCGATGGCCGTTCTCAATCCGGGGTTCGTTGCCGACTGCCTGGAAACGGTGGACGAGATCGGCAACGAAGCAGCCGAAGAATTTCTTGAAAATGGCGGCGAGAATTTCAGCCACATTCCTTGTCTCAATGACGGCGAGGACGGCATGAAAGTCATCGAGACGCTGGTGCGTCGCGAGTTGCAGGGTTGGGTATAGATTGAAGAGAGTAAGGCAATAGGGCAGTAAGGCAGTATGTTCTGATCTGTGCTAGATTCCGCCTACTGCCTTATTGTCCTACTGCGCTATTGCCTTAAGGAAAAACAATGACCGGTTTCGATATCACGTTACTCATTCTGGCCGCGCTGGTTCTGGCGACACTGTTTGCCGGCATCAAGACCGTGCCGCAGGGTTTTAATTATACGGTCGAACGGTTCGGCCGCTATACACGCACCCTCAATCCCGGCCTCAATCTGATTGTGCCGTTTTTCGACCGCATTGGCGCCCGTCTCAACATGATGGAGCAGGTGCTGGATGTCCCAACGCAGGAAGTCATCACCCGCGACAATGCCATCGTCGGCGTCGACGGCGTGGCATTCTATCAGGTGCTGAATGCGGCTCAGGCGGCCTATCAGGTCGCCAACCTGCAATATGCAATCCTCAACCTGACCATGACGAACATTCGTACCGTCATGGGTTCGATGGACCTCGACGAGCTTCTTTCCAACCGCGATGCGATCAATGACCGCCTGCTGCGTGTCGTCGACGAGGCCGCCCATCCGTGGGGCATCAAGATGACCCGCGTGGAAATCAAGGATATCAATCCACCGGCAGATATAGTGACTTCAATGGCCCGCCAGATGAAGGCCGAGCGCGACAAGCGCGCGCAGGTTCTGGAAGCGGAAGGCGACCGCAACGCGCAGATTCTGCGCGCCGAAGGCCAGAAGCAGTCGCAGATTCTCGAAGCAGAAGGCAAGCTGGAAGCGGCCAAGCGCGAGGCGGAGGCACGCGAGCGCCTTGCCGAGGCCGAGGCGAAAGCCACGACCATGGTTTCCGAAGCTGTCTCCAACGGCAATGTGCAGGCGCTCAATTACTTCGTCGCGCAAAAGTACACCGAAGCCCTGAGCAATATCGCGAGCGCCAAGAACCAGAAGGTCGTATTGATGCCGCTTGAGGCAAGCTCCCTCATCGGTTCGCTCGGCGGCATTGGCGCAATTGCCAGGGAAGTCTTTGGCGACGGCAACCAGCCGGTCGATCCGACACCGCAGTCGCCAGCCCCGTCCCGCCCACGTAGCGTTCCGCCAGCAACGCGCTGAAACCAGGAAAGAGGGCGCCATGATTATTGAATTTCTATCCGGTCTCGGCATATGGAACTGGCTCGTCTTCGGGCTGGTCCTGCTCATTCTGGAAATTCTGGCGCCCGGTTTTTTCTTCATCTGGTTCGGGCTTGCGGCTCTCGTGACAGGCGGCCTCGCCTTTCTCCTGTCTTCAACGGCGGCATTCGGCTGGCAGTTTCAGACCGTGGTGTTCCTTGTTCTGGCTGTCATCTTCGTGCTGGCGGGGCGCCGTTTGTTCGGCTCGCGCAGCACCGATGCCGACGAGGCCTTCCTCAATCGTCGCGGGGAGCAGTTGGTCGGCCGGCGCGCCACATTGACGGAACCCATCATCAACGGGCGTGGACGTATCCGTATCAACGATACGATGTGGCGTGTGAAAGGACCCGACCTGCCAGCCGGCACGAAAGTCAACGTGATTGCCTTCGATCCGCTGTCGCTGGAGATCGAAGTTGCCGAGTAAGACGGCACCGGCGTGTATCCGCCCGTCGAAATGCACTACGACTTGACGGTGCGATTAAGCATCTCCGTGAAATAACCGTGGAGATCGTTGTTCGCCTGCCTTTCGAACTGGAGACGTTCCCGTTCGATCTGGGCTTCTTTCGGCGTCATGTCGAAACGCGCACGAAAGCCGCGCAGTAGTTGGTTACCGCTCGAAAACCCTAAACTATAGGCAATCTGGCTGACCGAACGGGACTGCTTGGACGGCTTGGTCAATTGCTTGAACGCTTCATCCAGCCGCCGGTCGCGAATGATCTTCGCCACGCCGCCATCCTCTGCAAACGCACGATAAAGATGGGAGCGCGAAACCCTGAGCTTTTGCTGGATATGCTCGGGAGACAGCTCCTGCTCACCAATATTCTGATCTATGAAGGCCAGAACTCTCTGACGAAGAGCTATGCTCATGGAAGGGTAATCGTCCAGGGACTCGGGCGCGTCCCCTTTCAGGGCTCCCGCCAGAAGCGCGATCAGTGCTTCCTCCGATGCGAGAACCTCCACCGGCGAAAGGGAGTGTTCAAGAGACCGTATCCCCTTGACGTAGGTTGTGATCAGTCGGGTCATTGGCTGGTCCCGGCGCAGGACGACCCCGTGGAGGCTGCGTGGCCCGACCGCCTTTTCAAGATCGCGCCGGGAGATTGCAAGCGAAAGCCTGGAACCCGCAGCGGCCTCGCTCTTGAAGGCCTTCGCAAGGTCAAGAAAACAGATATCGCCAACGTCAGCGTGCACGCCGAGACCATTGAAATCGCCGTTCATCTTTCCCGATGTAAAGACCTGGATAAGATAATAATCCAGACCGCTGTGCACGATCGTGCGGTGATCGCGGATATATCTCTGGCTGTTGAACGATGTCGACCCGATTATCATCGAACCCAGCGGACGAGAACTTATCGTTCCCTCCAACGGTTCCTTGCTGTCTGGTGAAAGTGGTGAGGTGTCGAATACGGGCCGAGTCGCCTCGCGCCAGAAATCACTGCGCGCGTCGACTTCCACCATAGCGGTCGAGATAAAGGTTTCGTTACTCATTGCCCCTGCCATCATGCAATGCGCCGCCAAGACACCGATAACAGACCGTAACGCCAGCCGACGCTCATTCCCGGCGCGGGATGAGAGCAAAGCCTTCGTTCGCACGCGTGACCGCTAAAACTACAAATAGCGGGCACTTATTTATGCAAGCGCAGGCACGTTAAAGCACACTCGTGAGATAAAATGAAGAATAAAATGAGACGTCACGTCGTGAGAACTTCTTCTAACTGATACAATTGCTTGTTTTGTTATGAGATGAAATCCAAGGACACCCAACCGAGCGAAACGCTTTCGCTTAATGAGGGAGGTGTCACCGCGGGCAACACGACAGCCGAGGTTCGGCACAGACAATCAACCGGACACCCACAACGTCTTATCCACATACAATGAGGACTAGTACAAATGATGCAAAGGCGAGCCTTTAAAAAGTTTACGTCCATCGCCGCAGCCTGCGCCTTGATGCTGGGAAATGTAATTCCGGCAGCTCAGGCGTGCACCGGCATCAGGTTGATCGCGGCAGACGGCAGTGTCGTTTACGCACGAACCCTCGAATTCGGCCTCGACCTCAAGTCAGAAATCATGATGGTGCCGCGTGGCTTTTCGCGCACCGGCACCACCCCTGACGGCAAGGGCGGCCTGAAATGGACTGCCAAATACGCATCTGTCGGCATGAATGGAGCGGGCCTGCCCGACCTGTTCGATGGCCTGAACGAAAAGGGACTGGGTGCGGGAATGTTCTATTTCCCCACTTCCGCAGGTTATATGCCCTATACGGCTGAGGTTTCTGACCGAACAATTTCCCAATGGGAATTCGTGTCTTATGTCCTCGAAAATTTTGCTACCGTTGATGAAGTTAAAGAAAATATCGGGAATATCGTGGTAGCGTCCTCGGTATTTTCCCAATGGGGCTTTGCCCCGGAAGCACACTATATCGTGCATGATGCTACCGGTAAAAGCATCGTCGTTGAATATGTCGGCGGCAAGCTGAATGTCTATGACAATCCCCTCGGCGTTATCACGAATACACCGGGCTTCGATTTCCATATGAACAATCTGCGCCAGTACACGAACTTTTCCATGACGGGAAAGCCTTCGATCAAGCTCGGCTCGGTTGAAATTGTCCCGACGGGTCAGGGCTCGGGCATGCTTGGCTTGCCCGGCGATTTCACGCCGCCATCGCGCTTCGTTCGCGCGGTTGCATTCTCACAATCGGTATTTCAGCCAAAGACAGAACAGGACGCCGTCCTGCAGGTCTTCAAGATTCTCAACCAGTTCGACATTCCTAGAGGCTCGTCGCGAGACGGCGAAAAGGATGCGAACGGCAATGTAATGGCTGACTATACGATCTGGACAGGCGCCAGCGATTTGAAGAGCAAGCGCTACTTCTTCCGCACTTACGACAACAGCCAAATCCGTTCTGTTGATCTCATGAAGATGGATATCGACGGGAAGGACATGGTGAAAGTGTCGATCCAGGGCGATGAGAAGATCGAGGACGTTACCCCCGCAGGCCGTCCCTGATCTTGGAACCATCGTCGCCCCGTCGGCTTGCTGGCCGGGCGACGAATGCGGATAGTTCCCAAAAATGAGCCTCTATGAGGCTCGCAAATCGACCTTCACGCAATCCGGCTATCGTTTCGATGGCCGGATTGCGGGCCGCATTGGCGCGAAAATAAACGGCTTGAACGCCTTGTCAGGCTGCGCCTATCCGCAGCAGATCGTGGAAATGCACGAGCCCGATCGGGCGACCGGCCTCGACGACGATCAGCGCACCGATGTGATTTTCGTTGATCGTATTGAGGGCTGCGGTCGCCAGCATGTTCTGGTCAACCGTCTTCGGCTTGCGCGTCATGATTTCATCGACCGACAACGCGGCAAGGTTGCGGCTCAGATTGCGCGAGATATCGCCATCCGTGACAATGCCGGCCAGATCGCCGCCATCATCCACAACCACCACGCAGCCAAAGCTCTTCTGGGCCAGTACCTTCATCGCATCGGGCATGGAGGTGCCCATCTTTACCAATGGCAGGCGCTCGCCCCGATGCATGATATCGCGGATATGGATCAGACTTGCACCCAGGGAGCCGCCGGGATGAAAAGTCTTGAAGTCGCTCGGGGTAAAGCCGCGCGCTTCCAGCAGCGCAATTGCCAGCGCGTCGCCGATCGCGAGCTGCATCATCGTCGAGGTCGTGGGCGCCAGACCATGCGGACAGGCCTCGGCGGTCTTCGGCAGCAGCAACACGACATCCGCCGCGCGGCCGAGGGCCGAATTCTCGCCTGCAGTGATCGCGATCAGCGGAATACGGAAGCGCTGCGAATAATTGACAATGCCCTTCAGTTCCGCCGTTTCGCCCGACCATGAGATGGCCAGAATGACATCATCGCGGCCGATCATGCCGAGATCACCGTGATTGGCTTCTGCCGAATGCACGAAAAATGCCGAGGTGCCGGTGGAGGCAAAGGTGGCCGCAAGCTTGGAACCGATATGGCCGCTTTTGCCGACGCCGGTCACGACCAGGCGTCCGCGCGAAGCGACGATTAGCTTCACCGCTTCGACGAATGGGGCGGAAAGGCCATTGTTCAGCGCGTCTTCCAGCGCGGCGAGACCCGCATTTTCGGTTTTTATGGTACGCAACGCTGACGCGATGGCCGCTTCTGCGTTTGCCGGAGGGGTGATCTGATCGAGCTTTTCCATGGTCGCAAGGGTTAGCTTCTTCGCAGGCGCTTGTCCAAACATTTGTGTGGCCGGAACCGTCGTGATGCGGGCCGCAGCAACCAAGAATTAACCATGTGCCTTTACCGTTCATCCACCACGTTGCGACGGTTTGAAAACACGACATGCTTTTTGCCAAGGCCCCATCTGGCGGTTCGACGCCCATTGCCCGCAGGCTGCGATGCCTGTTTTTGTCGGGCGTGGCGCTGGCACTTTGTCATAATTCTGCATTTGCCCAGGAAGCCTATCTGCGCGGAAGCGTTGCTGAGGACGTGCTTTCAGCCTCTTCGCCGGAGACACTGGCAAATCGCGGACTTGCCGCGCCGGGAAATGATGACGGCGCTGGCGAGACGACCTACAACGACAGTTACACCCCGCTTGAAAACACCACGGCGGCTGACCCCGCCACTACAATCCAAACCGTTCCAACGGTTCCCGTGCCGCAGGACCGCCAGCCCATTCCACCTGACAACATGCGTGTCGGCTCGGTCGATACCGAAGCGGGCGAGGAAACGGGCCGGGCACAGCGCGAAAACCTGCGGCAGTTGCCCGAGCAGGGGCGCGGTTCTACACAGGACGCCGATCCGTTCGCACCGCTCGGCATTCGCACCGGTTCGTTTGTCCTGCGACCGTCGCTCGAACAGGGTATCCGGGCAACCACCAACGGTGACAATAGCGCTGCCGGTTCCAGCGCCGTTCTCAATGAAACAACATTGCGGCTCAATGCGCAGTCGGACTGGGCGCGCCATCAGGCAACGCTCGACGCATCGGGTACGTGGTCCAAGTCCATTTCGGGAGAAGACGTTTCCGAACCGCGCGTTGATATTCAGGGTAAGCTTCGGCTCGATCTCGGCGACCAGACGACGGTCAATACCGGTGCCGGTTATCAGTTGCGTCGTGAAAGCGCGTCCAGCCCGAATGGGGTGGTCGGCGCGCTGCAACGCCCGCTGGTTCATACCATCAATGGAAGTCTCGGCATCGAACGCGATATGGGCCTGCTCTTCGGCAGCGCCACGGGGCGGGTCGAGCACAATATCTATGGCGACGCCGAACTGTCGTCCGGCGGCACTGTCAGCCAGAAGGACCGCGACAACACCTATGCCAGCATTACGCTGCGCGGCGGCTTCAGCCTGTCGCCGGCGATCAAACCCTTCGCGGAAGTCGAATTGGGCAAGCGCGTCTTCGACGAGAAAGTGGACAGCAACGGCTATGAACGCAGCGGATCGCAGTTCGCACTGCGCGGTGGCCTGATGCTCGATATGGGCGAAAAGCTGAGCGGCGAGTTCGCTGCCGGATACATGCGCGCCAACAGCGATGATTCCCGTCTCGGCGACATCAGCGGTCCGTCTGTCAATGCTGCGCTCAACTGGTCACCGCTGCGCGGAACCGATGTGCGCCTTTATGCCCAGAGTACGGTCGATACTTCCACCACGCCGGGTATTGCCGGGTCGCTCCTGCATTTCGCAAGCCTGGAGGTGAGCCGCCGCATACGTTCCGACCTTAGCCTCAATGGCAGGCTCGACGCGAATATCCGGCAGAACAAGGACGGGACCGGCACCGACTACACCCTCGGCGCGCAAATTGGTGCAACCTACTGGATCAACCGGTTCGTCGGACTGGATGCGCGCCTGCGTCACGAATTCCTGACGAGCCGGATCTCCGACCGTGAATATAAAGCCGACAGCGTCTATCTTGGCGTAAAAGTTCAGCGCTAGAAAAGAGAACGGCATCCCTTCCGGGATGCCGTGTCGTGGTGCGTTCAGGCGAGCCAGAACAGCAAACAGGCGATGCCGAATCCCAGAAGCCCTATAAGGGTCTCCAGAACTGTCCATGTTTTCAGCGTCGTCTTCACATCCATGTTGAAGAAACGTCCGACCAGCCAGAAACCGGAATCATTGACGTGGGACAGCATGACAGAACCTGCGGCAAGGGAGATCACCATCGCCGCGGTTTCAAGCCCGTGATATCCGGCAGCCTGAACCGCAGGCTGAACAAGCCCGGCAGCAGTGATCAGCGCCACTGTCGCCGACCCTTGTGCTACACGCAGAATCGTCGCGAGCAGGAATCCCGCCACGATGACGGGCAATCCCGTATTCGCGAACGCGGTGGACAAGGCATCGCCAATGCCGGAAGCACGCAGGACGCCGCCGAACATGCCGCCTGCTCCCGTGATCAGGATGATGGAGCAGACCGGGCCCAGCGCAGAATCGAGAATGCGTTCCACGCTGGCTGCATCCGTGCCGCGCCGTGGTCCCAGTACGTAGGAAGCCACCAGCACCGAAATCAGGAGAGCAACCGGCGTCGATCCAATCATGCGCGCCAGCTGATACCAGTTTGCATCGGCGTTGACCCAGCCTTGCGCGCGGGCGAAGTCGAGACCCGTATTGATGAAAATGAGGACCAGCGGCAGAAGAAGAAGCAATACGACCAGACTGGAACTCGGAGGGTTCGCCGCCTCTTCCACGTCCCTCCCGGCATCGAAATTGTCGGGGATGGGAAGATTGATTCGCTTGCCGATCCACGCACCGAAAAGGTGCCCGGCGATAAACCAGACCGGGATGACGACGACGATCCCGACGAGAATGAGAAGCCCCACGTCAGCGCCCAGAAGCTCGGATGCCGCTACCGGACCCGGATGCGGGGGCACGAAAACATGCATCACCGAAAAGGCTGCGGCAACCGGGATACCATAGAGAAGCAGGCTTCCCTTGAGGCGCCGCCCGACCGTGAAGACCACTGGGAGCATCACGACCAGCCCCGCGTCGAAAAAGATCGGAAAGCCGAAAATCAGCGATGCGATGCCAAGCGCCATGGGTGCGCGTTCTTCGCCGAACCGTCGGATGAGATCATCGGCGAGCGCCTGCGCGCCGCCCGATATTTCAAGCAAACGGCCCAGCATCGCGCCAAGGCCGACCAGAAGCGCCACCCCGCCAAGGGTAGATCCGAAGGCCGATGTGATGGTGGTCAGGATGTTGCCCGCCGGGATGCCGGTCGCGAGCGCCGTTAAAAGGCTGACGATCACAAGCGCCACGAAAGCATGAACGCGAAACCGGATGATGAGCAAAAGCAATAAGAGGACAGCGCCAACCGCTATCGAGATGAGCGCACCCGCACCCATCGTCTGCTGGAATTCCTGCATGCTTTATTCCTTATGTGGGGAGGAGCCCGTTTATCATTGCGCCCAAAAGGTGTTTCACACTTTTTGGGATGCATACTAGGCAAAATACCTACTATCGTCGTCCGGAAAAGCAAATTTCACGAAATAGTGCTCCAATCACAAAAAACGCCCCCTTTTCAGGGGGCGCGACCAGAGTCCAGACCGGATTTAATCACGCTGGCTTGATTGTATTCAGCAGATGGCCGATCGAGCCTTCTACCGAGGGGCGAATATCGTTGCGCCACAAGGCGAAAGCGACATTGGCTTCGATGAAGCCGGCC
Source organism: Brucella ciceri (assembly GCF_041930145.1). Taxonomy (NCBI): domain Bacteria; kingdom Pseudomonadati; phylum Pseudomonadota; class Alphaproteobacteria; order Hyphomicrobiales; family Brucellaceae; genus Brucella; species Brucella ciceri. Next base: position 325,141 of record NZ_JBHEEV010000005.1, on the reverse strand, counting down.
TTGGAGCCGCAGTCGAAGGTGAGACCCTGATAATTGAAGCCGAAGAATTTCTGGGCGTCAGCAAGCTTCAGCATCGCATCGGTCAGCTGGATTTCATTGCCGGCACCTTTTTCCTGCTTGCTCAGAAGCTCGAAGATTTCCGGCTGCAGGATGTAGCGGCCATTGATGTAGAGATTGGATGGCGCTGTGCCCTTGGCTGGCTTTTCGACCATCTGCGTGATCTCGAAACCGCTGCCGATGGTTTCGCCCTTGCCCACGATGCCGTATTTATGCGCCTCTTCCGGATCGCATTCCTGCACGGCAACGACATTGCCGCCGGTCTTTTCGTAAAGCTCGACCATTTCCTTCAGGCAGCCCTTCTTGGACTGCATGACCATATCCGGCAACAGCAATGCAAACGGCTCGTCGCCGACGAGTTCGCGCGCGCACCAGACCGCATGGCCAAGGCCGAGCGGCACCTGCTGGCGCGTGAAGCTGGTCGTCCCCGGCTGCGGCTGGATATCCTGGAGATGCTCCAGTTCCGCCGTCTTGCCGCGCTCGGCGAGCGTGGAATAAAGCTCCACCTGCGCATCGAAATAGTCTTCGATAACTGCTTTGTTGCGTCCGGTGACGAAAATCAGATGTTCGATACCAGCTTCGCGCGCCTCATCGACTACATACTGGATGACGGGCTTGTCGACGACCGTCAGCATTTCTTTCGGGATCGATTTGGTGGCGGGCAGGAAACGGGTGCCAAGACCTGCGACAGGGAACACGGCCTTGCGAATTTTTCGGATCGAACTCATTCCTCTCCTCGATTTCACTATTTCAGATTTGCTATCAAAGCATTGAAACGACTGAATTTCAAATAAGGCCTTTTCATTAAAGAACGACGAAATTGCGGGACCGATCCCATCACATTCAATGACCCGCCCTTAATGTTGCTTGATTCAAAAATTTTTCGAAACTTCGGGCAAATTCTTACCTGAATCGGCGATGGTAAACCAATTGCTAACCGACAGGTTCTAATTTGAACGTTCAACGGTTCGACCAGGAATTTTCCGCTGGCTCAAATTCAACACAGGATGGTATTAATTGATTAATGCAATCCGGGGCGAGCAGAATCCAGGTCGAAGGGAAACGCGCCGGTATCGGCTAAATTTGATTGCAGAAGGGAAACACAGAATGCTGCGATTTCCATTCACGGTGAGCCCGTCAATGAAGCTGAAAGCTGCAACGGTTGCGATAGCTGCGCTCGCCTCAACGCTTACAACCGGTTCTGCACTGGCTGATGCGCAATTTCGCCAATGGGTCGCGAGCTTCCGTCCTGTCGCCATAAAGGCAGGTGTTTCGCCTTCCACGTTCGACCGCGCATTTCGCGGTGTGGATGCGCCGGACCCGGTGGTGCTGCAGAAGGCGCGCTATCAGCCTGAATTTACCGAGCCTGTCTGGAACTACATCGACAATCGCGTGAACGAGCAGTCGGTCTCCGTCGGCCAGAGCATGGCCCGCAAATGGGGTCCGTGGCTCCAGCGCATCGAGCAGCGTTTTTCGGTTGACCGCAATATCCTGCTTGCGATCTGGTCGATGGAAAGCAATTACGGCGAAATCCTCAAGCGCGACGACGTCATGCGGGATGCAGTGCGTTCGCTGGCAACGCTTGCCTATGCGGACCAGCGCCGTGCCAAGTACGGCCGCACGCAGCTCATTGCCGCAATGAAGATTCTCCAGACCGGGGATATCGACCGCGGCCATCTTTCCGGCTCGTGGGCCGGTGCGCTCGGCCACACGCAATTCATCCCGACCAGCTACCAGGCTTATGCCGTAGACGTGGACGGAAACGGCAAGCGTGACATCTGGAACTCGGTTCCCGATGCGCTTGGTACGGCTGCGAACCTGCTGCATCGCAATGGCTGGCAGCCCGGCCGCACCTGGGGCTACGAAGTCGCCCTGCCGCAGGGACGCAAGTTTCCCAACGGATCGCTCTCGATTGCCGAGTGGCAGCAGATTGGTATTGTCCGGGCCAATGGACGCCCGTTCCCCGATCCCAATGAAAAGGCGACATTGAAAGTTCCCGATGGCCGTCAGGGGCCAGCTTTCCTGATGACGAAGAACTTCTTCGTGTTGAAGCGCTATAACAACGCCGACAAGTATGCGCTGGCCGTGGGCCTGCTCGCGGACCGTATCGGCGGCTATCAGGGGCTTCGGCAGGACTGGAACCGCCCGTTCACGCCCATCTCCATGAATGAGCGGCTGGAATTGCAGACCCATCTGAAGGCGCTCGGTTATTATGACGGCAATATCGACGGCAAGATCGGCTCCACCTCCCGGGCCGCCATCGAAGCCTTCCAGCAGCGGAATGGACTTCAGCCGGACGGCCATCCGAGCAAGGAAGTTCTGTCGGTCCTGCGCCGCCGTTAAACTGGCAAACTGATCAAATGGGCGCGCTTCAACAGAAGTGCGCCCATTTTGTTTTTCAACATCGTCGAGCTAATATACAGGCATGAAGGCGAGACGAATGCACGAAAGTCGAAAGTTGCGAAAGCTGATGAAAGCTGCTGGCATGGTGCTCGCGCTGGCAGCGCTGCTGTTTTCAGCCGTCGCCACCGCCTCTGCCCAGGAGCGCCCGCGCACGCTTTTCGATCTGTTGTTCGGCCCCCGGCAAGCGCAACCGCAGCGGCAATATCAGCAGCCTGCTCCGCAGCGTGCACGGCCTAAACCGAAACGACCAAAGGCGGCATCGCCCGCATCACGCCCGACACCGCCGCCAGTGGCGAGCCCCGCTGTCGAATTCGTGGACAAGAAGCCGGATGCCAGGAAGATTCTGGTTGTCGGAGATTTCATTGGCAATGGTCTTGCGGAAGGGCTCGACCTTGCCTTCGCTTCGGACCCCGATCTCAAGGTCGTATCGCGCATAAACGGCTCTTCCGGCTTTGTCCGCAATGACCATTTCGACTGGCCAGACAACATCGGCAAGATACTGGATGAGGAGAAGCCTGCTGCCCTTGTCGTGATGATCGGCTCCAATGACAGGCAGGCAATGACAGAGAAGGGCGTGAGCCTGCCGCCCCGGTCACCCGAATGGAACGAAGAATACCAGAAGCGCGTCGCGGCTTTCATCAAGGCGATCGGTGACCGGCACGTCCCGTTCGCCTGGATCGGCCAGCCGCCTTTCCGCCCGAAGGGCATGTCGCAGGACATGCTGGCGCTCAACGAAATCCACCGCACCGCCACCGAGAAGGCGGGAGGCAAATTCGCCGATGTCTGGGATGGTTTTGTCGATGAAGAAGGCAATTTTACCCAGACCGGCTTCGATATCAACGGCCAGACCGCGCGCCTGCGCGGCAATGACGGCATCAACATCACTTCGGCAGGCAAGCGCAAGCTTGCTTTCTATGCCGAAAAACCGCTTCGCGCCTATCTCGGCGGGGCGAAGGAAGAGGATCAGCCCCTGCCCGCGGCAGGCGCCCACGATCCGTCTAAACCGGTTGATCGCGTAGCCCCGGTCAGCATTCGCGATATCGACAAGGATGAAAGCGGCGTCCTGATGGGGGGCAACCTCGCAGCGCGCCCGCAAGCCGCACGCCTCCCCCGAAATGACGGCAAGCCGTCCCCCGGTCGGGCAGATGATTTTTCCTGGCCGCAGAAGAGCGCAAATCCCTAATTTCTGCACCCATACCAGTATGATTGAACTATCCCCCAACTGACAGCCAGCGGCTTCCTCTACCCAATATGATTCTAATTGCTACATTCCGCGCTGTTTCCAGAAGCGTCTGCATCGTCTATCAGGAGGCACCGTCGGCCTGAAAAGGCTCAAGGGAGGGCGCAATCACTCGCGTGAGCGGGGAATTGTTCTTGGCGTCCGTCAGAAAACAAGAGGCGTTTGAATGAATATTGCATCAAAGCCTTCTGTCGATCCACATCGGGAGGAGGAACCCCATCTTGCACGCAATCTGTCCAACAGGCACCTTCAGCTGATTGCCATTGGCGGGGCCATCGGCACCGGCCTTTTCATGGGCTCAGGCAAGACCATTTCGCTGGCGGGCCCTTCTATCCTGCTCGTCTACGCGGTGATCGGCTTCATGCTGTTTTTCGTCATGCGCGCACTGGGCGAAATCCTGCTGTCCAATCTCGAATATCGCTCCTTCGCGGATTTCGCTGGCGATTATCTGGGGCCCTGGGCGCAGTTCTTCACCGGCTGGACCTATTGGCTTTGCTGGATCGTGACCGGCGTGGCCGACGTTGTCGCCGTTTCGGGCTATGTCTCGTTCTGGTTCCCGGAACTGGCGCTCTGGATACCGGCCCTCGGCCTGATTTTTACACTTCTGGCGCTCAATCTGCCAACGGTGCGCAATTTCGGTGAAATCGAATTCTGGTTCGCTCTCATCAAGATCGTTGCCATTGTCGGCCTGATTATTGCCGGCGTCTACATGCTCTCGACCGGCTTCACCCTGCCGAACGGCAGCCAGGCATCGGTCGCGCATCTTTGGAACCATGGCGGGTTCTTCCCCAATGGTTTCCTTGGCTTTGTCGCCGGTTTCCAGATCGCGGTCTTTGCTTTCGTCGGCATCGAACTGGTTGGCACCGCCGCTGCGGAAACCAAGGACCCCGTGCGCAATCTGCCCAAGGCGATCAATTCCATTCCGATCCGCGTGGTGCTGTTCTATCTTGGCGCGCTCTTCGTCATCATCACTGTCATTCCCTGGGATCAGGTCGACCCGAGTTCAAGCCCGTTCGTCGCCATGTTCTCGCTCGCTGGTCTCGGCATCGCCGCCCATGTCGTGAATTTCGTCGTGCTGACTTCCGCAACGTCGAGCGCGAACTCGGGCATTTATTCGACGTCGCGCATGATCTACGGTCTCGCCACGTCCAAACTCGCGCCAAAGGCGTTCGGCAAGCTGAACAAGCGAAAAGTACCGGTCAACGCGCTGTTCTTCTCGTGCATTTTCCTGCTCGCAGGCGTGGTGCTGCTTTATGCTGGCCAGAGCATCATTGAAGCCTTCACCATCGTCACGACGATTTCGGCGTTGCTCTTCATCTTCATCTGGTCGGTCATTCTGGCGTCTTATCTTCAATATCGCCGCAAGCGCCCAGACCTGCATGAAAAATCCACCTTCAAGATGCCCGGTGGACGCGCAGCCGTGGTGATGGTTTTCGCCTTCTTCGCCTTCATTCTCTGGGCATTAGCACAAAAGCCGGATACTGCGGCAGCACTGAAAATCACCCCGGTGTGGTTCGTGCTTCTCGCCGTCGCTTATCTGGTGATGAAGTCACGACGCAGCCAAAGTTAAAAGCAAAAAGCCCGCCAATCGGCGGGCTTTTTCAATTCCATATTGTCTTATCAACGTGGTAAGACCGAACTCCCCATCAGATCGGCATCGATGGCGTGTGCTGCCTGACGGCCTTCGCGGATGGCCCAGACGACGAGCGACTGGCCACGGCGCACATCGCCCGCCGCATAGAGCTTGTCGACATTGGTGCGGTAATCGCGTTCATTGGCCTTGACCGACTTTGAACCACGGCGGTCGGTGGCAATTTCAAGCTTGTCGCCCAGTTCCTTGACCACGCTGTTTTCTGCCGGGCCGGCAAAGCCGATCGCGATGAAGGCGAGGTCGGCCTTGATGAAGAACTCAGAGCCAGCAATGGGTTTGCGCTTTTCATCGACCTGACAGCACTTCACATGGGTCAGACGGCCGTCTTCGCCGATGAATTCCAATGTCGCCACCTGAAACTCACGCGATGCACCTTCCGCCTGGCTGGAGGAAGTGCGCATCTTGGTCGCCCAATAGGGCCAGACGCTGAGCTTGTCTTCCTTTTCCGGGGGCTGCGGGCGAATGTCGAGCTGGGTGACGTTGACCGCGCCCTGACGAAACGCGGTGCCCACGCAATCCGAAGCCGTATCGCCGCCGCCGACCACCACGACGTGCTTGCCGCCAGCCAGAATAGGAGCCGAAGCCCAGGCGACGGATTCGATATTTTCGCGGCCCACCCGGCGGTTCTGCTGCACCAGATAAGGCATGGCATCATGCACGCCTTCCAGATCAGCCCCCGGAATGCCCGCCGGACGCGGCGTTTCCGAACCGCCCGAATAAAGCACGGCATCATAGGTATCGAGGAGGCCGCGCAGCGGCTTGTCCACGCCGATATTGACGCCGCACAGGAAGCGGACGCCCTCGCCTTCCATCTGTGCGATGCGGCGGTCGATCAGGTGCTTTTCCATCTTGAAATCGGGAATGCCGTAGCGCAGCAGGCCACCGGGACGGCTTTCGCGCTCATAGACATCGACCATGTGACCGGCGCGGGCCAGTTGCTGCGCGGCCGCGAGACCAGCCGGGCCGGAACCGATGATGGCGACCGACTTGCCGGTCTTGTTGGCGGCGGGCTGCGGTACGATATAGCCCAACTCATATGCCTTGTCGCCCAGCGCCTGTTCGACAGTCTTAATCGCAACCGGCGTATCTTCAAGGTTCAGGGTGCAGGCTTCCTCGCAGGGCGCAGGACAGACGCGACCCGTGAATTCCGGGAAATTATTGGTCAAATGCAGGTTGCGGATCGCCTGATCCCAGTTGTTGTTATAGACAAGATCGTTCCAGTCCGGAATCTGGTTGTGCACCGGGCAGCCCGTCGGCCCATGGCAGAACGGAATGCCGCAATCCATGCAGCGTGCCGCCTGCTTCTGCACTTCACCATCCGTCATTGGAATGGTGAACTCGCGGAAGTGACGGATACGATCCGACGCTGGCTGGTACTTTGCCACCTGCCGGTCGATTTCAAGAAAACCAGTTACCTTACCCATATTATTCTCCTCTCGCTGTGCGAGGCTCGCCGTGCCGTGCGCCATTCCAGGCGCACAAGCACTGCGTTTTAACGATAGCACTTACTCAGCCGCGACACCGATCCGCATACGCTCCATCTCTTCCAGAGCGCGGCGGTATTCGACCGGCATGACCTTCACGAATTTTGGGCGATAGCTCTCCCAATTGTCGAGAATGTCCTTCGCCCGCGTCGAACCGGTGTAATGCAGGTGATTGGCGATCAGCTGCACGAGACGTTCCTCGTCATGATGGGTCATGTTGGCGGAAACGTCCACACGGCCCTTATGCATGAGGTCGCCGCCATGGTGATGCAGCTTTTCGAGGATGTCGTCCTCTTCCGGCACAGGCTCGAGCTCAACCATCGCCATGTTGCAACGCTGGGCGAAATCGCCTTCCTCGTCGAGCACATAGGCGACACCGCCTGACATGCCCGCCGCGAAGTTGCGGCCCGTCTGCCCGATGACCACGACAACGCCGCCGGTCATATACTCGCAGCCATGGTCGCCTACGCCTTCGACAACCGTCACCGCGCCAGAGTTGCGCACGGCAAAACGCTCGCCCGCCACGCCGCGGAAATAGCACTCACCTTCAAGCGCACCATAGAGCACCGTATTGCCGACGATGATGGAATCTTCGGCAACGATACGCGTGTCTTCCGGCGGACGGATGACGATGCGACCGCCCGAAAGACCCTTGCCGACATAATCATTGCCGTCGCCGATCAGCTCGAACGAGATGCCACGCGCCAGAAACGCGCCGAAGGACTGGCCAGCCGTACCGCGAAGCGTAACGGCGATGGTGTCTTCCGGCAGACCCTTGTGGCGGAAGCGCTTGGCAACTTCGCCGGAAAGCATCGCACCGGCAGAACGGTCGACATTTTTGATCTCCACGTCGATCTTCACCGGCTGGCGGTCTTCCAGCGCTGACATGGCCTCGGCAATCAGCTTGCGGTCAAGAACATCCTCGATCGGGTGATGCTGGCGTTCGGTCCAGTGGATTTCGTGCTTCTCCGCCTCGGGCTTATAAAAGATGCGGCTGAAATCCAGACCCTTGGCTTTCCAATGATCGATCATGGCCTGCTTTTCGAGCAGCTCCGTTTCGCCGATAATCTGTTCCAGCCTGGTGAAGCCCATTTCGGCCAAAAGCGCCCGCACCTCTTCCGCCAGATAGAAGAAGAAGTTGATGACATGTTCCGGCGTACCCTTGAAGCGCTTGCGCAGAACCGGATCCTGCGTGGCCACGCCCACCGGACAGGTGTTCAGATGGCACTTGCGCATCATGATGCAGCCAGCCGCAATCAGCGGTGCGGTCGAGAAACCGAACTCGTCGGCACCGAGCAGCGCGCCGATGATGACATCGCGCCCGGTACGCAAGCCGCCATCCACCTGCAATGCCACGCGGGAGCGAAGCCCGTTCAGCACCAGCGTCTGGTGGGTTTCGGCAAGGCCGATTTCCCAAGGCGAACCAGCATGTTTGAGCGAGGTCAGCGGCGAGGCACCCGTGCCGCCATCATATCCCGACACGGTGATATGGTCGGCGCGCGCCTTGGCGACGCCCGCGGCAACAGTTCCGACGCCTACTTCCGACACCAGCTTGACCGAAATATCAGCAGCCGGATTGACGTTCTTCAGGTCGTAGATCAGCTGCGCCAGATCTTCGATGGAGTAGATGTCGTGGTGCGGTGGCGGCGAAATGAGACCGACGCCCGGCGTCGAATGTCGGGTCTTGGCAATGGTCGCATCAACCTTGTGACCCGGCAACTGACCGCCCTCACCGGGCTTTGCGCCCTGTGCGACCTTGATCTGGATCAGGTCGGAATTGACCAGATATTCCGTGGTCACACCGAAACGGCCCGATGCCACCTGCTTGATTGCAGAGCGTTCCGGGTTCGGCGTGCCGTCGGGCAGCGGATAGAAACGATCCGGCTCCTCACCGCCCTCACCCGTGTTCGACTTGCCGCCAATGACATTCATGGCGCGGGCCAGCGTGGTATGCGCTTCACGCGAAATCGAGCCGAACGACATCGCGCCGGTGGAGAAGCGCTTGACGATTTCCGCCGCCGGTTCAACCTCATCGATGGAAACCGGCTTCAGACCGCGTTCTTCGGCGAAGCGGATATTGAACAGGCCGCGAATGGTCTTCGCCTGCGCCGACTTGGAGTCAAGCATGGAGGTATACTCGGTGAAGGTCTCCGGGTTGGAGGTACGCACCGCATGCTGCAACCTTGCCACCGCATCCGGCGACCACAAATGCGCCTCGCCGCGCATGCGGTATGCATATTCACCGCCCACTTCCAGCGCGGTCAGCAGAACCGGGTCGTTGCCGAACGCGTCGGTATGACGACGAACGGTTTCTTCCGCGATTTCTTCCAGACCAACGCCTTCGATGCTCGTTGCCGTGCCGAAGAAGAACTGATCGACAAAGCGTGTCTGCAAACCGACCGCATCGAAAATCTGGGCGCCGCAATAAGACTGGTAGGTCGAGATGCCCATCTTGGACATGACCTTGAGAATGCCCTTGCCGATGGACTTGATGTAGCGCTTGACCACTTCATGTTCATCGACTTCCGGCGGAAATTCGCGGCGGCGATGCATGTCGAGCAACGTGTCGAAGGCGAGATATGGGTTGATCGCTTCCGCACCGTAACCTGCAAGGCACGCGAAATGATGCACTTCGCGCGGCTCACCTGATTCAACAACCAGACCAACCGACGTACGCAGGCCCTTGCGGATCAGGTGATGGTGCACAGCAGCCGTTGCCAGCAGAGCTGGGATCGGAATGCGATCCGGGCCCACCTGACGATCCGACAGGATGACAATGTTGTAACCGCCATGCACGGCAGCTTCCGCACGGTCGCAAAGGCGCTCAATCGCACCATGCATACCGGCAGCACCTTCGCCAACATTATAGGTAATGTCGAGCGTCTTGGTGTCGAAGCGATCTTCCGTATGACCGATGGAGCGGATCTTTTCCAGATCGCCATTGGTCAGGATCGGCTGACGCACTTCCAGACGCTTGCGGCGCGACGTGCCGACAAGGTCGAAGATGTTCGGGCGCGGGCCGATGAAGGAGACAAGGCTCATCACCAGTTCTTCGCGGATCGGATCGATCGGCGGGTTGGTGACCTGCGCGAAGTTCTGCTTGAAATAGGTGTAGAGCAGCTTCGACTTGTCGGACATGGCCGAGATAGGCGTGTCCGTGCCCATCGAACCGATGGCTTCCTGACCGGTCGTGGCCATGGGAGCCATCAGTATCCGCGTGTCTTCCTGTGTGTAGCCGAAGCTCTGCTGGCGGTCGAGAAGGCTTACGTCCTTGCGGAGCGCACGCGGCTCGACCGGGTTCAGCTCTTCCAGAATGAGCTGCGTATTGGCGAGCCACTGCTTGTAAGGGTGCTTCTGCGCGATCTGCGACTTGATTTCCTCATCCGAAACGATGCGGCCTTCTTCCATATCGATGAGCAGCATGCGGCCCGGCTGGAGACGCCACTTCTTGACGACCTTCTTTTCCTCCACCGGCAGCACGCCTGCCTCCGAAGCCAGAATGACGAAATCGTCGTCGGTGACGATATAGCGTGCGGGACGCAGGCCATTGCGGTCGAGCGTCGCGCCGATCTGGCGACCATCGGTGAAGGCAACGGCGGCGGGGCCGTCCCACGGTTCCATCAGTGCTGCGTGATATTCGTAGAATGCGCGGCGCTCATCCGACATCAGCTTGTTGCCGGACCATGCTTCCGGGATCAGCATCATCATCGCATGGGCAAGGCTGTAGCCGCCCTGATGCAGGAACTCGAGCGCATTGTCGAAGCAGGCCGTGTCCGACTGGCCTTCATAGGAAATCGGCCACAGCTTGGAAATGTCGTTGCCGAACAATTCCGAGTCGACAGAGGCCTGACGCGCCGCCATCCAGTTGACGTTGCCGCGCAGCGTGTTGATCTCGCCATTATGCGCAACCATGCGGTATGGATGCGCCAGACGCCAGGATGGAAAAGTGTTGGTGGAGAAACGCTGGTGCACCAGCGCCACCGCGCTTTCAAAACGCGGGTCCTTCAGATCCTGATAATAGGCTCCGACCTGATAAGCGAGGAACATGCCCTTGTAGACGACCGTGCGGGCCGACATGGACACGACATAGAAGCCCTTATCGTCGCCGTCGTTTTCCTGATAGATGCGGTTGGAAATGACCTTGCGCAGAACGAACAGGCGGCGCTCGAAATCGTCATCCGTCTCCAGCATCGGATTGCGTCCGATGAAGACCTGAACGTGAAACGGTTCGGTTGCGGCGATGTCAGGCGCCTTGGACAGCGATGAGTTGTCGACAGGAACCTCGCGGAAGCCGATGAAGGTCTGGCCTTCGGCAGCGATCACTTCCTTGACGATCTCTTCAATATGGGCGCGCAGTTGCGCATCGCGCGGCATGAACAGATAGCCGACGCCGTAGTGACCCGGCTGCGGCAGATCGATGCCCTGACGCGCCATTTCCTCGCGGAAGAAGCGATCTGGAATCTGCACCAGAATGCCAGCGCCATCGCCCATCAGCGGATCGGCACCGACCGCACCGCGATGGGTGAGGTTTTCCAGCATCTGGAGGCCGCTTTCCACGACCTGATGCGACTTCTTGCCCTTCATATGCGCAATGAAACCAACGCCGCACGCATCATGTTCATTGCGCGGATCATAAAGTCCTTGCGCTGCGGGCAAACCCGCCGCTTTCGTTTTTCGCGTCGTTCGGTTGGAAGCGGTCGTCGCAGCTTTGACCGTTCCGTTCTGTACGTTGTGAGAAACCACAGTCGATACAGATGGCGTCAAATGCGTCATCGTCATTCCCTCCGTTTGGCCCTCATCATGAGGTGCGCGATCAGTATATACCGAGATGGTGTGACAACCATCCCGCCGTTGCTTTGCATATAAAGGAAGCCTTATCGACAAGGCGTTGGACGAGGTTCCGGACGAGCGGCAAAGCCGATGCGAGGAACGATGTTTAGCGCCTTATTCTCATCAGGCTTGGACAGACGACACCCAGCCCGCCGGAACGGCGCACTCGAATTCCTCCTGTCGCGGTCGGGGCGCCTGTTACCGCCAAGCGATCTGCCTGCCGGTTCCGGCGCCTCTTTCTGAAACTTTCGGAGAGCGTTGCGTCGCTTCCGTTCGCATCAGCTTCTAATTGGACAGCATTGCTGTCCTAATTACGTATGACAGAATTCAAATTGCCTCACAAGATGGAAACGCAATTTTTCTCGGCAACTTCCGTAATAAAATATCAAAAGCGGTGATTTTGTGGGCTTTAAATTGCGTTTGGCGCCTTTTGCGTCAGTTTGGCCCCACGCAGTTTTCTTCTTTGATGCCTAAAAAATAGGCAGAGTGACGGCATTTTTATCACAAGCAGACCCAATCGTTGTCGCGGAACGTTGCGCGCCCACGGATACGCTCGAGCGCAGGAACCCAATGAAATCGGCGCGTCGTGCTTTCCGAAAAGTGATTCCGATTCTCCAAACGATGCTGTAGACAGCCATAAACACGAGGGCTGGCGACAGCCTGATTGAACGCATCCGGAGGAACACGTGCATTTTGCGTCAGACAACTGGGCAGGTGCCCATCCGAAAATCGCCGAGAGCCTTTCATTGCATGCTGCGGGTTTTGCGGCAGCCTATGGCGCAAGTGAAATCGACAAGCGCGTCGAGCAACGGTTCAACGAACTGTTCGAGCGTGAAGTTGCCGTATTCTTTGTCGGAACCGGCACCGCCGCCAACTCGCTGGCGCTTGCCAGCGTCAACCGGCCCGGCGGCGTTTCGCTGGTACACCGCGAGGCACATGTGATCGAGGATGAATGCGGCGCGCCGGAATATTTCACCGGCGGGGCCCGTCTGCATCCGATTGACGGCGCACATGGCCGCATCGACCCCGAGCTTCTCAAGCGCGAACTGAAGCGGTTCAATCCGGCCTTCGTTCACGCCGGGCAGCCCATGGCCGTCAGCATCACGCAGGCGACCGAAGTCGGCACACTCTACCAGCCCGAGCATATCGCCGCCATCTCCAATATCTGCCGAGATGCAGGCCTGCCACTGCATATGGACGGTGCCCGCTTTGCCAATGCACTCGTTTCCCTGGACATGACGCCTGCCGAAATGACCTGGAAACAGGGTGTGGACATTGTTTCCTTCGGCGGCACGAAAAACGGTTGCTGGTGCGCCGAAGCTCTGGTCTTCATGGACCCTGCACGCGCCAGGGACCTGCCGTTCATCCGCAAGCGCGCGGCGCAGCTTTTTTCCAAGACCCGTTTCGTGGCCGCCCAGTTCGATGCTTATCTGCAAGACAATCTCTGGCTGGAACTGGCGCGTCATTCAAACGCGCTCGCAACGCGCCTTGCCGGCCATATCAATGCGTCGAGCCAGATGCGCCTTGCCTGGAAACCGGAAGCCAACGAGGTGTTCGCCATCATGAAACAGTCGGTCTATGACCGCCTGCGCAATGCCGAAGCGATTTTCTACGACTGGAACCCGCCGCATTCGGAAGTGAACCGCATCAGCGACGGCGAGATTTTCGCCCGTTTCGTCACGAGCTTCGCCCATACGGAAGAAGACGTGGACCGCTTCGCCGAGTTGATTGCCTGACGCTTTCCAATAAGCATGAAAACAAAGAAGGCGGCGCTTTGAGCGCCGCCTTTTTTTGTACTCAGCTGGAAATGCTTTAATGCGCGGTTTTCGCCTCGATCTGCTGGGCGCTTTCCGAGCCAGCCTTGGTGACTTCGATCTTGCGCGGCTTCATCTGCTCCGGGATTTCGCGCTTGAGATCGATGTGCAGGAGGCCATTCTTGAGGCTCGCACCGGCGACTTCCACGAAGTCGGCAAGCTGGAAACGGCGCTCGAAAGCACGTGAAGCGATACCGCGATAGAGAACTTCACCGATATCGGAAGCATTCTCATCGGCCTTCTGACCCTTCACGGTCAACTGGTTGCGATGTGCTTCGATTTCGAGTTCGCTTTCGGAAAAGCCCGCAACCGCCATGGTGATGCGATAGGTGTTTTCACCCGTGCGCTCGATATTATACGGCGGGTAGGACTGGTTACCTTCCGGCGAAGCGAGCGTATCAAGCATGGTGAAAAGACGATCGAAACCGACCGTGGAACGATAAAGCGGGGAAAAATCTACGTGACGCATGTATTAGCCCTCCTTTAGAGCGACAAGATGCTTGTTCAGCATGATCTCTTCCGAACAGCGCCAGACGCGTCCGGGATCATGCAGGGCGGCGAAATTCCCTTATGGCGAATTCCTTGTTGCCGGCGGCCCCTTCCAGGCGACCGCAAAACTCATTTGGGAACGGTTCTTTTTCATTTCAAGACCAGTAGCGCGCGAAGATTCACGAAACACGGGCTGTCACGCTGCGTAATAACTCCTGATCGATAGGGGGCTACATTCTTGAGGATTCGCCGCACAATGAACCCAAAATGAACATCATCTTTGGCGAGCGTTCAGCCGCTTGGGGCTAATGTCCCACCATGCCTGCTGCAAAGCGGGTTCATCAAAGGATCACGGTTATGAAAAAAGCTGTTCTTGCTTTTGCCGCACTTGCCACCTTCGCGACCGGTTTTGCGACGCCCACCCTCGCAGCCGATAGCGGCCTGCGCGTTCAGGTTCAGTATTACGATGATGACGGCTATCGTCCGCCGCGTCCTTATCCGGGTCCCCGTCCCGGTTGGGATGGTGGCCCGGACCGCCGCCCGGGCTGGGGCGATGACTACGGTCGCCGCGACATCATGAGCCCGCGCCGTATCGCGCGCTCGCTGGAACGCCGCGGCTATGATGTCGGCGATATGCGCCTTAACCGCGACACTTATTTCGTCCGCGCCACGCGGCCAAATGGCCGTCGTGTCATCGTTATGGTCGACGCCTATTCAGGCCGCATCGTCGGCGAACGTCGTCCGGGCGGTTACTGATCTCTCTCTATGTTTCTGAACAGATCAGCTGGCGTAACGTCCCTTGCACTGGCTGTTCTTTGAACCGGAAGTTCGCTCTCGAACTTCCGGTTACTTTTTGTCATCAATTGCTCCATTATGCTGGCAGCGCATATCCCAACCGAACAGAAAGGCCCGCAATCGGATGTCGGAACTGCTTTTCGAAACCGATGCGAATCCCGTCCCGCATGGGATAAGAGCCGGACTGCTTGAAGCACATGGGGGCAAGACGCTGCGCTATGCCATCTTGAAAGTCGAGACAAGGCCGATGCGGGGAACGGTGCTCCTGCTGCAAGGGCGCAACGAGTTCATTGAAAAATACTTTGAAACCATGGCCGACCTGAGTGCTCGCGGTTTCACGGTCCTGACTTTCGACTGGCGCGGACAAGGCGGCTCGACCCGACTGCTGAAGGATCGCCAGCGTGGCTATGTCCGCAGTTTCGACGACTATTCCGACGATCTCGATCTGATCCTGAGCCAGATCGCTTTGCCTGACTGTCCGCCGCCCTTCTACGTCCTCGGTCACTCCGCAGGCGCGCTCGTGGCGCTCGCTTCAATGGGCAGGCTGACATCCCGTGTCAGCCGCATGGTGCTCTGTGCACCCTTCATGGGGCTCGATGGCCAAAAACTCAGCGACGACAACGTGCGCCGCATCGCCTCCGCCTTTCGATGGCTCGGCCTCGGGCGGGTTTATGCCTCCGGCGGACGCAGGCTTGCTTCCCGCCCCTTTGCAGGCAATCCGCTGACCAGCGACCCGGAGCGCTTCATGCGGAATATGGAAATTCCACGTCTTCACCCCGACCTTGCGCTTGGCGGTCCGACAGCCCGCTGGCTCTGGAGCGCGCTCGAAACATCGCGGCGGATCAACCAGCCCGATTTCTACGAAGGACCAACGGTGCCGGTTCTTATCGTCGCCGCCGGCGCGGATCGTGTGGTTTCCACGCCGGTGATCGAACGTTTTGTGGCGCGAACGCGCAATGTCTCACTGACGACGATTGCCGGCGCACGTCATGAAATGCTGCAGGAAGCCGATTTTTATCGGGAGCAGCTGTGGGCTGCCTTCGATGCGTTCATTCCCGGATCGTCGGAAGTCGAGACCATGCCGGAGACCATTGAACCCGTGGCCTCCGGTATTTAGCTAGCTGTTGAGCAGATCGAGCGCTGCCCTGTGCAGTTCGGGAGAAGCGGCGGCGACAATGTCACCGCCCTTTTCCGCCGGGCCACCATCGCGTTGCGTCACCACACCGCCCGCCTGTTCAATCAGCGGGATGAGGGCAACGATGTCATAGGGCTGCAAACCGGCCTCGACCACAATATCGGCAAAGCCGCTTGCCAGCATGGCGAAGGCATAACAATCGACCCCGTAACGCGACAGACGGACAGCATTTTCCAGCCGGTCGAAACCTCTGCGGTTGTCTCCCTTGAAGAGAGCAGGTGTCGTCGTGAACATCGTCGCATCGGCCAGGGCGGCGTTCTTGCGCACCGACAAACGGCGCGGCACATCTTCACCGCTGTGGCGGGCGAGATAGGCGCCATTGCCGTCGCTGTAGAAAAGTTCGCCGGTAAACGGCTGCGACATCATTCCCGCCTTGGCATCGCCGTCGACGGTGAGGCCCAGAAGCGTGCCCCACACCGGCAGGCCAGAAATGAAGGCGCGGGTTCCATCGATGGGATCGATAACCCAGACATGGCTGCGGTCGGTATTCTCCGGTCCGTATTCTTCCCCCAGAATGCCATGGTCTGGAAAAGCCTCGCCAATCACCGCCCGAATCGCGCGCTCCGCTGCGCGATCTGCTTCGGTCACCGGATCGAAGCCAACGCTATATTTGTTGTCTATTTCCGTCAGTTGGCGAAAACGCGGAAGCGTTTCAGCAGCCGCAGCAGCAGCCACTTCGGAAAAAAATGCCTTGTCGATCAGCAACCCCGAACTCCTGTTTCCAATGCATGGCGCGCGCTTGTGCAAACCATGCTAATTTTGCCTATATAATGAGCATGATAAAATCAGCTCAAAAAATATGCTTGTTTTCTTGACGTTAGCGCCGTTCAGACGTAATTTAAATTCCTGACAGGTTTTCCTGTCTATGCCTTTCGGGGCATTTCCTCCCTAGTCTTTGGCCGCGCTCGTATCGTTCGGGCGCGGTTCTTTTTATCTGCGAGAGGAGCTTAAAGGAACGGCTTATTCCGCCGCCAGAGGAGGCGCGACAAAGAGATCATCCGGCAGGGATGTCAGGTCGCTCAGAAATCCATAGAGATCGGTGCAGAGCGTTTCAAAACCGGCAAGCTTGTGCAGGCTCTGTTCATTCACATAGAGGCTTCGGTTGATCTCGATCTGGAGAGCATGGCAAGCGGTAGCTGGCCGTCCATAATGCTCGGTGATGAAGCCACCCGCATAGGGCTTGTTGTGCGCAACCGTGTAACCCAGGTCCTGGAGGAGATCGATGGCAGCCTGCGTCAGCCTTTCGCTGCACGAACGGCCGAAACGGTCGCCGACGATAAAATCCGGTCGTGACCCGACTTCACCGGGACGTGCGCCGCCCGGCATGGAGTGGCAGTCTATCAGCACCGCATAACCAAAACGCTGGCGCGTGGATTGAAGCAAAGCATCAAGCGTCTGGTGATAAGGCTTGTAGAGATCTTCAATGCGGTAAAATGCTTCCGCGAGGGAAATTCGGCCCGGATAAATCAACTGGCCCTCGCCGACCAGACGGGGCACCGTGCCAAGCCCGCCAGCGACGCGCGCCGACTGGCTGTTCACGAAAGGCGGCAACGGCTCGGCGAACATGCGCGGATCGAGCTCATAGGCTTCACGATTCACATCCAGAAAAGCCCGCGGGAAATGCGCCTTGAGCAGGGGCGCCCCGAGCCGCACCGCCGAAGCAAACAAGTCATCGACGTAACAGTCTTCCGAATGGCGAATGCTCAAGGCATCCAGACGCGACGCTTCGATGAAGGAATGCGGGTAATAGCGCCCGCTATGCGGGGAATTAAAGACGAACGGAATGCGCTGTTCCGCCGGAGCGCATATCTCGAAGGGCGGTATCAGACTAAAATCGCGCTCCAAACTCATTCTTCACCCGTTCTCGACCGCAATAGTCAGGCCATTCGCCAACGATCCACGTTAATAACGTAACAAATTACGTCAGACAGCCCATGCGCGCAAATGGCCGGAAGACGAATCTTTCGAACCCTTCCCGGTGTCCATATGCGACAATCCTGTCACACTGAACAGCTTGTTGCCAAATACGCGCCATAACAATTAACATTCGTGCGAGCATTCATTCCATATTTACCAAAGAAGCGTTTTCTACGGTGGATATTGAGTCGTTAAGGGTCAGCTTTTGAGCGATGAACACGACACAGAATTCGGACGGAACAATGAAGAGAATCCTTCTAGCTGAAGATGACAATGATATGCGCCGCTTCCTCGTCAAGGCGCTGGAAAAAGCCGGTTATCACGTGACGCACTTCGACAATGGTGCGAGCGCCTATGAAAGATTGCAGGAAGAGCCCTTCTCGCTTCTGCTGACCGACATCGTCATGCCGGAAATGGACGGTATCGAACTGGCGCGCCGCGCGACAGAAATCGACCCCGACCTGAAGATCATGTTCATTACAGGCTTTGCCGCTGTCGCGCTCAATCCCGATTCGGACGCACCGCGCGACGCAAAGGTGCTCTCCAAGCCGTTCCACCTGCGCGATCTGGTGAATGAAATCGAAAAAATGCTGATCGCCGCCTGAGGCGATCCGGTGGATTTGCGGCCCTTTGTTTTGTCATCAACAAAAAGACGAAAAAACTTCATAAAAGGGCATTGACGGGCGCAACGCGATATGGTGTATGCGCCACATCGAATGGGCGTGTAGCTCAGTGGGAGAGCACTACGTTGACATCGTAGGGGTCACAGGTTCAATCCCTGTCACGCCCACCATTCGAACTCCAAACAAATCAATTGGTTATGGAAAAGTAGCGCTGCTGATATGTAGCGCACTTCAGGTTTGTCGACCCTGAAATGAACCTATTGGTTATTCGACCAAATCCACACGCCCAATAGCTTCAACCCATGCCCGCATGATGTGGTTCGCCTCCATCAGGGAACGCTGTGGACCGCGCGGTATGCACCGCGAATGGGTGTTGGGGGGCGCCAAGCCGCCCCTCGAGCTTCAAGGCCAATCAAAATTGGCGGATCGTCTCACGCACCTGTTCATCAATAAGATCCGTGACTTTCTGGGCGGCTTCGCGCTTTTCAACAGCCCGAGCGATACTCGTTTCGCTCTCTTCAAGAATTTTCAGATACTTGGTTTTCAAGTCGCTATTTTCAGGGACGGCACCGATGTTTTCTCGAATGCGCTCCTGCTCTCCAGCAAGGCGTTGGATATCTTCACTGGATTTTTCCAATTCCCTGTGCGCATCGACCTGCTTCCTGCGTGCCTCGGCAAGCTGTGCAAGCTTTTCCGCCACCCCCTTGTCGCTGGCGGACGACGACCAGCCCAGCAGAACGTCCGGTTCCGCGTCAGCCAGTGTGTAGCTGTTACTTAGGAGTAGTTCGTCTACCGCGGTGATGGAAGCTTCGCCCCCCGCTTCAACATTTGTCTGCAACCGGTGATGCGTGGCGGTTCGACCGTTTTCTGCCTGCGATACAAACGACCAGCCCTCACGAACCGGATGCTCGATCACGATTGTCCGTTCACCATCCAGAGCACCCGAAATCGTATAGGTCGTGGTTTCCAGCAGTTTTTCTGTCGTGCGGATCGCCCCATCCACGACTTTGATATCCACGATCTTCTGCGTTGGCTTGCGATCCTCGGTTACGGTCACTTTCCGGTCCGTGGCAAAACTTGCCATGCGTGTATCGCCCTTGGGCAAGCCCGCGAGTTCGGCATCACCAATATAGCCTGCATTGGCATCATAAACGGTCAGGATACCGCCCGTCATGCTTGCGCCCGTCGAATTGCTGATCTTGATCGCCGCAATCGGATGGCGCAGCTTGCTTCCCGCGGTATAGACAGAAACCATCTGTGCCTCCACCGAGGCATCCGCAATAGGAACCGAGAGGGTATCGCCATTTGTCAAATCGTAGCTGCCGGGCAAATCGAAGGTGGCTGAAGTGTCGCTTTCGGTGGCAGTTGCGCCAGTCTCCGCCTCCCCTGTCCCACCACCATAGTCCGCGGGAGCCGGCGCTACTGCCGCCTGCTCCGCTACAGTCTCCATGGCTGGCGCCATCATGGCTTTTTTATCGGAAGCGGCGCGCGTCCGAACTCGATTTAACAAGTTGCCTGTATCGGGTGCCGCCACATTATCCGACGCCGTGTTGACGACGACTTCTGACCGCTCTTTCCAGTAGAGCTGATGCAAGCGCTGTTTCAACGTAACGGGATCGGCCGAGGACAGCGCGATCTTCACACCTTTCCAATCTACTCCGCTGGCATTTTCAAGTATGGCCCACGCCTGAAGACGAGCCTTGGCGTCCTTGCCGACAACCACCCGATAGGCTGTCTTCCAGATCGGCGCGGCGATCACATAGTTAAGCCGGACTTCTTGTCCACCAGTTCCGGCAATATGCACATTAACGACACGTGCACCGTCATTCTTTGCGCGTCCCGTCGCCGCAACGGCGTCGGCCAGTTTCTGGCGCATTTCAGGATCTTCGACTGTCAACGCGGCATCGTCGCCAAGTTTGAGTGTGTCAATCCGGTCGTCCTTGCCAAGCACTGTCAGCAGTGCACGTTCCGCCGTTTTCTCGCTGTCGCGCGTTTCCACGCCAAGAACCTTGCCCGTCACTGTTTTTCCGCCACTCGTGACCGATACTACCGTACCTTGCATGGACGCGAGAAGTGCAGGCGCTGACGCTAAAGTTTCAGGCGTGAACGGCAGGCCCTTGAAAGTTTCCTCGAGAGGCCTTGGTCCGGCGAGCGATACCCGATCGATCGTTCCAGCGTTGCCATTCAAGACCAGGCTTTTCAGAATGTCGTCGACCTGGTCGAAGGGCACTTCGATCTGTATCGTTCCGTCAGCCGTTGGGACGGCTTTTCTGGAAATTTCCGCCAATCCGCCAGAGGATAACCGGATCGCGTCGATCCCACCGCCATCACCCGCTACGGCGATACCGGAAAGTGCAGTACCAAGGAGCAGTGCGGCAGCCCCGGCTACATGGATGCGTTGGAACACTGTAAATCTCCTCAGAACAGAATCGGCGCAGGACCTTATCGTTTTCGGAATTTCGGTCAAAACTTCGGCTTCGTCGTGGCTTTTTAAGCCATACAGACGTTAATCATCCATTTGATCCTCGGATAGGAAGCCTGCACAGCCATCCACAAGTGTCTTATGGAGGATGGCGAAGCAGTCAGCGAATGATCCCTCTCCGGCCCGGCTACGACGGAAGGCGGGACGGGCGACCTTGTTGGTTATGCTTTCAGCATGATCGTGTGCACAGTCGCAGACCACTCCACCGGCTTCTCTCCCATCAATGACACGCATTCTGCCCAGCAAACGCTTCATCTTTCCTCGTGAAGCTGTCAGAGACAGGTTACCGAGTACCGAGATTTTCGACCATCAGCGGTCGATTAGTGGCTAAAGGTGAAATCGCTCGCATTCGCGCCCTTCCAGCCCAGTTTCGGCGCGTTGCATTTTTCCTTGAAAGTTTCACCATGCCCTGCAAGAGCACATTCTGCAACGGAAACGTCTTTTTGCCCGGAACTGACGCAGCCAGCTGCGAGTACCACCACAGAAACAAGTAAAAATCCTCGGACGACCTTCATCATATTTCAAAACTCTTGTTTTCTATTTTAAACGCGGAACAGGTAAGTTCAATTTCGACACTTTATCGCCGAAATATTATTCACGTTCATTGTTGTTGACGATTTATACAAAATATGTGAGTGTTTACTCGCATTGTCTACTCGCATTAGGAAAATCGAGGATATGAGCAAGTTCAGCGCCACAACCCCCAGAAAATCGGCCTCGCAAGAGAGATCACGGATGACTGTCGAGGCGATACTGGATGCCACTGCTCGCGTTTTGGTGCGCGAAGGATACGCTCGAACCAGCACAAATCGCGTCGCCGCCGTGGCAGGCGTGAGTATTGGATCGCTCTATCAGTATTTTCCCAACAAGGAGTCGCTTGTGGCTGCGCTCGTCGCCAGACATAATCGTGAAATCCTGGCTCTGTTGGGAAACGCGATGCAGGCATGCGCCTCAGACGACCTGAACAGCGCCATGCGGGAGCTAATTCGCGCGATGATCGCTGCACACCGCGTCGACCCGGATCTCCACCGCATCTTCAAGGAAGAAGTGCCCAGAATTGGAAAACTCGCCGAGGTGGAAGCCATCCGAAAGGATACGCTGGATTTGGTTCGGCATTATCTCGAAAAATGCAAGGACGACATTCAGCTCAAAGATCTGGATACGGCCGCATTCATTTGCGTGACTACTGTGGAGACGTTGACCCATGCCATCGTTCTCAATGACTGCGGCCACTCCCTTTCCGATGAAGCGGATATTGTGGAACATATCACCCGGATGGTTGCCGGATATCTCGGCACAGCACCCCAGCCTATCCGCGCAATTTTAAAAGAAGCAGCCTGATCTCAATGGTACAAGGCGCGCTTGAACCGAGCGCTGCCGTGAACTGTAATGGCTGTCTCGCCAGAAGCGAGTTCGGTCCCCGGCCGATGCGTCTACCTCGCCGAGGTGGTCAATCACAGTTTTCCGCACGCGATCGAAATCAGCCTCGGTTGGCAGCCTTTTCTGTACTTACGAGATGGCCAGGCTGGAACGCCACCCGGGCGGTCGTGATCGGGCCCAGCGCGTTCCAGGTCGTGCGGTGCATGATCAGCAATGCCTGCCCCGGTTCAGTCTGCAGTAATCTGGCATCGCGGCGATTGGCATTTTCGGCTGAAAATGTCAGGTCAGCTCTCAAATAAGGCGCGTTGCGCACCAACCATTCATTGGCATTCAGTTGCCAGAAGTCGGCCTTTTCAAGTTCTGGTGACGCGCGCAGATTGACCCAGCGGTCCTCCAGCTGGAAGGGCTGGCCATTGCCGTAATGCACAGCCCTCATATGAACGAGAATTTCCCCTTCCGGAAGACCGAGCCGCGCCGCAACCTCTGCCGGGATCGGACTTTTCCGCTGCGCCACGACGCGATAACTATAGACCATGCCGGCCTGTTCAACCTGTTCACGCACAATCGAGATTGAGACTGTCGCCTTGCGCACCGGATCAATCGCGATACGAGTACCGGCTCGGCGGCGGCGGTCCAACAATCCTTCGTCAGCCAGCAGCTGCAATGCCTTGTTGACGGTCGCTCGCGCGGCGTCAAACTCGATCGCAAGATCGGCCTCGTCCGGAATTCGGTCGCCCTGACGCCATTCAAGTTCAACGATGCGGCGCCGCACTTCGCTGGCAATTTTCTGTGCTTTTGGAGACGTTGAGCCCAGATGGCCGCCAGATCGCTTGTCGATCACATGCACTCCTGCAATCCGCCGATAGAAATCAGGTAATCAGCGATCATACGATCATGGTCAAGATGCATGCCATTTCGCACCCCATGACGCCTCGCAGTCCGGACGTCGCTGGCTAGCCTGTTTGGCATCGAATTTACGTCCTGCAGCCGTCGCTCCTGCATCAATCCCCAGGACACACAGCAGCAATTCAACATGCTCAGCGCCGAACGATACATGTCCATTCCGACTTTCGCAATACGAACACCCACGCCGTGTCCGCCAGTTTACCGCATCGATAAGTTTAAACATATAAAGAAATAAGTTTAGACATATACAATTTTTTATGATTAGCTCACAAAAAATAGCGAGGCTTTCGGGAGCAAGCCCAGATGCAGATTTTGAAGCATGCCACCGCGCGTATGGAGGGAAAGCAGAGGAGCTGTCTCCCTGCAGAACGTACTTCCATCATTATCGAAGACGATCGAATCGAACGGATCGAAATCCCGGGCCAGGAGTGGAAAATATGAGCGGCCCGCTGACGGGAATCCGGGTGCTCGATCTGTCCCGCGTTCTCGCGGGGCCGTATTGCACGGCACTGCTCGCCGATCTGGGCGCGGAAATCATCAAGCTGGAACCGCTTTCGGGCGACGACTATCGACATGTCGGGCCGTTCAAGGAGGGTGAAAGTGCCTTGTTCACGCTCAACAATCGCGGCAAAAAAAGCATAGCACTCGATCTTAAAAACCAGGCTGACCTTGAACTGGCGCAGACACTCGCAGCCCGCGTGGATGTAGTCGTTGAAAATTTCCGCCCGGGCGTTGCCGCCCGGCTTGGACTTGGCGCAGCCGCCTTACGCGAAGCCAATCCCCGGCTCATCTATTGTTCCATTTCCGGTTTCGGGCAGGAGGGGCCGTTCAAGGACCTTCCAGCCTATGACCTGGTAGTGCAGGCCATGTCCGGCCTGATGACAGCAACCGGCGAAGAAGGCGGCGCGCCACTGAAAACCGGCGAAAGCATCGCCGACCTGATCGCGGGCCTGTTTGCCAGCTGGTCGATTATGGCCGCACTGGTTCAGCGCAATGCGACGGGGCATGGCGCGACGCTCGATGTTGCCATGTATGACGCGCTGTTTTCGATGTTGACCACCAGTCACGCCCAGCATTTCTACAGCGGCGTTCTGCCAAGCCGTGTCGGCAACCGACATCCGATATCCACGCCTTTCGGCTGTTTCAAGACAAGTGACGGAGAGGTGGTAATCGCAGTGCTGAACGGAGGGCAGTTTGGAAAACTGGCAAAACTCATGGGCAAACCGGAGATTGCGGACGATCCGCGTTTTGCCAGCGACAGCAGCCGTACCGAACACGAACCGGCTCTAAAGGCATTCATCGAGGAATGGTCGGGCAGCATGACCACTGAAGATGCGGTGACGGCGCTGGCGGCGGAAGGCCTGCCCGCGGCGCCAATCTGGAACATCGCACAGGCAGCTGATAACGAACATGCGACCGCGCGCGGCCTTGTTACCCAGCTTGCCCATTCGGTTCTGGGCCAGGCGCCAGTGGTTGGACAGCCAGTTCGTTTCGATGGACACAAGCCCGTCGCTGCGACCGCCGCACCACGGCTTGGCGGCGACATCGCCACGGTGTTGAAGGAATTCGGACTGAAGGAGCGCGCATGACGCAGATCAATGATCCCTGGCATATGCTGGCCGAAGAAGAGAGCATGTTCTGCGATGTGCTGGAGCGGATATGTGCTGACAAGATTGCGCCGCTGGCGGCAGAAACCGACGAGACATCGCGCTTTGTCGACCGGCAGATCGCCACACTCGGCGAAGCGGGCATGATGGGAGCCAACTTGCCGGAAGCCTATGGCGGCAGCGGCATTTCCGCGCCGGCCCTGCTGCGAGCCGTGTCGATCGTGGCGGCCGCCTGCGGGTCCACGGCCTCGGCACTGACAGCGCATTATCTGGCAACCGATTCCATCCTGATCGGCGGCACGGAGGCTCAGAAACAGGAGTGGTTGCCCAAAGCTGCCAGCGGCGAAGCGCTCGCCGCCTTCGCGCTCACCGAGCCGACGGCGGGCTCCGATCCTGCGGACATGAAGACACGTGCCAGGCGAATAGAAGGCGGCTGGCATCTCAAAGGCACAAAGTGCTTTATTTCGAACGGCGGTGTGGCCGACTTCATTGTGGTTTACGCAGTGACTGATCCTGAAAAGGCGCATCGTGGCATTTCTGCTTTCATTCTGCCGAAGGATACGCCTGGTTTCGAGGCGGGTCCGGCGGAAAAGACAATGGGGCTCAAAGGCGGCCATGTCTTCACGCTCAATCTGGACTGCACGCTTCCCGAACATGCTTTGCTCGGTGAAGAGGGCAAGGGCTTTCGAACTGCCATGCAGGTGCTCGACAATGGCCGCATTGAAGTGGCCGCCCAATGTCTCGGCCTTGCTGGCGCGGCGATGAATGCCGCCATCGCCTACGCGAAAGAACGCATCATCGGCGGCATGCCGCTGTCGGAGCGGCAGGGCATCCGATGGATGATCGCCGATATGGCCCTTGCATATCATTCTGCACTTTTGCTGTCGCAGGAAGCCTCGCGCCAGCGCGATCTGGCGCATCACCAGGGTGGACGCTTCTCGCTGGCAGCATCCATGGCCAAGCTCGGCGCTTCCGAAGCAGCCGGGAAAATAGCCGATATAGCGCTGCAAATACACGGCGGTTACGGTTACACGCGTGATTTCCCCATAGAGCGGATCAATCGCGACCTGCGCATCATGCGTATCTATGAGGGGTCCAGCGAAATCCAGCGCATGATCATCTCCGGCAATATGCTGGCCTGACGGGTTCGGTTATCATCCCGCTCGACTTTTCTGTGAGCGGCCATATCCGGCGCCGCGTGAAATGTGCTTAATAACGTTCTGTAGGGCGAACATCGCCACGCAGTTTATCTGGGAGAAAATAAAATGACGTTTTCGGGAACATTGAAATCCGCCCTCCTCGGTATCGCAGTGCTGGGCTTGACCATGCCTGCAATGGCCGACCAGCTGTCGGATATCAAGGCTAAGGGCAAGATCGAAACAGCTACCGATATGCACTATGCGCCGTTCGACATGCTGACCAACGGCACGTATGAAGGCATGACGAAGGATCTCTTCGACGGTGTCGCCAAGGAACTCGGCGCAGAGCCGGTTTACCAGGATATTCCGTGGACTGCGGAACTTCCCGGTCTCGAGGTCAAGAAGTTCGATATCGTGATCGCGCCCGTCACCATCACCCCCGAGCGTCTCGAACGCTACGCCTTCAGCCTGCCGATCGCCGACGCCACGGTGGCGCTGGTGCACGCTGCCAGCAACACCGAACTGAAGAAGCCAGAGGATATCAAGGGCAAGACCGTCGGCGTCCAGCAGGGCACCGCACAGTTCAAGCAGTTGCAGGCCTTCGGGGAAAGCCTGGGCGGCGTCAACGTCAAGGAATACGGCACCACCGACGAGGCTTATGCCGACCTGGCGGCCGGACGTCTGGATGCCGTCGCCGGCTCCTTGCCCAACCTCACCTATCTGGTGAAGACACGGCCGGAAACCTTCGCGATGTTCGACAAGCCGACCTTCGGCAACCCGACCTACTTCGCCTGGGTCGCTCGCAAGGACGCCGACAGTGCAAGCTTCATCAAGGCCGTGAATGACGCGATCCTCAAGATGACGGATGACGGCCGCATCAAGACCATTCAGGAGAAGTGGCTGGGCACCTATACCGAACTGCCTCGCGAAGTTCCGACCAAGTGATACGACATGCGGGCAGGAGAAATCCTGCCCGCCACCAAACGGAGCAGCGATGTTTTCCACCTCGACCTTCCTGGCCAGTTTCGGGCCGCTCTTCTGGGCGGCGCGTTTCACGCTGCTGATATCCCTGCTGGGTATCGGACTGGGACTGGTGATCGGCGCGCTGATCTGCGCGGCGGCACTTTCCCGCAGAGTCTGGCTGCGCAGGTTTGCTGCACTCTGGGTTAGTTTCCTGCGCGGTGTGCCGCTGCTGGTGCAGCTTCTGCTTTGCTATTATCTTCTGCCCGTCATCGGCATCAATGTTCCCGCGCTGGTCGCCGCCGTGGTTACGGTCGGCATCTGTTCCAGCGCCTATGTTTCGGAAATCTGGCGCGGTGCGATCATCGCCCTGCCGCCCGGACAGGCAGAAGCCGCAACCGCCATCGGCATGGGGCCGCGCGATATCTGGACCCGGATCATCCTGCCGCAGGCGGCCAGGCTTTCACTGCCAGCCCTTGTCAATGAGATGATCCTGCTGGTCAAGGCTTCTTCGCTGGTTTCCGTGGTCGGCATACTGGAAGTCACACGCGCCAGTCAGGCACAGGCAGCAACCACTTTCCGTCCTCTGGAAGTGTATGTTGCAGCCGCGTGCATCTATCTGCTCATCAATCTCTGCCTCGCCGCAGTGGGGCGCTATCTCGAACACAGGATGAGCGCCACATGAGCCTGACGATCCTGGAACAATATTGGCCTATCCTGTCGAACGGCTTTGCGCTGACGATCCTGTGCTGGGCGCTGGGTACTCTCTTTGGCATGGCGCTGGGTCTTGTCATTGCGCTCGTGCAGCGCTACGGGCCGCGCCCGGTGTCCTGGCTGATCCAGGCCTATATCGAGATCATTCGCGGCACGCCCTTTCTGGTGCAGCTCTTCGTCCTCTATTATGGCGGCCCGCTGATCGGATTGCGGCTCGAGGCGCTGACTGCCGGGCTTGTAGGCCTGACGGTTTACGGCAGCCCCTATTTCGCCGAAATCTTCCGCGCCGGCTTCCTCGCCGTGCCGGCGGGACAGCTGGAGGCCGCCCGAGCCATCGGCATGTCGGAACCAACCATCGTGCGTCGGATTCTCCTGCCGCTCGGCCTCGTTTCGGCCCTGCCCGCACTGGTCAATTTCTCGATCATTCTGACCAAGGAAACAGTGATCCTGTCGATCATCACGGTGCCTGAACTCATGTATTCAGTGCAGCGCATGTCCACGGAAACCTTCCGCTATCTCGAAGCAAATCTCGTGCTGGCGCTGTTTTTCTGGGCACTGGTCGAGACAATCTCACGCGCCGGCCGTTGGCTGGAAGCGCGCATAACGAAACATCTGGTTGAAAGGACGTAAGATGCTCGCCGCGTCATCCGTCGAGATCCGCAAGGTCAACAAATTCTACGGCCCCTTTCACGCGCTGAAAGATGTGAACCTGTCTATCCTGCCCGGCAAGGTCACCTGTCTGATCGGGCCGTCCGGCTCGGGCAAGTCCACATTGCTGCGCTGCATCAATTTTCTGGAGGAATATGATTCCGGCGAGATCAGCATCGATGGGCAGATGATCGGCTATGTCAGCCCCGGCGGCCGCAAGATGCCGGGCAGCAAGCTGCGGGAGATGCGCCGCTCCATCGGCATGGTGTTCCAGCAGTTCAATCTGTGGCCGCACATGACCGCGCTCCAGAATGTCGCCGAGGGACTGCTGCGCGTGCGTGGCCTGCCGAGGGCGGAAGCAGAGGCGCGCGCTGCCGAGGCATTGAGAAAAGTGGGATTGTCTGACAAGACAGCGAGCTTTCCTTCCCGCCTGTCCGGCGGCCAGCAGCAACGGGTGGCCATCGCCCGCGCCATCGCCATGGAGCCGCGGCTGATGTTATTCGATGAGCCTACATCGGCGCTCGATCCTGAACTGGTTGGTGAAGTGCTGAGCGTGATGAAGACGCTTGCTGCCGAAGGCATGACCATGGTCGTGGTAACCCATGAAATGGGATTTGCGGCCCATGTCGCCGATCAGGTGGCCTTCATGGAAAAGGGCGAACTGGTGGGCGTGGACGCTCCTGCCAAAATTCTGCATCAACCTGAAGACGCCCGTATCCAGAGCTTCCTGCGCACTTATCACGAACGTAACAGCTTCTGATCTCGGTTCGTACATCTCAGAGACGCGGCATGACTGCGATGCGCGTGTCGAACGAAATTACCGTTCGACACGCTCCGCACCAATTATACGCGAATGGTGAAAACATACCTTCCGGAGATGTCTAGCTCCCTGTCTGTTCGTCAGGAGCGCTGACGGGCTTGGATTCCGGCGAACCTTTTTCGCGCAGGAAGATGGAGAGGACTACAAGGACTGCCGTGGATAGGAATTCCGACTGCCAGTTCTGGAAGGATTCAAACCATAATTCGGCGTCCAGCAAATATTGCAGGTAACCTGTCGAAGCGGCACCGTGGCGAGCCATATCCATTTCCGACGCACGAGCACTGCCGAACCAGTGCAGCAAAAAGCTGGCAATAAACAGCCCGAACAGCGTCAGCCCCAGCGAATGCGAATAAAGAAAAGACGGCTGCCCGATCCGCTCCTTCTCCGGCTTTTCCTCGTCCGGGTCACGCGATTCCGCCGAACCGCGCTGAAAGAGCCATGCTGTCAGCACAACATAGACCCCCATCTGCAAAAACTCGCTCTCCCAGTTTTCAAAAAGGGCCGAAAGAAATTGTCCGCTTATCAAATATTGCAGGAGGGGGAGAGGAGCCTCTCCGTGTTTTGCAAGCTCTTCGTTGTAGCTTGCAAAGCCTGCCGCTGCCATGCCGAGGATCGATATGCCGAAAAAAATGGCGAGCGCAATCGTCAATCCGTTGTCTCTGAGAAACGAACGCATTCCATTCCTCCATTGGACTAACGGTCCTGCTGCAAGCCCTGGTGTGTCGTATTGATCCTGGTGTTGGCCTGCTGGCCTTGTTTTCCGGATTTATTATCCTGGGGCGACAGGCTGCTTTTCAGCGGAACATGTTTCTGTTCGCCGGTGCCTTTTCCGCTGCGGTTGCCTTTGGGTACAGGGGGAAGCTTTGTGCTCATTGTCTATCTCCTTTGATAGACCTAACTGCGGAGCATCAAATCTTGTTCCTCAAAGGAGATTGAACCGCCTGCCGCGTTCTTGCAGATACGCCGCATATCCAAGCGAAATGGACGGAGACGCTCGCCGGTTCAGCCAGAGGCTTCACTTCTTGGTCGCGGGATTGTGCGTATGGTGGATGTCCCTTTCTCCGCCACCGCCGGAAACCTTGCTGCGGCGGCCTTTGGTTTCCCCATCGGCTGGCGGTTTGGTAATCTTCAGATCGTTTTTTGCATTTTCATGAGCGGCTCCGGGGCCGCCCTGTCGGATCGTGTTTGGAGATTTCGTTGACGTAGACATATTTATGAACTCCGATTAGGCCCCTCGCCGATGGTTCAGTCGGGTGGATCGGTCTGCAGGGAATGCGGTGGGCTCTGCCCATTGTCCGCACCCGGACCAATGCCACGCCAAAGCGCCCCCGCCACCAGCAGGAGCACTATTCCAATAACAATCATGAAAACGGTTCTCATCGACATCACCGCAATGAAGCGCCTCCGGTGCTCTCCACCCTCGGGTCCACATCGGCCGCGCGCGCCGGGTCGGTTTTGACGTTGCCGCCGGATGCCTGGCCTCCGTTGGAAGCAATCTCGCGCTGCTTGTCAGCGCTGGACGCAAAACTGCAGTTCGCCGTCTGATTAGCCATTGGGCTTCTCCTTTGCTTGAGGTTTCCCCTTTCGAACAATGTTCGCAGAAGGGTGTTCCCCAAACTTTTTATTTTTCGAAGCCCTGTCGAATACAGCGACAAGACGTTCGAGGATTAACGGCAGGGGCTATCTGAATAGAGATCGAAAATTCCAAGTTCAGAAAGCGGAACAATCGCGAGTTGCCTTTGTTACGACGCGGTGGGGCTGAAAACGGAGGAAGATAGATGAACATTCCAGCTATTCTATTGGCAAGCGCACTCATAATTGTTCCAACTGTCGGCAGCGCTCAGGATGCGACGACGACGCCGAACACGCCATCCACCAATGCGCCTGCGCCCAACGCCAATGCGCCTACTTCCGCTACGCCGACGACACATGACGACAAGGCGCCCGATGCAGGCCAGAACAGCTTCACCGAAGAGCAGGCCACCGAACGCTTTACCAAAGCCGGCTATACCGGAATTTCCAATCTCAAGCTGAACGACAAGGGATTGTGGGAAGCGTCAGCCATGAAGGGGACCGAGACCGTCATGGTAACGCTCGATGCCGACGGCAACGTAACGGCGCACTCCATGTGAGTGCCAGTTCGGCAGAAGCATGCCGGAACTCAATCGTCAGCAGCTCTTTCTTGGCACTCGCGGCAGAGGAATTTGCCGCGAGTACGCGACGAAACAACATCCTTATCAAGGGCGACCGGGCTGGCAGCTCGGGCCCGGCTGCAAGAGCACAGCCCTTACAGCCCATGGAGGTAAAAATGGAATATCGGGACAAAAATGTTTTCACCGAATGGAAAGAAACGCCGGACAGCGGCGTAAAGGTCCAGACCGATTACCAGTGCTATGCCTTTCTGCTCATTCCCTCACCGGGAGACGACAATGAGCTTGCTCCCAAGCATGGAACGGCTCTGGTTTCTGCCCGCTCCGAGGCCGATGCGAGAGTAGTCGCCAGCCAGGGAGAGACGGAGGCCTTCCGGGGACAGGTAGCAATAGGGGATACCGACCTTACGACCAACGATTTCAGTGCATTTCGCAACGAGAAATCCTATCAGGTGCATCGCGTCAGTGACGAGCCGATAGACACGCCACGAGGCGTCATCACTATGGAACGAAACGGCTCCAATGACTGAATCAGCATTGCTGCTTTTGCCGGGCGGGGGCTCGCGATCCGCATTGCATTCGGCATCGCCATATTGAGCGCCGCACGCCGCCAATCGCGAGCCCTTCCCGCTTATTCGTTGAGTTTCTTCGCCATTTCGAGATGATGCTCCAGCGCGGGCCGGGTTGCATTGGCCCAGGCCCGCAGGTCGGCATTCTCGCCGCCTTCTCCATATCGCTTGAACAGATCGACAGCGTCTTCGTGCACCTCTTCCTGATCGCTTCGATACTGCTTCGTGAAATCCTCGCCTTCGAGCCCCTTCAGCTTGTCCAGCATTTCCTGATGATCATCGGAAAGCGCGGTCGGGGCCTTCACCGAGTTCACTTTCGTGCTCAGGAGCGCTTTCAATTCCTCGCTGGTCTTTTGATGATCGGTGATCATCTGCTGAGCAAAGCTCTTCGTGGTGGGATCGGCCTTTGCGAGCGCGAGTTTGCTCGATTCAATCTCGAACATGTCGCCGCTTCCGCTCAGTGTCACGAAATCCTGGGTGGACGGCGCTGATCCGACGAGAGAATTGATCCCTGTCTTTTCGCTCGTCGACTGGGCATATACCGGAGCCGACATGAGAAGAATTGCCGAGAAGGCAAGCAATACTGTTTTCATGATCCTGTTTCCTTTCCCTTGAAAGAAATTCGAACCCACGCCGGAGAATTATGTTCCGGCCCATCGCGCGCAGGCAATGGAGGGACAAGCTTCATGGGTTCTCAAAGATAGCGAACGAGCAAATCCGCCTGTTCCCGCAGGGTTTTTGCGGCGTCCTGCGGCGTTTCGGTGTCGAGCAGAGCGCTGATTGCTGCTTCCAGTATCAGCATATTGCGGGCTCGTAGGTAGCGAAGGCGCGCCTTTTCGGCGATGATATCCAATTCGCGCGTGGCTTTAGCACCCATCGTGAAATTCCTTGAAAAGAACGCTCATTCCTGCGGAGAGGCGTGCAAGGCGGCCCGAAGGCCGCCCTGTCTGTTTGCCGGTGTCCAGAGCATTTCCTGTTCCAAAACCGGGTTTCCGCTTTGGGGAACTCATGCTCTAGCGACCGCGACGGTTGTCGTAATCATCGTCCCGGCGCTCTTCCCAACCCCTGCGGGCAGCTTCCGCATGGCCGCGAGAGTCGCCGAACCAACCGCCATGACCCCGACCGCCGCCCGAGCGACGATCATCGTCCCGGCTCGAATATCCGCGGTCATCGTCGCGGCTGGAATATCTGCGACGGTCGTCATAATCCTGGTCGCGTCGCTCGTCCCATCCGCGCCGTGCGGCTTCCGCGTGGCCGCGGGAATCGCCATACCAACCCCGTCCGCGGTCATCGTCATCATATCTGGAACGGCGATCATCGTAGTCGTCTTCGCGGCTGGAATAGCGGCGCCGGTCATCATAGTCACGATCGTCCCGACGCTCGTCCCATCCGCGACGGGCAGCTTCAGCATGGCCGCGGGAATCCCCGAACCAGCCTCCGTGGCCGCGGCCGCGGTCGTCGTCGTCATAACGGCTGGAACGGCGGTCATCGTCATCCCGGCGGCTGCTGGCATATCTGCGGCGATCATCTCCGCCCCGACCCCGGTCGTCATCGCTTACGAAACGGCCCTGATCGTCACGTTCTGGCATATTGCGTGGCATTTCATCCTCCAATTGTTGTGAGTTTTCGCGCCCCAAGGCGCATGAGCCCCGCCAGGGGCTCATCTCCGGCTGCGTTCTCCAGCCGCGAGTTTCAAATTTCAGGCAGTACCCTTTGACGAAGCCGATGTTGCTGAACGGATTTTGATGTTGTTCTGAACATCAACAACGCCGGCGCACATTTCTGCGCATTCTTCTGCTCTGCGCTTATCCTGACGATTTCCAACCTGCCCCTGCAGGATCACTTCGCCCTTCTTGACCGTCACCTCAATGTCGGATGCATCGAGTTCCGCATCTTCCATCAATGCGTCCGATACGTCTTCCTTGATGCGGTCATCGGAGCGTGTGTATCCCTTCGGTCCTTTTCCCCGATGCTGGCCGCCTGACGCGTAGCTGCTTCTGGATTGGCCTTCCGTCCGCTGACGGTACCGGTCACTTTCCCGCTCGCGGTTTGGCTCTCGCCGGGAAGCATATCGTTCGTCATTGTCGTCGGAATAGCGTCCCCGGGCATAATCGCTTGAGTAGCGGTCATCATAGCCTCGGTAGTCACCTCCCCGCGCTTCATAATCCCGGTAGGGTTCGTTGTAGTAATCGTCACGATCTTCGTTCTGATATCGACCTGGCATGAGATTGCTCCTCTTCACAGTCGTGATGACAGCACTCCGAACCGCACTCGACCGGGTTTGTTCCTGAAGCAATTCGATTTAATGAAGAGCGAGCCGCACCCATGGATTTCAGCGCGTTATTTGGATAGAGACACAGGACCGACGGTGTGGGGACGCGAACAACGATCCCCGAGATCGGCTACGGTAAAACCAAACCGTTGAAACGATGCACTGGAAAATGGAGAAATCACTTGGCGGTCGGTCGTCAATCCATGCCTCCCCTCAATGCGCTGGTTGCCTTCGACAGCGCCGCCCGGCTTGGCAGCTTTTCGCGCGCCGGTCTGGAACTCGGCCTCACCCAGAGCGCCGTCAGCCGCCAGATCGGCAAGCTGGAAGCGTTCATCGGCTCTAAACTGTTCAACCGCCTGCCCGCAGGTGTGCAGCTGACTGCCATCGGCGAAAGCTACGCTTCCGAAGTGAGCCGTCTCCTGGGTGACCTCAGTGCCGTCACCGATGGCCTTCGTGCATGGATCGGGCCCCGACAGATCACCATCGCCTGCTCGCGCGGGATCGCCGACCAATGGTTCCTGTCGCGGATCGGCAAGCTGAAAGCCGATATCCCCGGCATCGAAATCCGGCTGCGCGTAACGGATGACGTCGCACATCTGCGACTGGACGAGTTCGATCTTGCCCTGTTCTACCGCAAGGAGCGGCCCATCGGAGTCAATCTGACGGTGCTGGGTCGGGAGGAAGTGGTGCCGGTTTCGGCACCCGGCGCTCCCGGCATCATGGAGCAGGAAGCACCGGTTCTGCTGGCGATCGAGGATACAATGCGCGAATGGCAGGGTTGGCCGGAATGGTGGCACGATGCCAGGCTCTCGCCGCCGCCCGGTGCTCTGGAATGGCGGCTCGGGGATTATGGCCTTTGCGTCGCCGCCGCAGCACAGGGGATCGGCATTACGCTCGGCTGGACATGGCTGATCCGGGAACAGCTCGCCAGCGGAACACTGGTGGCCGCCCATGACCATATGATGCGGTCGGACGCCTATTTCTATCTGATGCGGCCTGCTGATCGCCACCAGCGGAAAATCGTGCGCGAGGTCTCGGAGTGGCTGATCGCCAGCAACGGAACCGATCCGATCACATAAAGATGATCGGATCTCCGGCTCGCTTCATTCCTGCGGAAGTGCGGAGCGGCGACGCGAAACCAGGCGAAAACGGATGTAACCGATAACGGTAATGATGAGCCAGGCGACCTGCGAGATGAAGGAACCGAGGTTGAAATTCCAGGCGAGTGAATAAATCAGGGCGACCCCCCCCAGAACATTCAGCAAGGGAATGACCGGATCGTCGACGGTAAAAATACGCAATTGAATCAGCGCGTAGCCCAAAAGGTAGAAGAACGCGCCCACCAAGCCGATAATATCCGGCAAACCCATTTTTGATCTCCAGGATCATCCAAATCCGAAAAGGCAGCGACCACGTTCCTCAAAGAAAGCGCCCTGCCATCACTGTTGGACGCTCCTTTATTCTTGTTCGCGCAAATGCCAACACACACATTTCGCATGGGGGTATGCACAAAAGTCATACCCATCAACCGGACATCAACCCTTGAAAACAAGGGGTGCGGTAAGTTACCCACCCCTAAAAGCCAATAGGCTATGACTTAAACACAGGGGTACGAAATGCCTGAGCAAAAAAGCCAGTTTCAATTGACGCGTCGCTCTTTCATGGCGGGTGCAGCCGGCATCGGCCTGATCAGCCTCAGCGGCATGGGCGGTCTGATTACTTCGCCAGCTGCCGCAGCAGGCGACGGCACGCCCAAAAAAGGCGGAATGCTCAAGCTCGGCATCGGCGGCGGCTCCACCACCGACAATTTCGACCCGCGTCTCTTGAAGGATTGGGTTCCGGTCAATCAGGCCTACATGCTGATGAACGGCCTCGTGGAAATCGACGCCAACAACAAGGCTGTACCCGAACTGTTCGAGAGCTGGGAACCGTCAGCCGACGCCAAGGAATGGACCTTCAAGGTTCGGCAAGGCGTGACTTTCCACAACGGCAAGACACTGGACGCCGATGACATCATCTATTCCATTAACCTGCATCGCGGCGAAACCACCTCGGGTGCTCGCTCGCTCGCATCGGAATTCACCGATGTCATCAAGGTTGATGCCGGGACGGTCAAGATTACGCTGAAGAGCGGCAATGCCGATCTGCCTTACATCCTCTCCGATTATCACTTCCTCGTGGTTCCCAAGGACTGGACGGATTTCAACAAGCCGGTCGGCACCGGACCTTTCGTCTTCGAGCGTTTCCAGCCGGGCGTGCGTTCGCGTTTCACGCGCAATGAAAGCTATTGGAAGCCGAACACGGCCTGGGTCGATGCGGTGGAAGTCATCGTCATCAATGATGTTTCCGCCCGAACCAATGCCATGATGTCCGGTCAGGTGCACGCCATCAACCAGCTCGACTTCAAGACCGTCGATCTGTTGAAGCGCAACCCAAACCTTAACATCGTGCAGTCTTCCGGTGGCCAGCATTTCTCCTTCCTGATGGATTGCACGCAGGCACCGTTTAACGACAACAATGTCCGCCTCGCCGTCAAGCATGCCATCGACCGCGAACAGCTACTCAAGACAGCCTTGCGCGGCTACGGACGTCTGGGCAACGACAACCCGATCCCGAGCACTGACCCGTTCTTCGATACCGCTCTGCCGCAGCGCGCCTATGATCCTGAAAAGGCCAAGTTCTATTTGAAGCAGGCCGGCATGGATTCGCTGAAAATTCAGCTCTCGGCTTCCGATGCGGCCTTCACCGGTGCCGTCGATGCAGCGGCGATCTTCCGCACCGCCGCGGCCAAGTCAGGCATCGAGATCGATATCAAGCGCGAACCGGCTGACGGATATTGGGACAATGTCTGGATGAAGGCACCGTTCTGCATGTCTTATCGTGGTGGTCGTCCAACCGCCGATCAGGCCCTGTCGGTCGCTTATGCCTCCAATGCATCGCAAAACGACACGCATTGGAAGAGCGCTGATTTCGACGCCAAGCTGCTCGAAGCCCGCGCAATGCTCGATCAGGCCAAGCGGAAGGACATCTATGCTGAACTGCAAGCCATGATCAGCAATGATGGCGGCGCGCTTATTCCAATGTTCGGCGACTATCTCGACGCCACCTCCAAGAAGCTCAAGGGCGTGACCACGCATCCGATGTTCAATCTGATGGGTGCGCGCCTTGCCGAAAAAGTCTGGCTGGAAGCATAAATGTTCGTTCTAATTCTCAAGCGTGTGGGGCTCGGGCTCCTCACGCTGTTCCTCGTGTCGGCGTTGATTTTCGCCGGCACGCAGATCCTGCCGGGCGATGTCGCATCAGCCATTCTCGGTCAGAATGCCACCCCGGAAGCGCTCGCCACGCTGCGCGAAAGCCTCGGGCTTAATCAACCGGTCCTTGCGCGCTATTTCTCGTGGCTCGCCGGGTTTGTTACCGGCGATCTGGGCACCTCGCTTGCCAACCAACAACCGGTAGCTGATCTCCTCTGGCCACGTTTCTGGAATACGATGGCGCTCGCAGCCTTTGCTGCCGTCGTCAGTGTTCCTGTCGCCATTCTTCTCGGTCTTGTCACTGCGGTAAAGCGCGGCGGCCTTTTCGACCGGGTGATAAATATCGTGGCGCTGGCTTTCGTGTCCCTGCCTGAATATTTCCTTGGCCTGCTGCTGATCCTGTTTTTGTCGATCCGCTTCAACCTGCTGCCAAGCCTTGCCGACACCTATGAGGGCATGACATTCCTCGAATGGGTTCAGGCAACCGCCCTGCCCGCACTGACGCTGGTGCTCGTGACGGTTGCCCAAATGATGCGCATGACCCGCACCGCCGTTTTATCGGTCATGGATCAGGCTTATGTCGAAACGGCATATCTCAAGGGTCTTCGCACCAAGCGCGTTGTGACCAAGCACGCACTGCCGAATGCAGCGGCTCCAATCGTCAATGTGGTGGCGTTCAACATTGCTTACCTCATAACTGGCGTGGTGCTTGTCGAAGCTGTCTTCAACTATAACGGCCTTGGCCGCTTCATGGTTGATGCCGTTTCCAAGCGTGATCTTCCGCTCGTGCAGGCAGCGGCCCTCGTCTTCGGTGCGGCCTATGTCATTCTCAATATCATCGCCGATGTCGCTGCCATCGCGCTCAATCCGCGCCTGAGGCACCCACGATGAAGACTATGAAGAAATCTATTCCCCTGACGGCATGGGTCGGTCTCGCCATCGTCACCATCTGCCTGCTGATGTTCCTGTTTGGCCCGCTGATCGCGCCCTATGGTCAGGAAGAAATTGTCGGCGCACCATTCGATCCGCCGTCGGCACAGTTCTGGTTCGGGCTCGACCAAAACGGCCGCGACATGCTTTCGCGGCTGCTCTTTGGTGCGCAAATGTCCATTGGCGTTTCGCTTGCCGCATCGCTCCTGTCGTTCAGCGTCGGTATGCCGCTCGGCTTCCTTGCCGCCATTTTCGGTGGCTGGGTCGATACGGTTCTCTCACGCATTGTCGATACCGTCATGTGCATTCCGGTGCTCATTTCGGCCCTCGTCATCCTGCAGGCGCTCGGCTCGTCATTGCCGGTGCTGATTATCACCATCGCATTGCTGGATTCCACCCGCGTGTTCCGTCTGGCGCGCATCGTGGCGCAGGGCGTCAATGTGTTGGAATACGCAGAAACCGCGCGTCTTCGCGGTGAAGGTCTGGGCTGGCTGATCTGGCGTGAAATCCTGCCGAACACATTGCCGCCGCTGATCGCGGAATTCGGTCTGCGTTTCTGCTTCACCTTCCTTTTCGTTGCCGGCCTGTCGTTCCTGGGGCTTGGCATCCAGCCGCCATTCGCGGACTGGGGCGGCATGGTGAAGGACAACCAGCAGGCTATTCTCTACGGCCTCTACGCACCGCTTTTCCCGGCGGCTGCGATCGCTATCCTCACTGTTGGCGTCAACCTCGTTGTTGACTGGCTTCTGGCCGGACGCACAACCACGCAGGGAGCGGACCGATGAACAAGGATATCGTTCTTTCCATCTCCGATCTTGTCGTCCAGGCACCCAACGGCGCAACGCTTGTCGATCATGTCGATGTGACGCTGAAGCGTGGCGAAGTGCTGGGCCTGATTGGCGAGTCCGGTGCGGGCAAGTCCACCATCGGGCTCGCTGCAATGGGTTATGGTCGCGGCGGTTGCAGGATCGCTGAAGGCACCATCGTCGTCGACGATGTTTCGCTGATGGATGGCACCCGCGAAACGCGTGAAAAGGTGCGCGGCGCACGCATCGCCTACGTGGCGCAGAGCGCGGCAGCGTCGTTCAATCCCGCGCATCGCATCGGCGACCAGATCATGGAAGGCCCGCTCTATCATGGCCTCATGACCAAAGGGGAAGCCAAGAGCTGGATGCTGGAACTGCTGCACGCGCTGCAACTTCCGGACCCGGATAATTTCGGCGACCGCTATCCGCATCAGGTCTCCGGGGGTCAGCTGCAGCGCGCCATGGTGGCCATGGCTATGTCCTGCCGCCCGGATATTCTGGTTCTGGACGAGCCTACCACAGCGCTGGACGTGACAACCCAGATCGAAGTGCTGGCACTCCTGCGCAGCCTGATCCAGCGTTACAACACCGCTGCACTTTACATCACGCACGATCTTGCTGTGGTGGCCCAGATCGCTGACCGCATCATGGTTCTGCGTCATGGCAAAATGGTTGAGCTTGGTTCTGCGGAAGAAATCCTGGAAGCGCCAAAGCAGGACTACACGCAGCGTCTGGTGTCCGAACGCGAAGCCAGCATTTCGGGCGAACAGGCCGAGCACAAGATGGGCGAAATCCTGCTCGAAGTGAAGACCGCGACTGCCTATTATGGCAAGAAGCTCGTTCTGACCGATGTAGATTGTTATGTCCGTCGCGGCGAAACGCTTGCCATCGTTGGTGAATCCGGGTCGGGCAAATCCACGCTCGCGCGGATTATTGCGGGCCTACCACCCCATTCGAGCGGCATCATTTCGCTCGCCGGACAACGTCTGGAAGCAAGTTACAAAAAGCGCAGCCGTGAAGAACTGCGCCGCATCCAACTCGTCTATCAGCTTCCGGACGTGGCGCTGAATCCGCGCCAGACTGTTGGCGAAATCATTGGACGTCCGATGAAGTTTTATTTCGGCATGAATGAGGATCAGCGTGAGATCGAGGTCAGGCGCCTGCTCGAACTCATCGGTCTGCCTTCCGATTTTGCAAGCCGCCTGCCCGGCGCGCTTTCGGGCGGGCAAAAACAGCGCGTGTGCATCGCCCGGGCGCTGGCGGCAAAGCCGGATCTTATCATCTGCGATGAAGTCACTTCGGCGCTCGACCCGCTGGTCGCGGAGGAAATCCTGAAGCTTCTGCGCAAGTTGCAGGACGAATTGCACGTGTCCTATCTCTTCATCACCCACGACCTTGGCGTCGTCCGTCGGCTCGCCGACCGCACCATGGTGATGCAGAAGGGCAAGGTGGTCGAAACCGGCACCACGAAGGCAATCTTCGAACCGCCTTACGAGCCCTATACGGAGCAGCTCATCACATCCGTTCCGGAGCTGCGCCGTGACTGGCTGGACGACATCCTCAAGGCTCGCGCCGCCGTCTAGCACCAGTCGACCTGTCGATGCGGCGCCAATGCCGCATCGAAACTCTCATTGAACAAGTGGAACCCATCATGACCGTAAACGTCACCGAGCATCTGTGGATCACCCTCAAGGATGGCACCCGTCTTGGCGCGCGCCTGTGGCTGCCTGAAGGCGCCGAGGAAAATCCCGTTCCTGCCGTGCTCGAATATATTCCGTATCGCAAGCGTGACGGTACGCGTGGCCGCGATGAGCCGATGCACGGCTATTTCGCGCAGAACGGCTATGCCGCAATCCGCGTCGATATGCGCGGTACGGGCGAATCCGATGGTCATATGGCGGACGAATATATCCAGCAGGAACAAGATGATGCGCTGGAAGTCATTGCCTGGATTGCGGCCCAGCCCTGGTGCAGCGGCAATGTCGGCATGATGGGAAAAAGCTGGGGCGGCTTCAACGGCCTTCAGGTCGCCGCCTGCCGTCCACCGGCACTGAAGGCGATCATTACCGCCTATTCGACCGATGACCGTTTCCGCGACGACATTCATTACATGGGTGGCCTGCTGCTCAACGATAATCTGTGGTGGGGCACGATCATGCTCGCCTATCAGTCGCGTCCGCTCGATCCGGCGATTGTGGGCGCTGGCTGGCGCGATGCCTGGATCGAACGTCTGGAACGCCTCCCGTTCTTCCCTGCCCTTTGGCTCGAACACCAGCATTACGACGAATATTGGAAGCATGGCTCTGTCTGCGAAGACTGGTCTGCGATCCAGTGCCCGGTTCTGGCCATCGGCGCATGGGCCGACAGCTACACCAATGCCGTTCCGCGCCTGCTCGAAAACCTTCAGGTTCCAGCGCGTGGCATTATCGGCCCTTGGGGTCATGTCTACCCGCAGGACGGCTTGCCAGGGCCCGCTATCGGCTTCCTGCAGGAAGCAGTGCGCTGGTGGGACCAGTGGCTCAAGGGCGAAGAGACCGGCATCATGGATGAGCCGAAGCTCCGTGCCTATATCTGCGACACCATCGAACCGACCGGCTCGCGCGACTTCACCAATGGTCGCTGGGTTGGCGAAAAGAACTGGCCATCGTCCGAAATCGCCCTCAAGCCTTTTGCTCTTGGCGCAGACTTCACGCTCGGCGAGGCCGATGCCGTGCACGGTGTGCTTTCGATCTCTTCACCGAACAGTCATGGCAAGGCAGGTGGCGAATGGATGGCTACGGGCTGTCCTGGTGAGCACCCGACCGACCAGCGCCTCGACGATGGCGGCTCGCTCAACTTCGACACTGCTGTTCTTATCGAAGATCTCGAAATTCTTGGTGCACCGGTTGCGCGTCTGAAGTTTACTGTTGATCAGCCGGTTGCGCAGGTTTCGCTGCGTTTGAGCGATATTCTACCCGATGGCCGTATCACCCGTGTCAGCTATCAGGTCTTCAACCTCAATCACATCAATGGCCACGACAAGCCGGAAATGCTGGTGCCGGGCAAGACCTATGAAATCGCGATCAAGCTCAACGACAGCGGCTACAGCTTCAAGAAGGGACATCGCATCCGTCTTTCGGTTGCCACCGGCTATTGGCCGATGGTCTGGCCATCGCCAAAACGTGTGACACTGACACTCGATACCGCAGCGTCGGTCCTCGATCTGCCGCTACGTCCGGCTTCCGCCGACGATGCAAAGATTTCCTTCCAGAAACCCGCTCATGGACCTGCGACGCCGATCACCCAGCTTGATCCGGGCAGCGTGCGCCGCTGGACCGAGCAGGATCACGTCACCGGCGAAACGCTTTATGTGACGGAGGGCATCGGCGGTCTTTTCGGTGAGGGAATTCTGCGCTTTGACGATATCGGCACTCAGTTGAGCCACAGCCTCAAGCGTGAACTGCGCATCAATGATAACGACCCGCTGTCCGCATCCTACGTGCTGACACAGGCCTATCAGATGGGCCGCGAAGGGTGGCTGATCGACATCGACAGCACCACGAAAATGCATTCGGATGCCGAAAACTTCTATATTTCCGGAGTTCTGACGGCAAAGGAAAACGGCGAAATTGTCACGACCCGCGAATGGAACCAGACCATTCCGCGCGATCATCTGTAAACACTCCCGTGGGCGTCAGTTCGCTTACCGGATTGACGCCCACCCCCTGTCGCCGAAACTTGGGATATCGCGCGCTGCATCTGGCGGCATGCATGCTGACCAGCGTCCGACGGAACCATTCGAACCATTGCTTCGTTAACTTCTTTTCTCCGGCATTTGCATCAATGGTGGCTCGGCTTCATCTGGAGCCGGGCGGCCTCGAGCAGATCGACCATGGGTACCCGTTGAATTCGGGCCCATCGAGTTTGCCGGAGACAGGCCGCGACGGGAGACGACCATGGTAGAAAACGGGTACAAACTTCAAAAGAATGGCGATGGCACCTGGTCGGTGATCGATGCCTTCAAGGGCAACCCCATCACGTTCGAGGGGCGGTTGCAGATCGCCTTGAACGAAGAGGAGGCGCAGCGGGTTTTCGATTGCCTCAACCGCCAAAACCTTGAGCGCCATCCCGAACAAGGAAGCGGCCGCCTGCCGTGAGCCCAGGCAGCACCGAAATATGAAGTGATCAATCGTGCCTATCTTAAATAATTAAGAAGCGTATTGTTGATGTGTCCCGAAGGAGGATCGTATGCCGCTCTTCAACGAAGCGAGCCGTATCTATAAGCCGGAAGAAGTGACCTTCATGCGCAGTTGCTTTTCCCATGCCGCGATTATTCTTGAGGAAAGCGACAGGGAATATGCTGCGACAGATCTTTCTACCGCCATCATAATGCTTTACCAGAACGGCCTGAGGGACCTGAACTACATTGCCGAACTGGCGTCGCGACTTGCCCACAAGCGATATCAGGACCGCCACGCAGAGACACCCGCCACCGGCGGATCTTGTCGTGATCGCGTGTGATCTCAGCCATTGTTCTATCCTTCCGCTTTAAACTTCTTCGCTTCTTCAAGCAGCTTTTCCCTGTCCCTGCCGAAACGTTCGATCAGCTGGCGCGCCTGAAGCGGTGAAACATCGGAATTCTCGGCAAGAAACTTTACGTCTTCATCATCCGTAAGCGGGGTGGTTGGTTGCTTGTTCATGACGACCTCTTTTTTGATCTCCGTTTCCGCCCTTCATTTCTGCCCTTCTGGCGGATTGGTCGGCTGGTCGCCTCCCGTGCCCGTCTGCGGCCGCTGGTTTTCGACCGGCGGATTCTTGTCCGGCTGGTCGCTGGAATCCGTCGCGGGGGGCGTCTCTATGCCCTGCTGCTGCGATACCGATCCGCCGCCGGTCAGGCTCCATCCAAGGAACAGAAGCAGCAGAACCGCCAATATGACCAGGGCGAAGCGCGGAAAGTATCCGAGCGTTCGCGAAGGCTCGGCTCTTTTGTCTTGCTCAGGTTTCGATTGCATATTCATCGCCACACCCATGAGATTATGAAATAACCGATGACGACCATCGCGATGATGAACCACCAGACGAGATAGACAGGGCCTTCCCTCAGTGGGGCTTTTCCTCTTGCGGTTTGCGGGTTTCCTTCGGACGACCACGCCCGCAGGCCGGATGCATGGCTGGAAGCGTTGCTGTCATCAGCCTTCGCGGGCTGCGGCTGGGGCTTGCCAGCAGGCTGGGAACTGCCGCCTGCCTCGGCGTCCGTTTCCATAGGAGCTGCCGCAGGATCGAAACCGGGAACCTTGTCGCCGGTCTCGCCCCGTTGGATCGCGCCTCGCGTGCGGGCGCCAATGCTTTTGTCTTCTGAAACTGTCTTCATCGCTGTGGACCTCTGGGTTCCAACCATGAGGCGGGCCAATTGTTCCGGAACTTTATCTCGGCAATTGTGCCGCTTGCCTTCACGCAGCGTTCGCGTCGTTCAACGAAACAATCAGGCGTTTGCTCGGTTGGGGATGAGTTTCAACAAATGGAGGCTGCAATGAAACACGACCCGAAAGCCGGCACCACGGACCAGAAGCCGAAAT
Organism: Brucella ciceri; assembly: GCF_041930145.1. Lineage (NCBI taxonomy): Bacteria > Pseudomonadati > Pseudomonadota > Alphaproteobacteria > Hyphomicrobiales > Brucellaceae > Brucella > Brucella ciceri. Next base: position 280,454 of record NZ_JBHEEV010000005.1, on the reverse strand, counting down.
GGGAAGGCCCGCCGGAAAACAGGCCTCGCGGCTATGAACCCGCCGTTGATGACCCGGCAAAAAAGCGCGACGCCGCCGGACACAACCTGTCCGATCCCGACCGCAAGAACCTTTCCGATGCGCTGAGTGAGCCGAAGCATGCGGGACGGAATGACGACGACGGATGACGACCGTCGCTCCATTCACCCCGATGCTTCTTGCTGCATTGTCGGCTGGTCCGGACTTGCCGGACCGCGCGAAGGATGTTCGGGCATCGGAAGCGGCGGTATCTGTTCCGGTTCGTCGGGGCTGAACGGTCCCTTGTCTGGTTGCGGAATGGTTTCAGGCGGCTCGACGGGAATGCCTTCCGGCTCCTTTTCGGGTATTTCCGGTGGGTCGGAAGGCAGCTCAGGGTCTGCGGACAGGACGAACCTCAATGCCGCTCCCCTTTCTTCGATATGAATTTTCATGCGATTTCTCCCTTCAGCGGGTGTCAAGCGTGGTCCGGCTTGCCGTAGGCCTTGCGCAGTTCGCCCTTGGCTGCTTCCAGCACATGCCTGCGTTTTTCCGGTAGATTCTTGCCCGCGCGATTGATGTAGAAAGTCAGCATGGACATTGCCGAGCGGAACGGCTCCGCCTTGCGCTTATGGCTCTTGTCGGCTGAGCGCTTCAGGGAAGCTGCAATTTTCTTCGGATCGTCCTGTTCGAACACATGCGGCTCCAGATCGAGGGCGTCGCTGTGTTCTGTTACTTCGCCTGACCATTTCCTTGTCTGGGCCATATCAAAACTCCTCTCTTGCGGGTTTCGATAACTGCCGAAGGCTGCCCATGTTCCTTTTACCTGTCCGCGACATCGACCGGTTTCGGTGCCTCGATGGAACAAACTGCTCGCAAGCCGGTTCGGAGGCACGTTCAGCCGTCATGACACCCATGGGCACTCCATGGCACCCAACTGGAGGAACCGTCATGTTCTACGATGCCGCAAGCATCCGATTTCCTTACTTCGACAAGGATCGCGTCGGGGCGGGCGAACCGTCCGAGCACGAACCACGCGATCATCAGGCGCGGCCGACGCATGAGCAGTCGAACGCGCCGGGCAACCCGCGCCAGCCGCAGTCGGACGACCCGCAAACGGATTTCGATTTCGACAGCCCCAACGGCAAGCGTCCGAATGATCTGGCCAACCCCAGCGCGCGTGAACTGCGGCGGGAAAGCCGTGGAACCGAACAGAACTGACCATCACAGGAGGTGAAGATGCCTGCAAAATCCAAAGCGCAGCAACAGGCTGCCGGTGCGGCTTTGGCGGCGAAGCGCGGAGACAAGGCAAAAAGCGAACTGCGTGGAGCGTCCAAGGAAATGGCCAAATCCATGAGCGAAAAAGAGCTCGAGAAGATGGCCTCCACCAAGCAGAAGGGCAAGCCCGAGCACAAGTCGAAATCCTGACGGGACGTAACGATGACCACTTTGAAATGGCTTGCCGTCGTGATGTTCGCCGTGGCGCTGCTGGGGTTGGGCAGCCTGTTCATCACTTCCGACAAGGGGGACGTCTCGCCGGAGAGCCCAACCCAACCGGCCCGCTCTCCCACGCAGCCCTGACGTTTTGATTTTTGTCCAACGGGCGAAACAAAACGATCGCTGGGGAGTTAGGTGTGCCGTCGTCGGGATTTTCAGCCGCACGACAATGACAGTTTCGGAACCATAGGAGGAGCCTGAAATGGCCAGCACCAAGCAACGCAATCTCGAAGATCTTTTCTACGATACCCTCAAGGACATTTATTACGCGGAGCGCAAGATTCTGAAAACGCTTCCGAAGATGTCCCGCGCGGCCAATGATGAGAAGCTGAAGAGCGCGTTCGAAAAACACCGGGAACAGACCGAAGGACATGTGGAACGTCTGCAGCAGTGCTTCGAGATTCTCGGCAAGCGTGCGCAGGGCAAGACCTGTGACGCCATTGAAGGCATCATCGCCGAGGGCGAGGAGATCATGGAGGAATTTTCGAACAGCCCTGCGCTCGACGCGGGTTTGATCTCCGCTGCCCAAGCCGTGGAACACTATGAAATCACCCGCTACGGCACGTTGAAGCGCTGGGCCGAAACCCTTGGATACAAGGACGTGGCGAATATCCTCGATCAAACCCTGCAGGAAGAAGGCCAGACCGACAAGGACCTGACCAAGCTTGCCGAAACCTCCGCCAATCTCCGTGCGGAAGCGGCCTGATCGCAGCCTGTGCGCAACCGCTAGCCCGGGATCGACAGCGAGGTGACGACATGGAAAGCGCCCTTTTGCGGGAAGACCCCATGCGGAAAATTCGCGTCGTCTGCCGGGCGTCGGACAGCCACCACACCGTAGCCAGCGCGGAAGCGCTGGCTACGCGTCTCTCGGCCCTCACAGGCCGGCAACTACTTCCCACTGGGCAAGACTTCGACGAAGATGGCGAAACGTTTTTTATCCCGACCTACGCCCTCGCCCGGCAGGAGGGGAACCCCGACATGACCGTGGATCGCTTCTATGGCGGCATCGTTCATCGCGGTTTCATGGCGACAAAGCTCGTTACCCATCCACATTGGCACGACCACGACGACCTGCCCGAGGGATGGACGGGACAGTTCGCGGCATGTTTGCAGGATTGCGTTCTGCCGGGCTTCTCGGTGTTCTCGCACCGCCACGCTCTGGAAGCGGCGAGTGCCTTGCTGAAAAAGCACAAAATTCGGTTCAAGAATCCCTATGCGTCCGGCGGCGAGGACCAGAGCGTCATCGACACCGTCCGCTCGCTCGACAGTTTTCTCGCCGAGGTTTCAGAGGTCGATATCGCAAACGGACTGGTTCTCGAAGAGGATGTGGACAATTCCACGACCTATTCCGTCGGGCAGATCCAGCTTGGAAACCATGTCGGAACCTATCTGGGCCGTCAGTACAGTTCCCGCGACAAGGCCGGTAAGGAATTTTATGCCGGCAGCCGGTTGCGCGTGGTGCGCGGCGACTGGGATGCGCTTCTTCAGCTTCTGCAATCGCCAACTGCACGCAAGGTCGTGGAGAATGCCCGGCGCTACGATGAAGCGGCCCGCGAGCATCTTGGACTGGTCGCGTCACGCAGGAATTATGACGTGCTTGTCGGGCCGATAACCGAAAATGGCGTGCGCTGTGGAGTGCTTGAACAGTCGTGGCGCGTGGGAGGCGCTTCCCCCGCTGAACTGCTGGCAATGGAAAAACTGATGCAGGATGAAACCGTGACCGCCGTGCAGGCCGTTCTGCACGAGAGCCGCGACGAAGCGCCGACGTTCCGGGACGATGATTTCATCGTCTATTCCGGTGAGGACGATCTCGGTCAGCCCCTGCATAAATATGCGAGAATCGAGAAAATCTATCATGATCCGTAACGATACCGCCGTCCGTGTCGACCAGTATGAACTGGCCGCGACAGTAATCTCTCCAGACACTACCATTCCCGGCGTCCTTTTTCTTCATGGCTGGGCCGGCAGCCAGGAACGCGACATCGAAAGGGCGAATGCAATATCCTCGCTCGGCTGCGTTTGCCTCACCTTCGATATGCGCGGCCACGGGGATTTGCTCTCCGGCAACAAGACCGTGACGCGCGGCGAAAACCTCGACGACGCAATCGCCGCCTATGACAGCCTGGCCAGCCTCAAGATGGTCGAGGACGACTCCATTGTCGTCATAGGCAGCAGCTATGGCGGATATCTCGCGACATTGCTGACAGAATTGCGCCCCGTTCGCTGGCTGGCGCTCAGAGCACCTGCCCTTTATCGTGACGAGCTCTGGCAGGTTCCCAAGGCAAGGCTCGATCGCAGGGACCTGCAATCCTATCGCTCGGCACTGGTCAGTTATGACGACAACCGCGCCTTGCGGCAGGCACGGGAATTTCGCGGCGATGTGCTTCTGGTCGAGTCCGAGCATGACGTCATCGTTCCGCATCCGACAGTGGCGAGCTATCAAACCGCCTTCATCAATGCCCGTTCGCTGACCGTTCGCATGCTGGACGGCGCAGACCATGCCCTCACGGAAGAGCGCCATCAAAAGACCTACAACCAGCTCCTGACCCGCTGGATCAGGGAAATGGTTCTCGGTGCCCGTTGAAATTCCAAGGGAACATTCGATCGGCTCGTTGGTTGGGACAGTCCCCAGAAACAAGGGAGCCTACGATGAAACAGTCTATTCGATATTGCGCAAGCGCGGTTTTCCTGCTGGTCACACCGGCAGCTTTTGCCCAAACCGCCGCCCCCTCCAGTGACCCGCAAACACCTGCTGTGACGACACCCGGAGAGAAAAACCCCAAGGCGCCCGTGCCGGGGCAGAACAGCTTTACCGAAGATCAGGTGAAGGAACGCCTGACCGAAGAAGGCTATACCAACATCATGCACCTTCAGCTTGGCGAGGATGGCGTCTGGCGCGCCGATGCTGCGCGTAACGGGCAGCCCGTGAAGGTTCTTTTCGATTTCCAGGGAAACATCACCACGCAGTGATCCGGCTGTAACCGGCAACCGAATTAAAGGAGATGAAAATGGCTTATATCACAGGTCTGTTCGACAATTATGACGAAGCAATGGACGCCGTTCGTTCCCTTGAGGAAGCGGGGATCTCTTCGGACAATATCAGCCTGATTTCGAATAATACCGATGGTCGATATGCAGGCGATGCCGCGGAAGGGGACGGGAGCACCGTGACGGGCGTCGAAACCGGGGCCGGTCTCGGCGCGGTCGCAGGCGGCGGTGCCGGACTGCTGACCGGGCTTGGCCTTCTTTCCATTCCCGGCGTCGGCCCGGTCGTGGCAGGTGGCTGGCTCACCGCTACGCTGGTCGGGCTTGTTGGCGGCGCGACAGCCGGCGGCGTCGCAGGCGGTATCGTGGGCGCCCTCGTTGATACGGGCATACCCGAGGAAGAGGCGCAGGCCTATAGCGAAGCCATTCGCCGGGGCAGCGCTTTGGTCGCGGTCCGCTGCGACGAAAGCGAGCGCGAGAAGGTCGAAGCCATTCTGGAAGACTGGGGACGTGTCAATATCGGCCAGCGCCGCGACGCTTATCTCGAGGAAGGATGGGAGAGCTTCAATGCGTCGGCTGCGCCCTACACGGCAGACGAGATCGAACGCGAACGTCAGCGCTGGGGCTAGGTGGATCGGCCGATGAAAGAGGTGGATCCGCGCAAGGCCCGTCAAGGTTTGAATGGAGGGCGTATCCTCACAATCCTCGTTTCCAGCCTGATACTGGCGATGATTGTCTGGGGTGCGGTGGAACTTTACGGACAAATGCGTCCGGGGCGCGGTTTCATGGATGACAACAGCACACCGCCTACATCCACGGAATCGCAGCCGCCGCCTTCCGCCACGGAGCGGCAATGACAAGCCCCGCCCCGGCAATTTCACATCGCCAGCCTACCCTTGAGCAAGTCTGCGCGGAAGCGCAGACTTGTCGGCGTTGCGAGCTCTACAAGGATGCGACACAGACCGTTTTCGGGGAAGGCCCTGTCGGGGCCGGAATTTTCTTTGTCGCCGAGCAACCCGGCGACAAGGAGGATATCGAAGGGCGCCCGCTGATCGGTCCTGCGGGCCAGGTCTTCGACGCCTGTCTCGCCGAAGTCGGCATCAAGCGCGAACGGTGCTACATCACCAACGCCGTTAAACATTTTCGCCACATCCAGCGCGGCAAGAGACGCCTCCACCAGCGCCCGTCGACCAGCCACATAGAAGCCTGCCGCTGGTGGCTTGAGCAGGAAATCGAACAAGTGTCGCCGCATATCATCGTTGCGCTGGGAGCCGTGGCCGCCCGCGCCGTTTTTGATAAGCCTGTGAAGATAGCCGCCGTGCGCGGCCGTTGGCTGCAGCACGAAAACCGCCACGTCTTTGTGACCATCCACCCCTCCTATCTGCTGCGGCTGCGCGGCAGGAGCGGTTACGACCGCGAACGGGCGATGTTCCTGAAGGAACTTGGCCAGGTTGCAGAGTTCGGGCGCGCGTCCGAAACGTGAAGTTTGTTACAGGCTTTTTCTTGGAACATCCTCCGGGCCTCAAGGTTAGGCTTATGTCACGCGCGACAAACTCCACTCCCAAAATCATTGGTCTGGAACCACTGAAAGGAAAGAGAATGGCACAGAATCACACGCAAGGTGGCACACACGAACAACACGTGAAAGCCGGCCAGCAGAGCCACAAGAACGATGGCAAGCAAGCAAGCAGCGGAGGCGGCGGCGACAAGCAGCAGTCATCTTCGCGTGGCGGAAGCCACGAACAGCATGTGAAGGCAGGCCAGCAGAGCCATAAGAATTCGTAAATTAAAGGGGCGGCCTTGTGCCGCCCCATCCTCTAACCGGACGTTGGTTCGGAAAGGCCACTGCGATGTCGTTCACCCCCGATCCCGACTACATGCTGGAGCCGGAACATCTCGTTGAGATGATACCGGCGCTTCGCGCTTTTTCCCGCACATTCTACAGCCAGAAGGAAGACGCGGAAGATCTCGTTCAGGAAACCCTGATGAAAGCCCTGGCCAACCGGGAAAAGTACACGCCTTATTCGCCGCTGAAATCGTGGCTTTTTACGATCATGCGCAACACGTTCTGCACCCGGATTCGGATTCAGAAACGCGAAGCACCAGGCGCCGTCGAGTGCGTCTCTCCGATAGTCTCGGTGGAAGCCTCGCAGGAACTGACCCTTGAAGCGCATGATGTGCAGACCGCGATGGCGACCCTGCCTCATAAATATCGTCGGGTACTGGCGATGGTGGTGTTGGAAGGCAAAAGCTATGAGCGCACCGCAGAGCTTTGCGATTGCTCCATCGGCACGGTGAAAAGCCGCCTGCACCGCGCGCGACACAAACTGCACGATATCATGGAGGGAGCCTAGATAGTGTTTTTCAGGCGTATTGTCCCGCGCTATCGTGTTTTGGCCCGTGATGTGAATTCAGCACGAGGCATCTTGTCATTTGGTCCCAGACATGGCCAACTGTTTGTAATGAATAAGTCTAATGATGATATTATGCGTCTGTTCTCGGGAAAACGCATTCTGGTTTTTGAAGACGGGTTCCTGCTATCGGAAGAAGCGGCAGCCAGGCTGACAAATGCCGGAGCCATCGTGCTTGGTCCGGTCAGCACTGCCATCCAGGCGCTGAATTATCTGGAAGGCGGCGTTGTGGACGCCGTTGTCATGGATGTCGCGCTGGAACCGGACGCGGTGCTCCCGCTCATCGACCAGCTGGAACGCGGTGCCATCCCCTTCATATTCGCCCTGCCCGAAAATCCCAGACTGGACAGCCAGCGCTTCGCCGGTTTCGTGCTGAGCGCTCGCCACAAGGATCTTTCGACAATAGCCGAGGCATTGTTCCTGAGACCCGCCATGGAACATTGACGCCCCCTCCAAATATCGATTGTCCGGGGTTTTCCCCGCAACTCGTTCCGAAAAGCGTGTCACACTTTTCAGATGCGCTCAGGTCACGGAAATTCCCGCCTGTTCCGAGCCAGATGCGACCCAGAATGCCCTCCCGCAACCATGGGATTTCCCACCTTCCAGCCTTTCCTTACACTTCCTGCGTGCAAAGCCGGTGGTAGAGTGTCCCTTGCTGCGCACAACCCCAGCGCAGCAACAGCACCGGGGTTCCTTTTGCCCGCCTGCTTCCAGCTCCGGATTAAAGGTCCCAACTTTTCCCCCTCAAATTGTTGCGATTGATTTGCAGGTGAGAAAGGTGCTTTCTATCCATATTGATAGCACGAACAGATTAGGACTCCGTTCAGCCTCAGAATACTATTTTGATTATTGGTTTTCATGGAAGCGCTTCCCCTCAGTTGCTTCCACCCATCACTGTGCATCCCTTACCCCTACGCCCTCGCGTGGGGGATTTTTTAATGCGAACTGAAGCGCGCTGTCACATTGGAAGCTTCCGAAATCTCCGCCTACGAATCCAGTGGGCCCTCTGCCGCCGTCCCGTATTGCAGCCGCGATTTGCCATGCATCCTGTCCCGGTAAAGAAAGCGGAAGAAGAAGGCATCGCCCGTTCCGCGCAGAAGCCTTGCGAGGACTGCAACCAGCAGAACCGAGAAAATCAGGCGGCCAAACAGGACCACGTAGATATCCGCACCGAGAGCCACGACTATCAGCGTATCTTCGATCAGGCTGTGGCAGAGCCCCATGAAGCTCGACGCCAGAAAGACGTCGCGAGGCTGGATATGGCCGCGCTGCGCTTCACGAATGATGAGGCCCCCGCCATAGGAAAGTCCCAACACCAGCCCGACCACCGTTAGCGGAGCGGCGTCCTTCGCTATGCCGAGCAGGCGCAGCAATGGCGAAAGAAGCAGGTTGAGGAAGCGCGTTACATCGAGGGCATCCATTGTTCTCAGCACCGCGACCAGACCGAGCAGGACAATGAATATCCAGACCAGCGTGGAGGCCGTATCCGCCACGAAACTGGTCCAGCTCGCATCGTAATGGCCCGGCACCCAGTTCGGGGCAGCCGGTTCCGCGAGCCATCCGGTGCGGCTGGAAATCAGGTTAATTCCCCAGGCGAAGAAAAGCCCACCGCCAACCCGGATCAGCGTCGAGACGATCAGGCGCGGACCCGCCTTCTGCACAATACGCTGTTCGATGGGAAGAGCATGGGCAAAGAGGAAAAGCGAACCGAGGATTGTCACCTGTGCTGTGGTCAGTGTGTCGACCGGCAGGACGGCGAACATCACCACGGCCCCGCTCCAGATGCCGACAAGAAGGTTCATCGCCCAGACGAAACCTGCCTCCGGCGGCAGGCCCACGAACTGCATGACCGGGGCGAAGGCGGGCGAGATGGCCTTGATCAACCCCATTTCGATAGCCAGTTGTGTCAGCACCATCACCGGCAGCATGATCTTGATCAGCGTCCAGTAGACGCCGACCGCTTCACGCAGAATAACCATACCGAATGTTATCAGTCGCTTTGCCGGGCTCGCGGCCATTCTGTCCCCTCCGCATTATCCCGAGCATGCGACGTTTCGGGCCGGTTCGCGCGGGATGGACCGCCCACCGCAGGTCACGGTGCCGATTTTCGTCTGCGATACAAGCGTGTCAGAAAATCCGCAGATGCGGTGTTCCGCCGGCCACGAAGCCGTCGATGCGTCGGCTTTGGCGAGCAGAAAATCAGCCCCCGCGCCCCGATGCAAGCCATATTCCTTGAACGGCACGGCTTTTGCAGGGATTGCGGCGATCAGGGCGCGGGCGTCGGGGAGGTGCCGTTGGGCACATAAAGGCAGGGCCGGACAAGGTCCGGTCCTGCCTGTCATTTTACTTGGCTTCGATAGCCTGAAGACCGGCAAGGGCGCATTCCGCGTCAATCGCGCCGGACGGTGCGCCGCCGACCCCGATGCCGCCGACCAGCGCGTCGCCGATCTTGATCGGCAGGCCGCCCGCCTGGATAACAAAGCGCGAATCCATGTCGCGCATGCCGTTATTGGCTGGCTTCGAAGCGATGAACTCCGCAAGCTCGCCCGAGTCGCGGCCCAGAGCGGCTGCCGTAAATGCCTTTCCTTCGGCACTGTTGCCGGTATGCGGGCCGGAAAGATCGGCCTTGAGCAGAACCTTGGTTGCCCCGTCGCGCGCCACGACCGCGACGCTCACATTGCTGCCCTTGGCGACGCAGGCATCCAGCGCAGCCTGTGCGGCCTTGGTTGCCAGATCGAGCGGCAGGTAAGGCGTGGTGGGGAGGGTCTGGGCGAAAGCGGTAGCGGGAGACATCGACAGGGCGACAATTGCAAGTTTACGGATCATGGTCGTTCCTCGGTTGTGATGAGGAACATTTAGTTTTCGTCGGCGAGCGGCGAAATCCGTAGCTCTTACAAACTTCTCGGTAGTTCTACGGAGTGGACTGCCCTTCCAGCCACAAGCGCGTCATTTCCGCCTGCGAGGTCGTGCCCAGTTTCGCCCCGATGGCCGCGCGATGGCTGTCGATCGTGCGCGGCGACAGTTCAAGCCCATCGGCAATCTGCCGGGTCGTGAACCCCTGCGCGATACGGCCAAGCACTTCACGCTCGCGCGCCGTCAGCGTGTCCAGCAGCGCCAGTGTTTCGGCCCGCAGCGCCTTGCTGCCGAGCCGCTGATCCAGCAGTTGCTGCGCCTTCTGGATTGCATCGATGAGATCCTGCTCATCGACGGGCTTGGAAAGATAGTCCACCGCGCCGTTTCGAAAGGCACGGCGGCAGGCTTCGATGTCGCCATGGCCCGAAATGATGATCACCGGCCAGTCGATTTCCTGTCCGGCCAGAAGTTCCTGGAGTTTCAGGCCGGTCATGACCGGCATGCGAATGTCGAAGATCATGCAGCCCGGCTTCAACCGGGGCAGCTGTGCCAGAAATGCAGACGGATCGGCAAAACTCCTGACCTCCATGTCTATGGTCGACAAAAGCAGGCTGAGCGACTTTCGCACTGCTTCATCGTCATCGACAAGATAGACCGGCTGAACCATTCTCTTAACTTCCTGTCTCTTCGGCGATTGGCAGCACAACGCGAAACAGCGCGCCGCGCTCCCGTGGGATATAGGAAATCTCTCCGGCAAAACGTTCCACCAGCCGCTGACTGAGGGCCAGGCCGAGGCCGGTCCCTTCAGGACGGCTTGTGGTAAACGGGGTAAAAAGGCGGGGCAACAGGTCCGGCGCGACGCCGGGACCATTATCCGCAATTTCCAGAACCGCCACCGCTCCATCGGCTTTCAGGGACGCGTTGACGCGCCGGTCCTGATCGTCCTCATGAAAGGATTCGATCGCATTGCGGAGGAGATTGAACATGACCTGTTCCATTTCCACCGGATCGACCGCTGCCATCACCGGTGTCTCCGGCATCCCAAGCTCGACCTTGACGCCCCGGCGGGCAGCTTCCGAGGCGAGCAGGGTCTGCACGTTTTGAAGCGACAGGCGCAGATCGGCACGTGTCGTCTGCCGGCGCTGCGGACGAGACCAGTTGCGCAGGCGGTCCAGAATGGCGGATGCCCGGCGCGCCTGTTCCACCATATCGTCCAGCGCTCCGGCGAGAGCCGCCGTATTGTTGCGGCTCAACAGGCGGCGCCCTGCCTGCGCGCCGGCAAGAAGGGCGGTCAGGGGTTGCGTCAGCTCATGCGCCATGCCGCTTGCCATCTCGCCCATCGTATTGACCCGCGAGGCATGGGCGAGCCGCGCCTCGAAGCCGCTCAGCTCCGCGCGGCGTTCCGCATGGCGGGTGCGTTGCGTCTGGCGAACGATGATCAATCCGCCGAAGAACAACAGGTTGGTGAGGATGAGAAGCGGTATCAGCTGGTCAAACGGCAGCAGGTCGCCCCAGCTCATGGCAAGCGCAGTCTGGAAAAGCAACGGCTGCGAGGCACTGCCGAGCTTCTTGGAGAAATCGACATCGTCAAAGGAGGCCGGTTGGCTGAAAAGAACCGTGCCATCGGGCATGAGGATGCGTCGCGCGACACCTTTGCCGCTCCAGAACGCATCGTCGGAACCGATGAGGCTCCCCGCATCGATCGACAATGTGAGACCGTCATGCGGATTGTCGGTATTGGGGCTGCGTTTTACCATCATGTAGTGGCCGGGCCGCGCGGATGGCGCCAGCAATTCCGGCAGGCCGCGGTAGGAACGGACGGCCGCCCGTATGGTGTCGGCCAGCTCCGGTTCCAGCGCTCTGGTGCCGGCCACGGGCAGAGCCGGGTCCATCGGCACCAGTTGAATTTCGTCGATGCGCGGATAGAACCGGGTGATCGTCGCCGCCACTTCGAGGAAGACATCGTTCTGCGAAACATCGGCGGTTCGCGCCTTGGACTGGGCTATCGTGGAAAGCGCGGTCAGATGGGCATCGTGCTGGCCTGCGCGCTGCGAGGCCTCGCGGTGCAACGTGAAACTGGCGGCCTGAAGCTCGGACAAAAGTGCGGCGCGCTGGTAGATCACAAGGCCGCCCATCGCCACGAGATTGAACAGCAGCCACACGAAAAACGGCAATAGGGCAGAGCGGAAATTTCCCCGGGTGCTTCTGTTGTTGAAGTTCATGAATTGCATCCCGGTATCAGCCTGCCCAGGCAGAATATCGCATCGGCTATGTTTATCATTCGATCGGCAGGTGCAAAACTATTGGAGTTTCCCACCGCTGGCAAATGCCGTCCCGCAAGCCCGGTAATAGCGAATTAGCGGCCGGAACTCCAAAGACCGGCTTGCTTCACGCAGCTTTGCGCGCTCATATAAAAATCGCACCGCTGTTTAGAATCATCTGGAAAAGTCGATACTGAACAACACACCACCGAAGGTCGGTCGCGTCGTCAGCAAGGGAATGCAGCCTCATGAACACATACGGAAAACTATTTTCAGCCGCGCTGGTCGCGGCTGCGCTCAACAGCACGGCAGTTGGACAGGTCTTCGCCAAGACATTGATCTATTGCTCCGAGGCATCTCCCGAAATGTTCGACGCGGCGCAGACGACATCCGGCGCCGTCTATGATGCTTCGGCGCGCAATGTGTCCAACGGGCTCATCAAGATCAAGCGCGGCTCGACCGAGCTGGAGCCCGGCCTTGCGGAAAGCTGGGACGTTTCCGCCGATGGCAAGGAATATACGTTTCATCTGCGCAAGGGCGTGAAGTTCCACACCACAAGCTTCTTCACCCCGACGCGCGAATTCAATGCAGATGACGTGATCTTCACGTTCGACCGCCAGGGAAACAAGGACAATCCCTATTATAATCAGGGCACGTGGCCGCAGTTCGGGGCCTACTCCTTTCCTTCCCTGATCGAGAAGATCGAAAAGATCGACGATCACACCGTCAAGTTCGTGCTGGCGCATCCGGAAGCGACGTTCATCTCCACGCTGTCGCTGACATTTGCCGTCATCCAGTCCAAGGAATATGCCGACAAGCTCGTCGCGGAAGGCCGCATTCCCGAGTTCAGCCAGCAGCCGGTCGGAACCGGTCCCTATCAGTTCGTCGCCTATCAGAAGGATAGCGCCATCCGCTATCAGGCCAATCCCGATTATTGGGCGGGCAAGCAGAAGATCGACAATCTGATCTTCGCGATCACGCCGGATGCGGCTGTGCGCTACCAGAAGCTGAAGTCCGGCGAATGCCATGTCATTGCCGCGCCGAACCCGGCCGACATTGCGGAGATGAAGAAGGATCCGGCTGTCGAAATGCTGCACAAGGAAGGGCTGAACCTCTCCTTCCTCGCCTACAACACCCAGCAGAAGCCGTTTGACGATGTGCGTGTCCGCAAGGCGCTGAACATGGCGGTCAACAAGGCCGCGATCATCGATGCGGTCTATCTGGGCTCGGCTGTCCCTTCGGTCAATCCGCTGCCGCCAAGCGTCTGGGGCTACAACAAGAACGTCAAGGACGACGCTTACGATCCCGAACAGTCGCGCAAGATGCTCGACGAGGCAGGCGTCAAGGACCTCAAGATGAAAATCTGGGCCATGCCGGTGCAGCGGCCCTATATGCCCAATGCGCGCCGCGCTGCCGAACTCATCCAGTCCGATTTCGCCAAGGTGGGCGTAACGGCCGAAATCGTTACCTATGACTGGGGCGAATATCTCAAGCGTTCGCTGGACAAGGACCGCGATGGCGCCGTCATGCTTGGCTGGACCGGCGGCATTGCCGATCCCGACAACTTCCTCGCCGCGCTTCTGAGCTGCAAGGCCATCGGCAGCGCCAATCGCGCCAACTGGTGCGATCAGGATTTCGAGAAGCTCATTCAGGCGGCCAAGCTGACGACGGATCAGGCCGAGCGCACCAAGCTCTACGAACAGGCGCAGGTCGTGTTCAAGGAACAGGCGCCGTGGCTGACGATCGCCCATCAGATCGTCGAGCAGCCGATCAGCAAGAAGGTCCGGGATTTCCGCATCGATCCCTTTGGCGGCTATCTCTTTGAAGACGTCGACATCGAGGAATAAGGCTTGTCCCCGCTTGCCGGATGACTGGCCGGATGACCGGCGATGAACTCCGGTTGGTGGGCATGGAGCATGATCCGACCGGAGTGAACGGGATCGATCAGGATCATGCTCCAGAATGACAGGTTCAGAGCGCCGATCGGATTCAACCAGATCGAAGCGCGCTTTGAACGCCCGCTATCTTCTTTGGGCCCCGGCTGAATCCGGGGCCGCATCTGACCAATATTCGAGAGAATGACATGGATATCGTAGACCGCTTTCTAGCCTATACCCGCATCAACACGACCGCCGTACCCAATGCGGGGAAACTCCCGTCGAGCGCCGGACAAACCGATCTCGCAAAGCTGCTCGCCAGCGAAATGCGCGCCATGGGCATGGAGGTTGAAGAGCGTGACCACTCGATCGTCGTCGGCACCTTGCCTGCCAATGTCCCAAACGGTGACCAGCGGTTTCCGACAATTGCCTGGGTCGCCCATCTCGATACGTCGAGCGAATATACGACCGACACCCGCGCTCATGTCGTCGATTATCAGGGCGGCGATATCGTGCTCAACCAGGCCACCGGCGCTACCATGCGGCTCGCCGAGTTTCCTGAACTCGAACGCTATGTCGGTGACAGGATCATCGTGACGGACGGCACCAGCCTGCTGGGGGCCGACAACAAATCCGCCATCGCCGAGATCATGCATGCCATGCAGGTGCTGACCGGCAATCCCGAAATCGAGCACGGTACGGTCAAGGTCGTTTTCGTGCCCGATGAGGAAATCGGATTGCTTGGCGCCAAGGCCCTCGACGTCGCTTCCCTCAATGCCGATTTCGCCTATACGCTCGACTGCTGTGCGGTTGGCGAGATCGTTTATGAGAACTGGAATGCCGGTGAGTTCCGCCTCACCTTCAAGGGCCAGCCGGCGCATCCGATGTCGGCCAAGGGCAAGTTGCGCAATGCCATTCTCTACGCCCAGCAATTCATCGCGATGATGCCGGGAGGCGAGCGTCCCGAATATACGGAAGGCACCGAGGGCTATTATTGGGCGAAGGGCATTCAGGGGTCCGTAGCCGAGACAACCCTTGTCATCGATATCCGCGATTTCACGAAGGACGGATATGAGGCGCGCCGCGTCTTCATTGAAAACCTCGCCGCAAGCTTCAACCAGCTCCATGGCGAGGGTACGGTTCACGTGGACTACAAGGCCGTCTACCGCAACGCAGCCGAGAGCCTGCAAGGCGAAAATCGTTATCCGGTCGCGCTGGCGCTGGACGCCATGAAGGCAATAGGTGTTGAGCCGACGCCGCTGCCGATGCGTGGCGGTTATGACGGCGCGGTGCTTTCGGAAAAAGGATTGCCCTGCCCCAACCTGTTCTGCGGCGCGCACAACTTCCACTCGATCTACGAGTTCCTGCCGGTCGGTTCGCTCAACAAGGCCTCCGAAATGGTCATCGAGATTCTGAAGACTGCGCGGATCAACGGCAAAAACGCCGGTTGATCCGCTATAGTTCAGATGCTGAGGAGACGTGAATTGTCTCGTCTCCTCGTTTCAACGATCAGGCGCCGGAGTGGTCCGGGTTAGAGCATTTCCAGCAAACGGAACCGCTCTAATAGCCGATGGCGGCACCAGCGACGGCACGGCTGTCTATGGCGCCGTAATAACGGTTGTCGCCGCCCTTTTCGATGGCCGCCATGTTCTTGCCGCCGACGAGAATGCCTGCCGCCTCGCCCCAGACCGGCCAGTTATGGTCCTCGCCGACTGTATAGCCCATGCCGGTCAGCAGCCGGATCGTATCGGGCGAAAGCGCGTTCGCTTCCATATAGACCCGATCAGGCAGCCACTGGTGGTGGATGCGCGGGGCGTCAATCGCCTCCTGAATGTCCATCCCATGATCGATGACATTCATGATTGCCTCGAGCGTGATCGTGATGATGCGCGAACCGCCGGGACTACCGATAACCATGAACGGCTTGCCATCCTTCGACACAATGGTCGGGCTCATCGAGGAAAGCGGTGACTTGCGCGGCTCGATGGCATTGGCTTCGCCCTGGATGAGACCATAGAGATTGGCCACGCCCGGCTTGATGGTGAAGTCGTCCATCTCGTTGTTGAGCAGAATGCCGGTGCCTTCGGCCACCTTGGCCGTGCCGAACGAACCGTTCAGCGTGTAGGTCACCGCGACAGCATTGCCGTCCTTGTCCACGATGGAATAATGCGTTGTTTCGTTGGATTCCTTGAATTCGGCTGGTTTCAGTGCTTCGCTGACACCGGCGCGATAAGGGTCGATACGACTGCGGATTTCTGCGGCATAGGCCTTGCTGGTGAGCTTCTCGATTGGATTATCGATGAAATCAGGGTCGCCCAATGCCGTGTTGCGGTCCACATAGGCATGGCGCATCGCTTCCACCATCAAACGCGTGGTTTCCGCCGAGCCATAGCCGAGATAGGAAATCGGATAACCCTCCAGCACGTTGAGGATTTCGCAGATGATCAGTCCGCCGGAGGAAGGCGGCGGCGAGGACACGATATCGTAGCCGCGATAGCTGCACTTGACCGGTTCCAGCTCTCGAACCTTGTATTGCTCGAAATCGGCCTTGGCGAGAATGCCGCCATGTTCCTTGCTCGACTTGACGATCAGATCGGCGATATCGCCCTGATAGAAGGCTGCCGGGCCTTTTTCCGAAATGGCTGAAAGCGACTTTGCCAAATCCGGCTGGACAAGCTTTTCACCCAGGGGAAGCGGCTTGCCGTCTTTCAGGAAGATACTCGCTGCTGCCGGGTCTTTCGCCAGTCTTTCGTTGCCATCGGCAAAGGAGAGAATATCGCCCAGTTCAAGTGTGAAACCATTTTTGGCGAGTTTCAGCGCCGGGTCGATCAACTCCTCGCGCTTGCGGGTGCCATATTTTTCGCGTGCTTCCTCAAGGCCAGCCACCGTACCTGGTACACCGATGGCGAGATAGGTTTCAGTGCTGGCGCCATCGACCGGCTTGCCATCCTTGTCCAGATACATGGTCTTGGTGGCGGCGAGCGGCGCGCGCTCTCGAAAATCCAGAAAGGTGCTCTTGCCGTCCTTGAAGCGGATCGTCATGAAACCGCCGCCGCCGAGATTGCCGGCCGTCGGATAAACGACCGCCAGCGCGTAGCCGACCGCAACTGCCGCATCGACGGCATTGCCGCCGTTCTTAAGCACATCGATGCCGACCTGCGAGGCGAGATGCTGTGCCGTGACCACCATGCCGTTCTGGCCTTCGGCCGGGGCTGGCGATGCCGCATAAGCTGAAGGCAGATGACCTGCAACGGCAATGGCCGCGGCAAGGGAAAGCGATTTCAGTCTGTAATGCTGCATGTCTTTCCTCCCTTGTGTCCTCCCCGATGGGAGGCAAGACCACAGCGTCTGCAAAATCTTTCCCAAAAGCAAGTGTAAGAAATTGGCTCTATTTCAGCTTGCCGATCAGGCGTTGAACGATAATAATAATATGCAATATTCGGTTCAGGCGCTGCCACAGTTGCAGCCGGTTTCAGAACCTTTCCGAGCTCCTTTCCGATCATCTCCCCTTCCCCACGATGCAATCTCACATGCAGGAGAAATCGATGACCTATGCTCAATGCGCTTGCGGAAATCTGAAAGTAACACCTCACGAACCGCCCAAACTGACGGCCCTGTGTCACTGCTTCGCCTGCCAGCGAAGGACGGGCGCGCCGTTCAGTGCGAATGCCTTCTACTCGGGAGGTTGTGTTGAAATTTCTGGTCAATCGACGGAATTCGTTCGGACAGCCGAAAGCGGCCGCAAAGGTTCGGATGCATTTCTGCCCAAGCTGCGGCTCAACGGTCTATTGGCTGCCAGAAGGTGCCCCGTCCTTGATAGGGGTGGGCGTCGGCCTGTTTGCCGACCCAGCGTTTCCACCACCCTCCCTATCGATATTCGAGCAGTCGAAGCATGAGTGGGTGGCACTCGACAAGAATATGAAACATTTTGCACTTATGCCTGATCAGGAATAGCCGGAGCGCAAACCCCGTGCGTTTACGCCGTCATGCGTCGAACATGGCCAGGGTGCGTAACAGGTGGGCGAATGTAACGGAGCGGTTCGCATCGGACTGGCTGTCGCCGGTGCCGTCATTTCGCGGCAGGGCTTTGCGGACATTGGTGGGGCTGTAGCCGAAATGTTGCGTGAAAGCCCGCGTGAAATTGGCCGCGGTCTCGAAGCCCAGCAATTGCGCAATATCCGACACTTTGCGGTTTTCCGAGGCATCGGCCAGCATTTCATGCGCCGCGAACAGCCGCTTCTGGCGGATATAGTTGAGCACACCGCCCGAGCCCTCGAACAGCTGATAGAGATGCGTGCGCGAGATCGCCAGCTCCCTGCTGAGCGCATCGGGCGTGAGATCGCGGGACATGAGGTTTTTCTGGATAAAACGCCGGGCGCGGGTCATCAGCCCCAGAGAAGCGCCGTGCGCGTTCGCATCGCTCTCCCTCACCAGCGGAACGATGGTGTCGAACACGAGCTGGCGCAAGGCGTCGCGCAATTCTGGCAGGTCTTCGGCTGTTATGCGGTCCAGCCCGGTCTGGATTGTCGATACGAAATCGATGAGGAGCTTGGCGCGATAGCCTCCGAGCGTCGCATTGTTGCAGGCTTCCGGCATGCCGCCGAGGCCCGCGAACTGGTCGACCGGAATAATCAGCAGCACGGCTTCGGTCGCGAGCGCCCGACCGCGAAACGGGTAGCCGAACGAACGGATGTTGATCATGCCGGGTTCGTTTTCCGCCACCCGGCCATCCACGGAGGTCCACGAGCGGCCACTGCGCAGGAAGCTGATCTGCCAGTGATCAATGGGGCTGAAGCGAACTTTTTCCGGTGTGCGCTCGTAACTGAACGGAGGGGCTGCCTGTTCGATCAGCAGCATCCCACGCAGGTCCCAGACTTTCTGGCTGACGGCAAAGCCGTCCCGGGCAGTGACGCCTTCCGGCAAGCGCACATCATAGAGGGGAGCCACATGCTGCTGCCATGCGGAAAACTGCGCGGAGCGGTCCAATTGTTCGGTCGTAAAGACCAGCGGGGCCAGAATATTGGTGCTTCGGGCTTCTTCTCCAAGCCTCGCAAGCGGCACTCGCGCTGACTGGCGGCGCTCCACAAATTCCGGCTTCAGATCACTCGTGGCCTTGTCGCTCGGGGATGTCACGGCAACTCCCAAAACCAAACCGGGGGCCAGGGCGCGCAGACCGCATCCCAAGACCATGGCGTGATATTAGCATTTGCGCGTATAAAATCAAAATAAGCCGGAACATTATCTGTCAGCTATCCGTTGGAAGCGGCAGCCGGTATCCTCATGCACAGCGAAGACCTGCTTTTCCGCCTTCGCCCGGAACTGACCGGAATTGGTCTGTGACGGAAGATCATTGCATCCCATTTGATGAAAATTTTCATGAAAATCCGGCCAGAATATTAAAACGCATCCGATAGAAAGCACGGTAATAACAACCGGAGGCAATCGCATGAACAATGTATTTGCATATACTGTGCGCCGCGAAAGCTTGAAATGGGCTGCCGCTATAGTGGTTGGACTTTCCGCTTCATTATGCCTGACGGCGGGTGCAGAAGCCAAGGATGCCCGCAAGCAGAAAAGCGAAACGATTTCCGTTTATCGTGCCAAGGTCGAGACAAACGGGCAGGTTCGCTACAACAAGCCGGGATCGGCGAAAGTCATGAAGGTTTCCGCCTCGCAATATGCGAGCGGTACGTCCCTTGTGTGCACGCCGAGCGGTTTCGGGCAGAAATCCCGCTGCTTCAACCGCAACTAGGGTGAAGCGCGCAACGCGCCAGTCACACCGGCTCGCCGGAACTCCATACAGATCGGCGAGCCGGCATGTTCGCCTCGCGATCAGCTCGCATCGGCTTTCATGCGCGCCAGTCCCTTGCTTATGCGGTCGCCCCGCAGGAGCTTGGCGGCCTCGTCGGTCGGGCGCTGTGGATTGTTGCGGAACACGTACCATGTGCCACCCAGCGAGCGCTTCTGGTAGATGACGCCGTTCTTCTCGCGATGGAGGAAGCAGGTCGTGTCACCGCCGCCGCTCATCTTGTTGACCCAATAGGCCTGCAGGCAGAGCTTGCCGTTGTCGGTGGCATACCAGCGCCCCTCGGCATAGGACCATGCCCGGCCCTTCTGCGACCAGGCCGTGAAACGATGCCTGTCGGCGGAGAAATAGCCGCCGCCATCCTTCCATTTCCATGTTCTGCCGGAATAAAGCGCCTCAAGCGCCGTGGCTGACAGGGGCGATGCCGCCGCAGCCTCGATGGCGACCGGATCGTCGGCCTTCGGCTTCGGCGCTGCTTCCGCAGCACTTGCCACAAGAAGCACGGCCAAAGGGAGTGCAGCCCGGAAAACGGACTGTGTCGTGCTGACGGTTCTAAAACGGATCGAAAACATTGTCGTAATCCTGTTCAGACGTTGGAGCATTTCCAGCAAAGGTGCGAAGCGGTTTCTCATCCGGACCGCACTCGCTTCGCCGGATCAGTCAAGCGGATGGTTTGCAACCCGCCAGTCGGGCCGTCCCACACCACGTGGCCACGGATAGACTTCGCGGTCATTGAAGTAGACCGCCGCGGTCAGCGCGGGAAATTCGGCCTGCGGCTTGTTGGTTTCCTGCGCCCAGGCGCGGACATAGGCGTCGCTTCCTTCATAGCCGAGTTCGGCAATGACAATCGGCTTCTTGAAACCCACCACCCGGTCATAGCCCGGTTTGGCGCGTTCCACGAAGGTGGATGGCCGTCCCAGTTCCAGCATGTCGTAGGGCTCGTAACCGAATACCGAAAGGCCGATCACGTCGACATAACCATCGCCCGGATAATAGGCGTCCAGCCCCTCCTCCCCCTTTGGCGACCACATATATTTGGCGTGCGGCAGGGATTTGCGGCAGACATTGACGACATGCTGATAGGCGCGGATATAGCCCTGCGCAGGCCAGTAGGACCAGGTGAACTGGCCTGTCTTGTCGTCCATTTCCTGCGCCCAGCGAATGGTGACCGGGCTCTTCAGCTTCGAGGCAGCGGAGCAGACCGCGGCCATGTTTGAATCGTAACGGCCACCCACAATGCCGCTCAGCAGATCGTCCGGCGCCACGCGCCAGTCGCGTGCCCACGACCACGGTTCCACGGTGATCAGCAGTTCGCGGCCCCGTTCCTGCGCATAGGCGTCCGCCGCCGAAAGGCTCGTCAGGTCCACATCCTCCCACGGCAGGAACAGATGCTCGATGCGTGAATTGGGATCGTTGGTGAAATCCCCGTGCGGATCATAGGCTCCGAAGGTGATGGATTGCGGAGTGATGACCGGGCGCTTGTCGTGGAACATGCTGCGGGTGTCGACAGTGGCACCCGAAACACCGCTGGCGGCGTAGACGGCTGTTGAAAGCAGCGCGCCGCAAAGAATGGCTGTTGCTAGTTTGTATGAGGTTTTCATCGCCGCCTCCTTTATTGCGTTGGCGATTGGGCAACGGGCAGCGCCAGATTCAACGCTTCCCTGTCCGGTGTTATCGTTTCGATGGAGATGAGCTTGCGCGCCTCGTCATCCTTGTTTCCGCCCGCATGGCGGAAGACATACCAGACGCCGTCCGGCTCTCGTTTCTGATAGATGGTCCCACCGGCGATGCGGTGGGAGAAACAGGTCTTGTTGGGGAATACACCCTCATCCATATGCCACTTCGCATCGAAGCACATCTGCCCCGACCTTGTGATGCGCCAGCGGCCTTCGGCCCAGACCTTGCCCTTCTCGCCATCGACCCGCGCGGTGAACCGGCGGTTCTGGCTTTCCATGCGCCCGGAACCATCGGACCACTGCCAGCTCTTGTCGTGATAGAGCATGTAAAGCTCGGCGGGCGTCATCGGGCGAGCGCCGTCGGGCAGCCCATCCTTTGCGGATGGCGACGCACCGGCTGGCGCGCTGATCCCGGCAAGCACGATGAGGAATGGCAGAACGCGCCTGCTCCGCAACGAGAGGGTCCGCCCACCCTCAAACATCGCCCCAAACTTCGCCTCAAACTTCAAATGTTTCATTTGAACCTCCCACGACCTTGAGGTTGCGCGCACCCGTCAAAGGTTCTTGCGATTGACGGATGCGCGCCTGCGGCAGAACGTTTGTTGCTCTTCTTTCCTGCCGCTGTTGAACAGGATGGCCGATTGTCGAAATCCGGAAACCCAGGCTCCCGGCAATCGCCGGTGAAAAGACATTGCGCAGGTCGATGATTACCGGGTCCCGCATGGTCTGCTTCATCCGGACGAGGTCGAGCTTGCGAATACTGTCCCATTCGGTCACGACCACGGCGGCGTCGGCCATGTTCAGGCAGTCATAGGGGTCGTCATGGAACTCGACGTCGCTGAGAAGGCGGCGGGCATTCTCCATCCCCGCCGGATCATAGGCGCGAATGCTGGCGCCAAAACGCTGCAAGGTCTCGACAAGTGGAATGGACGGTGCGTCGCGCATGTCGTCCGTGTCGGGCTTGAACGTCAGGCCGAGGATGGCAATCGTGCGGCCTTCGGCGCTGCCGCCAAGCGCATCCAGCACCTTCAGCGCCATGCGGCGCTTGCGCGCTTCATTGACCGTGACCGTTTCCTCGACCAGCCGCAGGGCCACCCCGTGGTCCTGGGCGGTGCGCAGAAGCGCAAGCGTATCCTTCGGAAAACAGGAGCCGCCATAACCCGGCCCCGCATTCAGGAAACTCGTCCCGATACGCTTGTCCAGCCCCATGCCGAGCGCCAGTTCGCTGACATCGCTGCCGACTTCCTCACACAGATCCGCCAGCTCGTTGATGAAGGTGATCTTGGTGGCGAGAAAGGCGTTGGCGGCATATTTGATGAGTTCCGCCGTCCGCCGCTGCGTGATGAGGATCGGCGTCTGCCGGGGTTCGAGCGGCGGAGCGTAAAGGGTGACCAGCATGGAGCGCGCGCGCTCATCCTCGACGCCGATCACGACGCGATCCGGCTCCAGAAAATCGCTAATGGCCACGCCCTCGCGCAGAAACTCCGGATTGGATGCGACGGAGAAGCTTCCCGGCCTTTTGACCGAACCGATGATCTTCTGCACCACATCGCCAGTGCCGACCGGAACGGTGGACTTGATCACCACGACGCTATGATCGTCGATCAGCGGCGCGAGTTCACGAGCGGCCATATAGACGAAGGACAGGTCGGCATCCCCGTGGCCAGCGCGCGCAGGCGTTCCCACGGCAATGAAGACAACCGACGCGCCCTTGACGGCCTCCGCCAGATCGGTCGTGAAACGGAGCCGCCCAAAGGCGAAGTTGCGTTCCACCAGCTCCTCCAGCCCCGGCTCGTAGATCGGCACGATGCCGCGTTCCAGCCGGACGATCTTCCGCTCGTCCTTGTCGACGCAGACGACTTCGTGTCCCCAGGCCGCGAAACACACGCCACTGACCAATCCGACATAGCCCGTACCGATGACAGCGATCTTCATAATCGTCGCGCCTCTTTCGCCTAGTTTACTGCGCTGGGCGCACCGGTGCGCCAGCGTGGGTTGAAGACTGTCCGGTGAACGTCGCGCCCGCCTCTGCCAGCCCCTGCAACCGAGAAGCGGTCGTCAAAGAGCGTGAAGCTTTTTGTGCCCCAGCTCAGAGCCTCGATGCCGTCGCGCCCGCGTTCGGCAGTGGTGAAGCCTGTCAACGCCACCAGCGCCGTGAAACTGCATGCCATTGCCGGCCGATAGAGGCGGTTCGTCATGCGCACCTGATTTTCCCGCGTGTGCTGGATGACGATCATCGCCATCAGGAACAGGTAGAAACACGCATTGATGATGGCGAAGATGAAGAAGCCTCGCGTCTGATCGGCACCGCTGACCACGAGGACAGGCAGAATGGACACACCGGAGATCAGCGCATAGGGCGCGATCACCCGCAGTGGCACCGGATCGACCTCGGATGAGCCTTTCGGCGTGACACGAAAATCGACAAAGGAACCGGTCAGCCAGTCACGGAAGGCTGCGAAGGTTCCAGCCAGAACCCAGGGCCAGCGTGCCAGCAGGAACAGCATCGCTTCCCAGCTGAAAATCCTGCCGTCGACAGGGCGGAACGTCTCGCTCGACCGCCACCAGAATGCCAGCGCCAAAATCACGAGCGATTGCGGCATGAAGTGCATCAGGAAAGCGGGATAGGTAACGCTGGCGAAATTATCACCATAAGCCAGAATGGCTATCGGCAGAACGAATGTCAGCGCCAGAAAGAAAGCATAGAGAGGATACCAAAGCTGCGAGAACAGAAACTGGATCTTCAGGCGCAGCGGCAAGCGACCGATCAGCTTCGGCGTATATTGCAACAGGATCATCACGAGGCTGCGCGACCACTGGAATTCCTGCGTCACAAGATCGGCAAAGGTGCGTGGACCGTCGCCATGGGCGATGGCATCCAGCGCATGAACGCCGCGCCAGCCATGCGCATTCATGAACAGGGTCGTGGAATGATCCTCGGCCAGTTCGGGTCCAAGGCCGCCGATTTCCTTCAGCGCTGCCGTGCGTACCGCATAATGAGAGCCGATGCAGACCGGGGCAAAGCCTCCGTTGTAACCGGCCTGCAGCGAGCCATGCATGCTGGCTTCCACATAGAGACGCCCGCGGGCCGACCAGCTTTCATGCGCATTGCGATCACAAATGCTTGGCGCGGAAACATAACCAACCGCGGGATCGGCGAAGGGCCGCAGAATGTTGAAGAGATAGCCCGGCTCAGGCACATGATCGGCATCGAGCTGCGACACGAAATCATAGCGCTCATAGCCATAGTGATCGTAGAAGAAGGCGAGATTGCCTTCCTTGCACCGGGTGCGGCGCGGCCAGCTTTGCCGATGATAATCGGCACGTCCCCTGCGCGTGGAAACGTACACGCCATGTTCCCGGCACCAGGCAAGCGTCGCGGGCGAAGGGTCCTCATCGGCAAGCCAGGTATCGTGCGGCACATCCTGCGCCAGCATGGCGCGCAAGGTTTCAGCCACCACCTCGAACGGCTCAGACGGCGCCTTGGTGACGACCATGGCAACGCGGCTTCCAGCAGGGATGCGAAGCGGGCCGGTGGGGCGCGCCGCGTGGAAGAAAATGGTGATGAAATAAAGCGGCAGGATCGTGATCCAGGCCAGGAGCGCCGTCACCAGAATATAACCCGCAAGGTGATTGGGCGTGGCGCTGATGAGCCACCATTGCCAGAAATAGGCGAGGGCGAGGGCCCAGAGGACAATGCCAACCACATACTCCACCCGCTTGCGGCCAGTGAAGATGGGCGTCAGCAAGGGTTCCGTTTCGCCTGTATCGCCACCAGTGACTGGGTGAAGCTCGCGCCGTGTCATGTCCGCATCTCCAGCCCAAAGAAGGGCGCAGCCGTGCGGATGATCGTATCGAGATCGGAATGGAGCGTGCGGAAGCCGAGCTTTGCCGCAGCCTCCGATGGATCGGCATAAAGCACGGGCGGGTCGCCCGCCCGGCGCGGCCGCATTTCGACGGGCACCCTGCGGCCGGTCAGCCGGTCTATCGCATCCACGATTTCCCTGATGGATGTTCCGCGCCCGGTTCCCAGATTGAGAACGAGGTTTCCACCGCCATTCAGAAGATGTTCGACCGCAAGCACATGCGCCCGCGCCAGATCGACGACATGAATATAGTCGCGGATGCAGGTGCCATCCGGCGTTTCGTAATCATCGCCGTAAACTTCGAGGCAATCCGCCTTTCCCGCCGCAGCCAGCATGGCGCGCGGTATCAGATGGGTTTCGGGATCGTGCCTTTCGCCCAGTTCGCCATCCAGATCGGCGCCGCAGGCGTTGAAATAGCGCAGTGCCGCATAGGGCAAGCCATAGGCTGCCGAATAGTCGGCCAGCATATGTTCGGCGATCAGCTTCGTGCGCCCATAGGGGTTGATGGGGCGCTGCATTTCACCCTCGCGGATCGGCAGCGCATTCGGAATGCCATAGGTGGCGCAGCTCGATGAAAAGATGACAGGGCGTCCGCCCGTCAGGCGGCTCGCCTCCAGAACGGACTGGATGCCGCCGACATTGTTACGATAATATTTCGCGGGGTCCGTGACGGATTCCCCCACATAAGCCGAGGCCGCAAAGTGGATGATGGCTGCCGGATCAAAGCTCGTGATGGCAGCGACAAGCTGATCCTGGGAAAGCGTGTCGCCCTCGACAAACTCGCCCCAGCGAACGGAAGACCGGTGACCCGTCGACAGGTTGTCATAGACGACCGGCGAGAATCCGCTCTCATGCAGAAGCTTCGCCGTATGGCTTCCGATGAAGCCTGCACCGCCGGTGACGAGTATGGTCGGCCGTGTCATCTCGCCACCTCGAAAAGCTCGCCCGTCGGCCTGACAAGCTGGCGTTCGAAATAGGCGATCGTCTGCTTCAGCCCTTCGACAAGCGCTATCTGCGGTTCCCAGCCAAGCTCGCGCTTGGCGAGCATGATGTCGGGACGGCGCTGGCGCGGATCGTCGGTCGGCAGCGGACGATAGACGATCCGCGATGACGAACCGGTCAGTGCAATGATCTGCTCGGCGAGTTCACGCACGGTGAACTCTCCCGGATTGCCCAGATTGACGGGCTTGCGGACCTGGCTGTTCATCAGCCGGCTGAAGCCTTCGATCAGATCGTCGACATAGCAGAAGGAGCGGGTCTGCGAGCCGTCGCCATAGATGGTGATGTCTTCACGCTTGAGGGCCTGAACGATGAAGTTCGACACGACGCGCCCGTCGTCGGGCCGCATGCGCGGGCCATAGGTGTTGAAGATGCGCACGATGCGGATATCGACGCCATACTGCTTGTGAAAATCGTAGAACAGCGTTTCGGCGGAGCGCTTGCCTTCGTCGTAGCAGGACCGGGGACCGAAGGAATTGACATTGCCCCAATAGGCTTCCGGCTGCGGATGCGTCTGCGGATCGCCGTAGACTTCCGAAGTCGATGCCTGAAAAATCCGGGCCTGGTAATGTGCTGCAAGCTCAAGCAGGTTGAGCGAGCCGATGACGCTCGTCTTCATCGTATGCACCGGATCAGCCTGATAATGCGGCGGCGAAGCCGGGCATGCCAGATTGTAGATCTCGTCCACCGGCAGATCGATCGGGTTGACGATATCGTGGCGAACGAAGCTGAACGTGTCGTAACGCAGGAGATTGCGCAGGTTCTCAAGCCGTCCGGTCGAAAAATTATCGACGCAGACGACGAAGTTTCCTTCGTTCAGAAGACGTTCGCAAAGATGAGAGCCAAGAAACCCCGCGCCACCGGCGACAAGGATGCGCCGCGTCGACATGCGCGTGGCAGATATACCCGATGATCTGAAGTTTATACTCACGAGAACCTCCAACGCCAATTCTTCAACAAGCGATCCCGCAAAAACACAAAGCATCTTCATCAACACGCTTGAATAGAAACGTGCCGTTCGGTGATTTATGCTTGCTCTACCAGATGATTGAAGATAGCGGCGCTGGAGACCAGAGTCGTTAGCGTAGAATCCGGAAACTTATCCTTGCGTCCATTTTTGAAGATCCTTTATTGCTCTAGTTCCGCGCCTGCAACTGCGCGAAATGGGCAAGCATCCGGTCCGGATCGGCTTTGATGCCACTGAAGAGCTCGAATGCGCCGACCGCCTGAAACACAGCCATCCCGCCGCCGTCGAGCACGCGGCATCCGCGCTCCTTCGCAAGCCGAACCAGCGGCGTCTGCAATGGAAAATAGACGATATCGGAAACCCAGAGGTGAGGCTGTACCAGCGCGGGCGCGAGCGGCAGGCCGGGATGCGCATCCATGCCCGTTGGCGTCGCGTGGACCAGACCAGATGCCCCCGCCAGCGTTCCCGCGAGATCGGAACCTGCAATGAAACTGCATTGCGGCTGCACCGCAACGAGCTTGCCGATGACCGCATCGACCTTCGCGGCGTCGAGGTCGAAGATGTGCACTTCCAGCGCCCCCATCTCGGCGAGCGCGTAGGCAACGGCGACCCCGGCCCCACCCGCACCGAGCAGCACCACACGCGCAAGCGACGCACCCGGCAGGCCGCGACGAAACCCTTCCGCATAGCCCCACCAGTCGGTGTTGTGGCCGATGCGCCTGCCATCGGAAAACACCACCGTGTTGATCGATTGCAGGGCAAAAGCATGGGGCGAAAGTTCATCGACCAGCGCCACCGCCGCCTGCTTGCAGGGGTGGGTGATGTTGAGACCGGAAAAACCCGCAGCCTCCGCCTCCGCGACAAGCGCGGGC
The DNA here is from genome assembly GCF_041930145.1 of Brucella ciceri. Taxonomy (NCBI): domain Bacteria; kingdom Pseudomonadati; phylum Pseudomonadota; class Alphaproteobacteria; order Hyphomicrobiales; family Brucellaceae; genus Brucella; species Brucella ciceri. The sequence goes on along the minus strand of NZ_JBHEEV010000005.1, from coordinate 252,390 downwards.
AGATCGCTGGCTGAACGCCCCTTCTCGGCAAGATCGATAATGTCGTAGCGATAGGCGAGACCCGCCGCCTCGCCTTCCCGCATATGCATCGCCGGTGAGAGCGAACGCTGGATATTCGCGCCGATCAGGCCCACATGAATACGGCGTTTCGTCACTTCACTTCTCAATTCCATTCTCCACAGGATCGGACGGCGCGCCGACCCCCGCTATTCCGGGCTTTTCAAAAGGGCGATGATCGTGTCGCTGATCAGGCGGCGATGCCGCGCCTTCACGTCTGAGGCCATGAGGTCGGTGCCGAAGATCGCGCCGAATGTGTGCCTGTTGGACACGCGGAAGAAGCACTGCGCGCTGATCAGCATGTGGAGGTCGAGCGCGGAAATGCGTCGCTGGAAAACGCCCTGCTCGCGCCCGCGTTCGAGGATTTTCTCGATCGTTTCCAGAATGGTCACATTCTGGCGCGACAGGACATCGGAGCGCTCCATGTGTTCGGCGCGGTGAATGTTTTCCACCGCGACCAGCCGCACGAAATCCGGATTGGCGTCGTCATGGTCAAAAGTGCTTTCCACCAGACTGCGCATGGCGGATTCCGGGTCCTGATCGTCGAGCGACAGCGAGCTTTCCAGCGCACGTATCTTTCCATAGGCGCGTTCCAGCACGGCGAGATAAAGCCCCTCCTTGCTGCCGAAATAATAATAGATCATGCGCTTGGACGTGCGGGTCTGCGCCGCGATCTCGTCCACGCGGGCGCCGGAAAACCCCGATGCCACGAACTCCCGCCCCGCAACGTCGAGAATATTTTCCCGCGTTGCATCCGGGTCGTTCTTGCGCGTCTGCGCCTTGGCGAGCGCCTTTGCCATGGTTTCCTCTCCCCCAGCGATCAAAGTGCCGCTGCACTTTTCGGCATGCCCGCCGGGCGCATGTAGCGCCGCAGCGCCGCAATGCGGAAGATCGCATTGGCCGCGCCATACCCCTTGTAGCCCTGCCTTTGCACGACTTCGAAAAAGAAGCCCTGATCGTCGGTCGGGCTATAGAGCTGGAAATATTCGCCGCTCTCGTCGCGGTCATAAAGCACGTTCGCAGCCTTGAGCCGGTCGGTGAATTCCGGGTCGAGACCGAGCCGCGCTTCCAGATCGTCGTAATAATTCGGCGAGATTTCCAGCGTGTGAAAGCCGTTGTCGCGCAGGGCCGCAGCCGTCGCGAAGATATCGTCCGTGGCGAAGGCCAGATGCTGGATGCCCGAGCCGAAGGTTTCGGCGATGAAGCGACCGGCCAGTGTGCGACGGTTTTCCGCGCCGTTGAGCGTGATGCGCAGCGTTCCCTCATCGTTTTCCACCACCTGGCTGCGAACGACGCCGCCCGGATCGACGATATCGACCATGGGCGATTTCCGCGATTCCGTGAGCGAGGTATAGAAGAGGAGCCAGGTCAGAAGCTCATCGAACTTCATCGTCTGGGCAACATGATCGATGCGGGTGAGGCCGACACCGGCACCCGTTTCATTGCCTGCAACCGGCTCGAACTCGATATCGAAGATGCGGGCCAGATCGGTCTTTTCGTCAAGAAAATAGACCAGCCCGCCGCCAACGCCACGAATGGCGGGCATGGCGATTTCGCCCGGATCGAGCGGTTGTTCAAAATTCTCCGCACCCATGGCAACGGCGCGCGCATGGGCTTGCGCCGCATCGTCCACGACGAGCCCCATTGCATAGGCTGCGGTGCCGTGAACGGCATAGGCCGAGCTTGCAAAGCCGCGCGTATCGGTATTGATGACGAGATTGATGTCACCCTGCCGGTAGAGCGCCACTTCTTTCGTACGATGCCTGCCAGCGAGCCTGAAGCCCAGCGCGCCGACAGCGGCCACCAGTCGCTCTGCATCTTCGGCATGGGTGGCAAACTCGACAAAGCCGACCCGGTGCACCTTTGCGCGGGGCGGCATGGCGGGGACCGTCAGCCTGTTGTCCGGCTCGACCCGGCGAACCTGATCGCCAAGATAGATCAGCGAACGGCGTCCGTCGGCAGCGATCATGGCGGGCGATCCGCCACGGAACTGGTCGTTGAAGATTTCCAGCGAGAAATAGCCGTCATAGCCGGTCGCGGCCACCGCGCGCATGAAATCCAGCACCGGCAGGTCGCCCTCGCCCGGCATGTTGCGATAATGGCGGCTCCAGTAAAGCAGGTCCATGTCGATCAGAGGCGCATCCGCCATCTGGATAATGAAAAGCTTGTCCTTCGGAATGGAGCGGATCGAATTCACGTCGATCTTGCGCGCCAGCGTGTGAAAACTGTCGAGGATCAGCCCGACATTGGGATGGTCGGCGCGGCGCACGATCTCCCATGCATCGCGGTGGTCGCTGATATGGCGGCCCCAGGCGAGCGCCTCGTAACCGACGCGCAGATTGCGCCGCGCCGCCCGCTCGCCAAGCTCGCGAAAATCATCCGCGGCGCGGTCAATGCCGCCAATGGCAGCTGGCGACACGTTGGAGCAGACCAGAACGAGATCGGTGCCCAGCTCCTGCATCAGGTCGAACTTGCGTTCGGCGCGGTCGAAAGTGCGGCTGCGTAGAGGTTCGGGCATGCCTTCAAAATCGCGGAAAGGCTGGAAAAGCGTGATCTCCAGCCCCAGGTCGCGCGCCATCTGGCCCACCTGACGGGGGCTTTCGTCAAAGGTGAGAAAATCATTCTCGAAAATCTCCACCCCGTCGAAACCGGCCTTGGCGATGGCTCCCAGTTTCTGCTGGAGATCGCCGCTGATGGAGACGGTTGCTATCGAAGTCTTCATGTCACGCTCCTGTCTCCGGCCTGACCGGAGTTTCCTGCCAGTCCCGGGCAAACCCGCCCGGAACCGTTTCATTCAGTATCGGCCTGCACCGTACTGTTTTAATTTCCGCCGCGAACCTTCTTCAATTCGGCAAACAGCTCATTGACGGTTTCCGCACCGATTTCGGCACTGAACTTGTCGATGATCGGCTTTACCGCATCGCGCAGGCGCGCGGTTTCTTCCGGCGTCAGTTCGGTCACCTGCATGCCCGTCTTCTTGATCTCGTCGAGTGCGATTGCATCCTGCTCACGCGAAACCTTGCGCTGATAATCGCGCGCCTCGACCGCCGCCTGTTCGATCACCGCCTTTTCCTCATCGTTGAGGCGATCCCAGAACTTCTTGCTGATCATCACGATCTGCGGATTGTACTGGTGGCGCGTCAGCGTCAGATATTTCTGCACTTCATAGAACTTGGCATTGATGATGTTGGCATTTGGATTTTCCTGCCCGTCGACAGTGCCGGTTTCAAGCGCCGTGTAAAGCTCGGTATAGGGCAGCGGCACCGCATTGGCGCCAAGCGTATTGAACAGGGCGACAGGAACCGGCGATTGCAGGGTGCGGATCTTCAGCCCGGCAATATCCTCCAGTTTCGCGACCGGATGGCGGTTGTTGGTCAGGTTGCGGAAACCGAGTTCCCAATAGGCAAGCCCGACCAGCCCCGTATCGGGCAGGCGCTTCAGGAGGTTGGTGCCGAACGGGCCATCCATGACCTTGTCGGCTTCCTCGCCGCTGTTGAACAGGAATGGCAGATCGACAGCCTCGAATGCCTTGACGGTGCTGGACAGGATGCCCGCATTCATTACCGTCATTTCCACCACGCCGCCCTGCAAGCCGGAAAGCGTCTGCGGATCGCTGCCCAGCACACCGCCGGGAAACAGTTTCACATTGATCTGCCCGCCGCTCTTTTCCTTCACCAGCTCGGCAAATTTCTCCATGCCCGTGACCTGCGGATGGCCCTTGCTGTTGGCGGCGGCAAACTTGATGGTCTGCGAACGGATTTCGGCCATGGCCGTGGTCGTCATCAGGGCCAGCGGCAGAACCATGCCCAATGCCATTGTCTTCAGTATTTTCTTCATGTCTTCCTCCCACTCGTTATTTCAATGTCTTCAGGGCCGCATCACGCGGCCCCCGTTCTTGATTCAATGAAACCAGCCCATCGGCACCGTCACCAGCTGCGGAAACAGCACCATCAGGAAAAGCACCACCAGCTGCGCGATCAGGAACGGCAGCACGCCCGTCATCACCTTTTCGAATGGCAGGCGCGCGACGCCGCACACCACATTCAGCACCGTGCCGACAGGCGGGGTGATGAGGCCGATGGAATTGTTGATGATGAACAGCACGCCGAAATAGACCGGATCGATGCCTGCCTCCTTGATGATCGGCATCAACACCGGCGTCAGGATCAGGATCGTCGGGGTCATGTCCATCGCCATGCCGACGAGAACAACCATCAGCATGATGGCAAGCAGCAGAAGCGTCTGGTTATCCATCAGGGGTCGCACCAGATCGGCGAGTTCCCCCGGCACATCGGCAACGGTTATCATCCAGGCCGAAACGCTGGCGCTGGCAACGAGGAACATCACCACGGCGGTCGTCTTCGCAGCGTCCACCATGGCCGGATAGAGCCGGGAAAGCGGCAGTTCCCGATAGATCACGGTTGCCACGAACAGCGAATAGACGGCGGCGACCACGCCCGCTTCCGTCGGCGTGAACACGCCGAAGCGAAGGCCGACAATGATGATGACCGGCAGCATCAGGGCCCAGATACTGTCGAGGAAAGCCCGCATCCGCGCACCGGGCGCGGCCTTCTTCGGCAGGTCGAACTGTTCGCGGCGGGCAAGGATGAACCATGTCACGCACAGCGCCACGGCAATCATCAGGCCGGGAAAAATACCCGCCAGAAACAGCTTGGTGATCGAAACGCCGCCGATCACGCCAAACAGGATGAAGCCGATGGATGGCGGGATGATCGGCGCGATGATCGAAGCCGAGGCGATCAGCCCGGCGGCGCGGCCCGGCTCATGTCCGGCATTGCGCATCATCGGAAACAGCAATGCGCCGAGCGCCGCCGCGTCAGCGACCGCCGAACCCGAAAGGCTTGCAATCACGCAGGCCGCGAAGATCGCGACGAAGCCGAGACCGCCGCGCACATGGCCCACCATGACCAGCGCCAGATTGACGATGCGGCGCGAAAGGCCGCCCGCATTCATGATTTCCCCCGCAAGCAGGAAGAACGGGACGGCCATCAGCGGAAAACTGTCCGCGCCGTTCAGCACGTTCTGCGCCACGATCTGAGCGTCGAACAGATCCATATACATCATCAGCGCCGCGCCGCTGATGATGAGCGCGAAGGCCACCGGAACGCCGAGCGCCATCGGAACCAGAAGGGCGGCAAGAAAGATGAGCAAGGTCATTGTCAGCGCGCCCTATTTGCGATCTTCATCGGTCGGGACGGGTGTGACATGCTCCTCGCTGTCCGTCACGAAATGCGTGCTGGCGACATCGATGCGCCCGGTCGCGATGCCGAAGCCGTTCCACGCGATGATGAGGAGCGCGGGCACGGCAAAGGCCAGCCCCGCGCCGTAAAACCAGCCCATCGACATGCCCGTCGCAGGGGCCAGCGTCGGGATATTGATGAGGGTCTGCGTCCAGCTTCCCGAAAGAACCAGCCAGGTCGCGCCGAACATCATGATGTGGCCTGCGACCAGCGCAATGCGCGCGCCCGCAGGCGACAAGCGGCGTACCAAAGAATCCACGCCCAGATGCGCATGGTCGCGCATGGCGACGACCGCGCCCAGAAAGGTAAGCCAGACGAAGAAGATGCGCGACAGCTCTTCCGAAACCGTTATGCCCTGATTGAAGGCGTAGCGCAGCACCACATTGCCGAACACGAGCACCACCATGCAGCCAAGTAGGCAGGCAATGGCGAACCGCGCCGCCGTAAAATAGAAATCGACTAAAGCTTTCACGTTCCTCCCCTCGGCCTCCTTCGGCCCTCCTCTGGGCGCATCGCTTGCGGACCGCTGTCCCTTTTCGGGTTTCGAGAGAAAGCAGCACCGCATCCTTGCAGGATGCCCATGCATCCGGCGGCGACTATACTTTCCCGCTGTCCGCGCCGGCCATCGCAACTAAAGGCGTGTCAGAAATCCGTCCGGTTCCCGGCAGTGCCCTGTCGCAAGCTGCAATCCGCTCCTCCTCGGTCCTCCACCTCGGTCCTCCACCTCGGAACGGAATGCATGATCGGCTGCGCTGTTTTCTAAAATGTACTAACTGGTTAGGATGTCAACGGGTTCTGTTTGAACAAACGCATGAAAACCCTTCATTGCGCGGCTGTCACGAATGTTCCATCTGGTTCAAAATTGCAGGTTTTGGAGCGCAACGCAGGCTGGAGCGGTTCCGGTTAAAAAGGAATTGCCGGAACCGCTTCAAGCATTTGTTTTGACGCGCATCTTTTCCGAAAACCGTTTCACACGTTTCGGAATGCGCTCCAATGGAGAAAATCAGCCGCCGTTCACCAGAGCCAGGATCAGCTGGTGGACGTTGCCACCATTGCCCATCTCCACCCGGTCGAAGGCGCGGCCTTGCGCGCGCTGCACATCGACCATATCGGTGATTTCCTTGATCAGCACCTTGCGGATCTTCTGGCATTTCGGGTCGTTAGGAACCGACAGGCCCACGGTCCGGCGCACGATCTCGCGCGTCATGTCCTTGGCGTGGTCGCCATGCACAAGCTCATGCCTGCGGATGCCTTCATAGAAGGTTTCCCAATGTTCCTTCACCGGCGAGGTCAGTTTCTGCGCGGGCTTCGGCAGCGTATAGGTGATCTTCAGTTTGGGCGTGGCCGACAGGATCGTGCAGGCATTGTTGGAGCGGTCGAACTGCCGGTCCCAGGTCAGCACATAGCTGGTATGGGCGATGACGCGGGTTTTGCCGCCGCCGATCTTCGGGCCGCGCTCGCCGATGGATTCATAAAGTTCCGGGCCGGTTTTCCCGGCGATGGCATAGAACTTGATTTCCTCGACGGGCTTCCAGTTGTCTTCGGCAAGCGCGGGTGCCGCCACCAGAATTCCAGATAATGCGAGTGCTGCCGCTTTTCTCACGCTTGCCCCGTTGCATCGATTTGCCGGATGATTTGCGCGCAAGCTACAATATCGGCAGGCGATGCGTAAGCGGTCCTGCAGCAAAAAGCCCGCCCCGGTCTCCCGGCGCGGGCCTTTTCGGATCACGATATCGATCTTACTTTTCGATGGTGCGGTTCCAGCGGCTGTTGAGCTGCTGGCGGCCTTCGTTGACGGCGTCCCAGTCGAGCGTCTTGGCGGTCTTCATGTAACCGTTGAAGGCGTCGAGCTTGGCCTGTGCTTCCGGCGAGCCGGCCTTGGCCTTCTGGTTCGACGGGATGACGTTGCCATGGTCGAGCGCCTTGCTCTGCGCATCGGCGGAAAGCAGATAATGCGCAAGCTTCTGGCTCAGCTCCGGCTCGCTGTTGCCTGCGAGCACGCATTCGGTCACGGCGAGGACCACGGAACCTTCCTTGGGCTGCGCATATTCAACCGGAATGCCCTTGTCCTTCAGGTTGTTGACGCCGGTTGGCGTCAGCGGGAAGATCGCCGCTTCGCCGGTCTGCACCATTTCCGAAATCTTGGCCGAGGACGGGATGAATTCCAGAACGTTCTTGCCGATCATGTCGGGGAACTTCTCGAAGCCCGGCTCGAGGTTCTTGTCGTCGCCACCCTGAATGCGGTTGAACATCAGGAAGGCATGCAGGCCGAAAGTCGAGGCAGAAGCCGACTGGAACACAACGGCATTCGCATATTTTTCGTCGGCGAAATCCATCCACGAAGTCGGGGCGGCCCAGCCCTTTTCGTCGAAAAGCTTCTTGTTATAGGCAATGCCGGTCATGCCCATATCGACGCCGATGGCCATGTCGTCCTTGAGGCGCGCGGCAGGCTGGATGTCGGCCAGAACCGGATCGTCGGAGATTTTCTGGCACAGGCCTGCATTGATCGCGCGCACCATGACGCCGTCGTCGAGCAGCATGACATGCATCTGCGGATTGTCTTTCTGCGCGGTCGCCTTGGCGAGAATATCCGCCGAGGTGCCCGGCACGACAACGACCTTGACGTCATTGGCCTTTTCAAATTCCGGCAGGACATGCTCGGTATAGGCCTTCTCCATATTGCCGCCATTCATGCCGATATAGAGCGTCTTGGTTTCAGCCGATGCGGCCGAAGCGAAGGCTGCCGACAGGCCGAGCGCCAACAGGCCGGTTTTGGTGATGTACTTCATGCTACTCCCCTTTGTGGTTTGAGTTCATATCGAACCGGTCGATGCGGAAGGCATCGATCGGCGTTTCCGTCTCGCCCTTTACGGCGAGATCGCAAAGAATGGCGCCCACAGCCGGGCCGGTCTGGAAACCGGCGCCGCAAAAGCCGAAGGCGTGAAAGAGATTGTCGACCCGGCTGCTTGGCCCGATGACCGGATTGTCGTCCGGCATTTCCGATTCAGTGCCAGACCAGAAGCGGATAACCTGGGCATTTTTCAGATGCGGGAACAGTTCGATGGCACGCAGCATCACGGATGAGGCGGCATTGACCGAAGGGCGCGAGAAGTCCGGGTTTTCAAGCGGCGCGCCGCGCCCACCGCCCATGACATAGTTGCCGCGCGTGACCTGACGGCCATAGAAACCGCCGCCCTCTTCGCCAAGGCTCATCGGCAGGCGAAACGGCATCGGCTCGGTAACGACCATCGAGGGATAGATGCGCTGGAGCGGCACCGGCTCGCCGAAAGAGGCTGCGAACCGGTCCGACCAGGCACCGGCGCAGTTGAACAGGAGGCGCGAGCGGATTTCGATCGTGTCAGTCGGTGAGCCACCGCCTGCCAGAATGGCAAAGCCGTCGCCGGTCTCTCGCGCTTCGATGACCGGCGTGTTTTCCAGCACCTTTGCCCCCGCCGCCAATGCCGCGCGGGCAAAGGCAGGCGCAACCAGACGCGGATTGGCATGGCCATCCTCCGCGCAGAGCGAGGCGCCCGCCACATCGCCCGGCAACCATGGAAAACGTTCGCGGATCGCATTGCCGCCGATCAGCTCGACATCGAGCCCGAGCGGCCTGACCTTCGCGGCATAGGCTTCAAGGCTTGCGAAATGCGCTTCCGTGCGGGCAAGCTTCAAATGGCCGCTGCGGACATATTCGCCGTCGATGCCGATGAGTTCCGGCAGGCGCGCCCACAATTCATGCGACCGTTGTGCAAGCGGCAATTGTTCCGGGGCGCGGCCCTGCCTGCGCACGCCGCCATAATTGACGCCGCTTGCCTGCGCACCGCAAAAACCCTTGTCGAGCAGGATGACCGACAGGCCGGCCCGGCGCATGAAAAGCGCTGCCGAGCCGCCGACGATCCCGCCACCGATAATGACCGCATCGGCCTGAAGACGCCTTGTCATGACGAAGCGCCCTCCCCGGCTCGAGCGCCGAACCCGAGCGGGATCGGCTTGACCGGCGCCTGAGCGCGGATGCGGCCTGCTTCGGCAGGCGTCTTGTCCTGCACCGACGCCAGAAGTTCCGCCGCCGCTGCCGTGCACATGCGGCCTTGGCAACGGCCCATGCCGACGCGGGTGAGTGCCTTCAGCCGGTTGATCTCGCGCACATCACCCTGACGGATCGCGGCCTGCGCGTCGCGCAGCGCGATTTCCTCGCAACGGCAGAGCGTGACGTCGCCAGCAATCGTGTCGAACCAGTCACGCGGGAACGGAAAGGCTTTTTCGACGATCAGGCGTTCGCGATAGATATGATCAAGCTTTGCGAGAAGAGCGCGTTCAGCACCTTCGTCAAACGGCAGGCCCCGATCACGCAGCAAGGCGATTGCGGCCAGTTGCCCGCGAATTTCGGCTGCATCTGCACCGGCAATGCCTGCACCGTCGCCCGCCACATAGACGCCGATGCGGCTCGTGCGGCCAAGCCTGTCGGCAGCCGGGAGCCATGCGCGGTCGCGTTCTTCAAAGCGGAAATCGCAACCGGCGAGATCGGCAAGCTGGGTTTCGGGACGCAAGGCAAAACCATAAGCCAGCGCATCGCACTCAACCTCGCGCACACGCCCGGCCGAGCGAAAGCGAATGCCATCGACATGCCCCTCGCCCAGCACCTCGTCGGGCCGCACATTGTAATGGATCGGCACGCCGCCAAGCTTCAGGCGCAGGCCGTAATAAGCGCCGAGCGCCACGATGCGCGGGGCATAAAATGCCAGATGCGCCAGATGGAATTTGGATGCGAGAGGCGCTGTGTCCAGCACCGCCACAACCTTCGCCCCGGCATGATGATATTGCCAGGCCACCAGATAAAGCAGCGGGCCCGACCCCATGAACACCACGCGTTCACCGACCGTGCAGCCTTGCGCCTTGAGCGCCGTCTGCGATGCGCCGAGCGTATAGACGCCGGGCCTGGTCCAGCCTTTGAACGGCAGCACCCGGTCGGTCGCGCCGGTGGCCAGAATGAGATGGCTGTAGGGCAACTGGCCGTGAACGCCATCGGTCAGCAGGTCGAGCCGGTCGGTTTCCCCGCGCGAAATATTCCAGACCAGCGTTTCCGGGCGATAGTCGATTGCGCCGCGCAATGCGTCGAAGCTCTTGTGCAGCGCTTCCGCCTTATGCGCTTCGGAACCATAGCGGCTGCGATAGCTGCGCCCGTCATCGAGCGGCGGGCGGCGATAGATCTGCCCGCCGGAACGGAACCCCTCGTCGAGCACGATGGGCCGGAGACCCGCCCGGACCAGCGTTTCGGCGGCGCGAACACCCGCCGGACCTGCGCCAACGATAACCGGATCGAGCACCGCGCTCATTTCGCAGGCTCCGTGACAAAGGCCATGCCGTCTTCCAGAAGCGTGGTACAGGCGCGAAGCCTGTAACCTTCGTCCGTCATGACGTGGCAATCCTGACATGCGCCGATGAGGCAGAAGCCCGCGCGCGGCTCGCCAGTGAACTCGGTATGACGCAACTTGCCCTGCACCGACAGAATGGCGGTCAGCACGGTATCGCCGCGACGACCCTCGAAGCGCACGCCGTCGAGCGAGAAGCTGACCGGCTGTTCGGCCAGCCGATACCGTCTGCGGAACTGAGCCGCCGAAGAAGAAACCGGGATCGTCATGGTCTGCCTGCTCAGCCCTTGCCCACCAGCAGCCGGTCGAGACCGAACATGCGATCGATGATAATCATGGTTGCGGTGGCGACGAGGATCATCAGGGCTGAAACCGCGGCCATCATCGGGTCGATGGATTCGCTGGCATACATATACATGCGCACCGGCAGCGTGACCGTGGATGGCGAGGTGACGAAGATCGACATGGTGAGTTCGTCGAACGAGTTGATGAAGGCAAGCAGCCAGCCGCCGGACAGGCCCGGCAGAAGCAACGGCAGGGTGACGCGGCGGAACACCGTCCATTCGCCTGCACCGAGGGTGCGGGCCGCGTTTTCCGCATTGCGGTCCATGCTGCCGAGCGAAGCGAGGATCAGGCGCAGCGCATAGGGCGTGACGACGATGGAATGCGCCGCGACCAGCCAGACGAAGGAGCCGGTAAAGCCCATCAGCGAGAACAGGCGCAGGAACGCGACGCCCAGAACCAGATGGGGAATGATGAGCGGCGACAGGAAAAGCGCGTTCAGCGCATCGCGGCCACGGAAATTATACTGCGCGATCGCCAGTCCCGAAGGCACGGCCAGAAGCGTGGAAATCGTTGCCGAGAAAAAGGCGAGCTGCACGCTGTTATAGAAGGAGGCCATGAAATCATTATGCGCGAACACGGCCTCGAACCAGCGCAGCGACAGGCCCGCATTGGGGCCGCTCCACGGCATGGTCAGCGTGTTTTCCGGCGTGAAGGCCACAAGGCACACCACTATCATCGGCGCCAGCATGAAGATGACGATCAGCGTGTGGAAGAAAAGGGCGAAAGGACCGTTCTTCGTCATGGCTCTATCCCAGCTTCTTCTTGGCCTGCCCTTCGAGCAGGCGGTTATAGGCGATCATGATCACCAGATTGGCGACCAGAACGATAATGGCGATGGCGGCGCCAAGCGGCCAGTTCAGTTCGATCAGGAACTCGTCATAGACGACGGTTGCCGCCATCTTGAGACGACGCCCGCCAAGGAGGCCCGGAATGGCAAAGGAGCTGGCCGAAAGCGCAAACACGATGAGGCTGCCCGACAGGATGCCAAGGACTGCCTGCGGAAACACCACGCGGCGAAGCGCCGTCAGGCGCGATGCGCCGAGCGTCAGCGCTGCGGCTTCCACCGCCGGATCGAGCTTTTGCAGCACGGTCCAGACAGGAATCACCATGAATGGCAGCATGATGTGCACCAGGCCGATGACAATCGCCGTTTCGCTGTAGAGGATTTGCGTCGTCGGCAGGCCCACCATGTCGAGCGCGCTGTTCACGAGGCCATTGCGGCCCAGCAGCATGCTCCAGCCGAATGTGCGCACCACGACCGAAACCAGAAGCGGGCCGATGATGACCAGCAGGAAGATCGAGCGCCATGGCTTGCGCATGTTGGAGAGAATATAGGCTTCCGGCACGCCGACCAGCACCGTGATGACGGTTGTGATCAGCGCCAGCTTCAGCGTGCGCCAGAAGATCGAGAGATAATAGGGGTCTTTCAGGACCTGCACATAATTGGCAAGCGTGTAGACGTTCTCGATGCCCTTGTCATAGCTGTAGCTGTTGAAGGACAGCAGCACGGTAAGGCCGAGCGGCAGCAGCACCAGCGCGAAGAACAGAAGCGTCGACGGCCCGACCAGAAAAAGCGGCGTCAGATCGCGCTGCCCCTTGGGCGCGGCGGATACATCCTGTGAGGTGACGGCCGACATGCTCAGTTCACCCCTGCGGTGAGGATGCGGCAATCCTCGTGGTTCCAGCTGAGGCCGACCGATGTGCCTTCGGATGGCGGTGGGTTGCCGAGGTTGGGAAGCGCCACCGAAAGCTGGCCGGCAGGCGTCGTCACGCCGAGCAGCCACTGCGCGCCCATGAAGTAGCGTGTCGTCACTTCACCGGCGATATGTCCCTCGCCCGCAGCAACGAGCTGCACCTTTTCAGGGCGGATGAAGACGGAAAGCTCGCCAGAGACCTGCTTGCCGTTGGCGGGGAAGCGGATCGCGGTTTCGGCCAGCGCGATCATGTCACCCTCGGCGCGTGCCTTGAGGAAGTTCGACTTGCCGACGAAATTGGAAATGAAGTGGTTATGCGGATGCTCATAGAGCTTGTAGGGCGCGTCGACCTGCGTGATGACGCCCTTTTCCATGACCACGATGCGGTCGCTGATCGACAGCGCTTCGGCCTGGTCATGCGTCACCATGATGGTGGTGATGCCGACTGTGCGCTGGATGCGGCGCAGCTCGAACTGCATTTCCTCGCGCAGCTGCGCATCGAGATTGGATAGCGGCTCGTCGAGCAGCAGGACCGGCGGATTGATGACCAGCGCGCGGGCAATCGCCACGCGCTGGCGCTGGCCACCCGACATTTCGCGCGGATAACGGTCGGCAAGCGCGCCCAGATGCACCAGCTCCAGCACGTCGCGCACGCGCTTTTCGCGTTCCGCCTTCGGCACATTGCGCATTTCGAGGCCGAAGCTCACATTCTGCGCCACGGTCATATGCGGAAACAGCGCATAGCTCTGGAAGACGACGCCAAGCTCGCGTTTGGCGGGGGCAAGGCGCGTGATCTCGCGCCCGTCGAGCGTGATCGCGCCCGCCGTCGGCGTCACCAGGCCGGCGATCATCTGCAAGGTCGTGGTCTTGCCGCAGCCGGAAGGGCCGAGAAGCGAAATGAACTCGCCCTTTTCAATCGCCAAGTTGAAATTGTCGACAGCCGCGAACTTGCCGTAGTGGCGGGAAATTCCGGACAGGGTCAAAAAGCTCATTGCATCTCCCTCTCGGCATGACTTCCGCGGAATATGCGGGGGGAGCGGAAGCGCCGTGATGTTGTCTCACGTCGCCTCTTCGTCGGGCTGGCTGGCGGGAGCGGCTTGACCGCGCTTGAAGCGCTGATCCGGCTTGTCCGTTTGAACGCATGACCGTCCGGCCGCTTACGCAGCCGCAGCGTTCCCCTTGATTACAAGCAAAACCGCCGATCCGCTTGCGGGCACTTCTCCAGTGCCTTGCCGGACCTTCCCATTGGCGACGGTTTTAAATGGCGGAAAAATCCGCAGGAATGCAAATTATAATTTTCAAATCCGGAAGAAATTATATATTTCTTTCAAAATGCAGAATTTGGAAGCAATTTTATGGATGATATATCTGAGAATCCGAAATCCGGCGCCGCGCTTAACTCAAGTCTGGTGAAGGCGATCCATATCCTGAAAGGTCTGGCCGCCAGCACGGATGACGGCGTGCGGCTCATCGATCTGGCGCGCGACCTCGAACTCAGCCAGCCATCGACGCACCGCCTGCTGAAGACGCTGATTGCCGAAAACCTTGTCGAGCAGCTTCCCGACAAGAAGGCCTATCGCCTGTCGCTGGAGTTTTTTGCGATGGCGGCGCAGGCGCGCCAGCGTGACGGTATATTGAGCATTGCCCGCCCCTCGCTCTTGCGCCTTTCGACCACGTTCAACGATACGGTCTTCCTGCTGGTGCGCAGCAATTTCGACGCGGTCTGCCTCGACCGCGTGGAAGGGCCGTTTCCGATCCGCTCCTTTACCGGCGATATTGGCGGCAAGGTGCCGCTCGGCATCGGTCAGGGGAGCCTTGCCATCCTCGCCTTCCTGCCGGAAGAAGAGCGCGAGGCGATCATCCGCTTCAACATGCCCCGCATTCTGGACAAGTCGGCTGTGGACGAGGTCGATTTGCGCATCATGATCGCGGAAGTGCGCGAAACGGGCGCATCCACTTTCAATTTCAACATGATCGACGGCATGGCGGGCCTTGGCGTCCCCATCCTCAACCGCGACGGCGAGGCGGTGGCAGCACTCAGCATCGGCACGCTTGCCGCGCGCCTGACCGAGAAGCGGCAGGAGACGGTGACCGAACTTCTGCGCAAGGAAGCGGCCATCATCTCGCAACGGCTCAATCCGTTCGACCCGACCCTGCGGCACCCAAATCAGGCTTTGTTGAAATAAACGAAAGCTTTATGAGCATTGTGCGCAACAGACCGGCTTTGTCCACAGCGGGCAAAAAGTTTGGCGATTGACTCGCAACCGCCGTCAGCGTTTGATCGCTGGCAGGTGTGGAGGTTCTGTGGGCGGAGGGCAAAATATCCAAAGCAGAAAATCCATCTCCATAACGCTACAATATTGGAGTTCTGTTGTGATCAAATCCACCAGACGGGGAATAATCCACCTTGCCTTTGCCCTTGCCGCATCGACGGCGATGGGCACCTTCGCCACCACGGCGGCTCAGGCACAGGACAAGATCCTGCTCATCATCAATGGCGCGCTTGGCGACAAGTCGTTCTTCGACAGCGCCGCCAAGGGCATGAAGATGATCAAGGACAAATATGGCGACGACGTCGAGACCAAGATTCTCGAAATCGGCGACGATCCGACCAAGTGGGAGCCGGTGTTCCTCGATGCGTCCGAACAGGACTGGGACCTGATCATCGGCGGCACCTACCAGATGTCGGAAACCGTCGGCTCGGTCGCCCAGCAATATCCGGACAAGAAATACATCCTCTACGATGCGAGCGTGCCTTATGAAGAAGGCGGCTATGACAATGTCTATTCTATCCAGTACAAGCAGAACGAAGGTTCCTATCTCGGCGGCATGCTGGCGGCGTCTCTGCTGAAGGAAGGCAAGCTCGGCGATACCGGCAAGAACCTCGGCTTCCTCGGCGGCATGGACATTCCGGTCATCAACGACTTCCTCGTCGGCTATATCGCCGGCGCGCAGGCCATCCAGCCCGATGCCAAGATCGCCATCTCCTATGCCGGTTCCTTCATGGATGCCGCAAAGGGCAAGGAGCTCGGCCTCGCGCAATATCGTTCCGGCGTTTCGCTCGGCTTCGTCGTCGCCTCGCAGACCGGCCTCGGCCAGCTTTCCGCTGCCAAGGAAACCGGCAAATATGTTCTCGGCGTCGATTCCGATCAGGAAGCGATCTTCAAGGACAGCGATCCGGCCATCGCCAAGCAGGTCGTCAGTTCCGTCCTGAAGAATGTCGATGTCAGCCTGCTGCAAGCCTATGAACGCTTCAAGGCCGGCGACCTGCCGTTCGGCAAGGCGGAAGCGCTCGGCCTCAAGGAAGGCGCTGTCGGCATCGTGCAGGATGGCAACATGGCTTCCATGGCCACGCAGGAAATGAAGGACGCCATCAAGAAGGCTTCCGACGAGATTTCCGAGGGCAAG
Source organism: Brucella ciceri (assembly GCF_041930145.1). Taxonomy (NCBI): domain Bacteria; kingdom Pseudomonadati; phylum Pseudomonadota; class Alphaproteobacteria; order Hyphomicrobiales; family Brucellaceae; genus Brucella; species Brucella ciceri. The sequence continues at coordinate 236,256 of NZ_JBHEEV010000005.1, read as the reverse complement.
ATCACGGTTCCGACCGCATTCGGCATGAGCACCGAGGATCTCAACGCGATCCGCAACAAGGTTCGTCCCTGACCGTGGAAAATCCAGCTGAAAATAATGAAGGCGGCGATGCTATCGTCGCCTTCCGCCCAATCGTCGCCTTCCGCGATGTGAGCAAGGTCTATCCGAACGGCACGCAGGCGCTTCGCGACGTGTCGTTTTCGATCCGCGCAGGCTCCATCCACGCCATTTGCGGCGAGAACGGTGCCGGCAAATCCACGCTCATGAAAATCCTGTTCGGCATCGAAAATGCCACGGCGGGCGAAATCGTCGTCGATGGACAGCATATTGCATCCTGGTCGCCGGAAGATGCCGCGGCCAAGGGCATCGGCATGGTTCACCAGCATTTCTCGCTCGTGCCGACCCTGACGGTCACTGAAAATATCATTCTTGGCCATGAGCCGGTGAAGGCCGGGCTGATCGACCGCGCGGGTGCGCGCAAAATGGTCGAAGCGCTGATGCAGCAATACGACCTGCACGCCGACCCGGATGCGATCACCGGCGCGCTTTCCGTCGCCGCCCAGCAGAAGGTCGAAATCCTCAAGGCGCTGGCCCGCCGCACAAGGCTCCTGATCCTCGACGAGCCGACCGCCGTTCTCTCTCCGCCGGAGATCGAGGAACTGATGCGCAAGCTGAAATCGCTGCGCGACGAAGGCATTACCATCCTCTTCATTTCCCACAAGCTGAACGAAGTGCGCGAACTGGCCGAAAACGTGACGGTGCTGCGCGCCGGTGCCGTCGCCGGGACCGAAAAGCTCGCCGACGTGCCGGACGATGCCATCATGCAGATGGTGATGGGCCACGCGGTCGACATACCGCAACGCGCCCACAAGCATGGCGCGATGAAAACCGTTCTCGACATGAAGGACGTCACGACCAGGGCAGCCGATCCGGCTGACCGCATCAAGGATGTGAGCCTGACCATCGGCGCGGGCGAGATCGTCGGCGTTGCCGGTGTCGATGGGAGCGGCCAGCGTGGCCTCGTTTCCGTGCTGTCCGGCCTTGCTGAAGCGGCAAGCGGCGCGATCAGCCTCAACGGCAAGGACATGCTGCGCGCCGACACGGCAAGCTGGCGGAGGCAGGGCCTTGCCTATCTGCCAGCCGACCGCTTTTCGCAGGGCGGCGCGCCCGGCCTGTCTCTCGCCGAAAACGCGATAGCCGGAGCCGGATCGATTACCGCCGACAGGCAGATTTTCCGGGGACCGTTCCTGCGCTGGAACGCCATCAAGGCCCGCGTCAGCGGCATGATAAGGCAATATTCGGTGCGGGCGGGCGCGATTACCGAACGGCTCGATTCCCTTTCCGGCGGCAATGCGCAGAAGCTGATCGCCGCGCGCGAGCTTGCCACCAATCCGAAATTCCTGATCGCCGACCAGCCGACGCGCGGCATCGATGTCTCGGCGGCAGCCTTCCTGCATCGCCGCATCGACGAAGTGGCGCAGGGCGGCTGCGCCGTGCTGCTCGTCAGCGCCGATCTCGATGAATTGCTGCGCTTGAGCGACCGCATCGTCGTGCTCTTCAACGGACGCATCGTTGCCGTTCTGCAAAACGGACCAGACATCACACCGGCTGCTCTTGGTCCTTATATCCTGGGGACACGAGCATGATCCCAAAAAGTGTAAAACGGTTTTTGGATAAGATCATGCTCAAACAGAAAGCTGCCGCCTGATGCGCAGATTCATATCCTATCTCATTCCATTCTTCCTGACCGTGCTGGTGATCGGCGTCATCATGGCGGTGCTGCTGGTGCCGCTGGCGCTGATGCAGGACAATCCGGCGGCGATCCTCAAAACCTTCTTCCTCGGACCGTTCGGCAGCATTCGCCATATGGGCAATGTGGTGGAGGCGGCAACGCCGATCATGCTGACCGGCCTTGCGATCACCATCCTGTTCCGCTCCGGCCTGTTCAATCTCGGCGCGGAAAGCGGCTTCTTCCTCGGTGCGCTTGGTGCTGTGGCGGGTGCTGTCCTGCTTCCTTCGCTCGGCTGGTTCTCGCTGCCGGTGGCCATCCTCTGCGGCGCGGTCGCAGGCAGTTTCGCCTGCACCATCCCGGCGGCGCTGCGGCTGCGGTTCGGCGCCTCGGAAATGGTGACGTCGCTCGTCCTCAACTATGCCTTCCTGTTTCTCGGCCTCTTCGTCCTCAACTATGTCATCCGCGATCCGGCAGCGGGCGGGATGATGTCGCTCAAGATACCCCCGGACGCCAAGCTCGACCGCCTGCTTGCCGGGACGCGCCTCAACAGCGGCTCGATCATCGCGGTTCTTGCCTGCATCGCTGGCGGCATCTGGCTTTACTGGACGCGCTCTGGCCTCAATATCCGTATTGCGGGCTCAAGCCCCGGCTTTGCAAATCACCTCGGCCTGCCGCTGAAACGCATCGTCATGCGGGCGCAGATCGTCGGCGGACTGGTGGCCGGCATGGCCGGAGCGCTGGAAGTGCTGGGCCTTCATGCCCGCTTCGCCTGGCTGGACCTGCCCGGCTATGGCTGGACCGGCCTCGTCGTCGCCATCCTGGCGCGCGAAAACCCGTTCCTGCTCATTCCGTCGGCACTTTTCCTCGGCTTCGTGCAGGTGGGCGGCGATCTTCTGGCCCGCAACATGAACATCCCGACCGAAGTGGTGGGGCTGGTGACCGCGGCGATCATGGTGGGCGCGACGGCAAGCGTCATTCACAATCATCCGACCGTCTTGCGGCTGATCCGCAATCTTCGCAATCGCGATGCAGACCAGGCCGCAGTGCAGCCGGGAGTACAGGCATGAGCACCGTTCTTGCACAGATTTTCGACCCGCATTTCATCGGCACGATCCTGCGTGTGGCGACACCATTGCTGCTGGCCGCTCTGGGCGTGATGATTTCCGACCGGGCGGGCGTGCTCAATATCGGCATGGAAGGCATGATGCTGGTCGCGGCCCTCATCGCCGTTCTGGCCAGCGCCGCAACGGGAAGCCCGGCCATCGGCCTGCTGGCGGCGCTTGTCGTGGGCGCGCTTCTGGGCTGGCTCATGTCGCTTTCGGTCAACCGGCTCGGCACCGATCTCATCATGACCGGTATCGCGCTCAACATCGCGGCTGCGGCGGCAACGACGCTCGGGCTTTATCTCGCGACAGGCGACAAGGGCATGTCCGGCGCGCTGAAAAGCGGGGCCCTGCCAAGCCTTCCCGTGCCCTTCATCGGCAATATCCATGTGCTCACCTTCGCGGCCCTTCTGGCCGTCCCGGCGGTCAGTCTCCTCATGATGCGCACGCGCTTCGGCCTGCATCTGCGCGCCACCGGCGTCGATCCGAAATCGGCGCGCGCCGCAGGCATCCAGACCGGCCGCGTGCAGATGATGGCGCTCGTCCTGTCCGGCCTCTTCGGCGGTGCCGCCGGTGCCTATCTGTCGCTTGGTTATGTCACCTGGTTTGCCCAGAACATGACCGCCGGTCGCGGCTTCATCGCCATTGCGGCGGAAGTCATGGGACAGGGGACCGCATGGGGAACGCTCGTGGCGAGCCTGGTCCTGGCGGCGGCGGAAGGTTTTGCCATCACGCTGCAAAGTCTTGGCCTGCCTTTCGAACTGATGCAGATGATCCCTTATCTCGTCCCGGTCGTCGTGCTGACGGTCCATGCGGCGCGGCGCCAGCGCCGCGCCCGCCTGCTGAAGAAATCCTGATAATGAACATCGAAACGAGAATGACATGAAAGCTTGGGAACTGACCCGAGACCTGCTGCGCGACACGAAACCGGTGGTACGCACGGCGGAGGAACAGACCTGGGATGCGAGCGCCGTCATGAAGGCGCAGGACGATCTCATGGCCATGTTCTGGAAAAGCAATGTGCCGGGATCGGCTGCGCCTGAATGCCTGATGGCGGGTGCGCTGCAATCGCTGGAAAACAAGGGCTTTGTCCTTGCGCGTTATGAAGAACTGCTTCGCGACGGGCTCGCCGCACTTGAACGCGGCGACTTCGAGACGCTCTATCGCATCGACATGCGCCTGCGCGTCCTGATGCGCGCCGCACGTCCCGATCCAAACCATCCGTCGCAAAAAACCGTGCGCTATGGCACGTGGGACGAGTTCGACGCCGCCGTTCAATGGCCCGACGATGTGCTCTATGCCATCCAGTCCGATGATTTCCGCGACCGCACCGCCGCCGCCTGGATGGCGCAGCTTGTCGGTGCGGCGGCTGGCACGGCGCTCGAAGGCTATACGGCGGAAAACATCGCCGAGGTCTTCGGTCCGATCCGCGATTATGTGCGTGAGCCCAACACCTATAATGACGACATCACCTTCGAGATCGCCTTTCTGGAAGCCTTCGGCGACAAGGGTTCTGCCGTGACCAGCGCCGACATTGCCGAGCGCTGGACTTCGCTGATCCCGCTTGGCTGGTCGGCGGAGGCGATCGCGCTTTCCAACATGCGGCGCGGCCTCACCGCGCCTGAAACCGGGACGTCCGACAATCCGTTCGATGAGTGGATCGGCGCACAGATGCGCGGCACGATCTGCGGCATGGTCGTACCGGGCCGCGCCCGCGAAGCTGCCCGCCTCGCATGGATGGATGCGGAAATCTCCCATGCCGGAAACGGAATATTGGGCGAAGTTTTCAACGCCGTCATGGCGGCGCGCGCCTTTGCTGTTTCCGACACGCGCGAACTGCTCGTTTCGACGGCAGCACTTTTCCCGGTCGAGACCGAATATGGTGCGGTTCTGGCCTTCGCGCTCGATGCCTGCCGCTCCGCCGGCAACTGGCAGGATGCATGGGCGAAATGCGATGCGGAATATGCCGAATATAACTGGATTCACGTCTATCCGAATGCAGCCGCACAGGTCATCGCGCTCTGGTTCGGCGAAGGCGACTTCGACCTTACGCTCGAAATCGTCTGCGGCATCGGCCATGACGTCGACTGCAATGCGGCGCAGATTCTCAGCATGATCGCCATCCAGCACGGCTCCGGCATCATCGCCGAACGGTGGTCGAAGCCGCTTCTGGCCGACGACATCGTCACCTATATGCGCCGCCCGGCGAAAATCTCCTTCGACGCACTTGTCGACCAGACGGTCGATGCGGCGCGCAACGCAGTTTAAATCTTTTTACGCTTTTCCGGACGCAAAACCGCTTCACATTTTTGCTGGAAAAGCTTTAACGCAGAAAGACCCATCATGGCCCGTAAAATCATTATCGATACCGATCCCGGTCAGGACGATGCAGTCGCCATTCTTCTGGCTCTGGCAAGCCCGGAACTCGACATTCTCGGCATTACCGCAGTGGCTGGCAACGGCCCGCTAGCGCGCACCGAAGTCAACGCCCGCACCATCTGCGAAGTGGCGAAGAAGCCGGACACAAAAGTGTTCGCAGGCTCCATCCGTCCTCTGGTGCGCCCGCTCGTGACGGCTGAAAACGTGCATGGCAAGACCGGTCTCGACGGTTATGACCTGCCCGCCCCGACCATGCCGCTGCAGGCACAGCATGGCGTCGACTTCATTATCGAAACGCTGATGAAGGAAGAGCCCGGCACCGTCACGCTTTGCCCGCTCGGACCGCTCACCAACATCGCGTCCGCACTCATCCGCGAGCCGAAGATTGCCGGGCGCGTCAAGGAAATCGTGCTGATGGGCGGCGGTTATTTCGAAGGCGGCAACATCACGCCGTCGGCGGAATTCAACATCTATGTCGACCCGCATGCCGCATCGGTAGTGTTCAAATCCGGCATAAAAATCACCATGATGCCGCTCGACGTCACCCATAAGGTGCTGACCACCGAGAAGCGCATCGCCGCCATTCGCGGCATCGGCACCCATGTCGGCGAGGTGGTCGCCGCATGGCTTGAATTCTTCGAACGCTATGACGAAGCCAAGTACGGCACCGATGGCGGGCCGCTGCATGACCCCAATGTCATCGCCTATCTCATCAAGCCGGAACTTTATTCCGGACGTGAGTGCAATGTGGAAATCGAGATCAATTCGGAACTGACCATCGGTGAGACGGTCGTGGACTGGTGGGAAGTAACCGACCGTCCGAAGAACGCGCTCTTCATCAAGGATGTGGATGCAGACGGCTTCTTCAAACTGCTGACCGAGCGTCTCGCAACGCTTTGATTTTTTCAGGACACGATCCCGAAAACCGGAAGTCCACCTTTCGGGATCGTGTCTCAAATCACAATTTTGCCACAAATAAGCCGCGAGTGCCTTAATTTCGTTGTTTCTTCGCCATGTTTTAAGTGGTGTTTTCGAGCATTTTTTCGCTCAAATCGCGTGAAAGCGGCGCAAATCGCCGCCAATCTTCGCTTCGTCACAATTTGCGAAAGCCGGTTCAGGTCTGGCTTTGCAGAAGCGCTGCCACTTCCGCAGCGGTCGGCGCGGCGCTTCCCGCACCCGGTCTCGTGACCGCAACCGCACCCGCCGCCGAACCATATCGCACGCAATCGTGCAGGGAACGGTCCTGCGAATAGGCGACCGCGAAACCGCCATTGAAACTGTCGCCAGCGGCGACCGTATCCACCACATCGACCTTGAACGGCGCGAAATGTTTCACCTCGTCCGCTGTCACCAGCAGCGCGCCACGGCTTCCAAGCTTGACGATGACCATCTTCGGCCCGCGCTCCAGAAGATTTCGGGCTGCGGCTTCCGCCGAAGCCAGATCGGTCGGCTCGATGCCGGTGATTTCGGCGGCTTCCGTCTCGTTGGGCGAGATGATGTCGCTGAGCGCAATCAGATCGGCCATGCGGCCTGCATCGCCGACCGGGGCCGGATCTAGCAGAACGCTGCCGCCTGCCGCACGCGCGGCCTTCGCCACGGCCAGATTGGCTTCATGCGGAACCTCGCGCTGCAGCAGCGTGATCTTCGCCCTGGCAATATCGGCTGCATAGGCATCGATGTCTGCAGCCGACCAGCGCGCATTGGCTCCGGCACAGACCGCGATCGTGTTCTGTCCGGCTTCCTCGACCTGAATGATCGCCATGCCCGTATCGACACCGTCGATCACGCGCACGCTTTCGGTATTGAGGCCGAATTCCTGCATCTGCTTCACGGCCAGTTCGCCAAAGGCATCATTGCCGACAGCGCCGACGAAGCGAATGTCACCGCCAAGCTTTGCGACCGCAACCGCCTGGTTGGCGCCCTTGCCGCCGAGGCCGATGCCATAGCCCGATGCATTCACGGTCTGTCCCGGACGCGGCAGCGCGGCCATCCGCGCGCTGACATCCACATTCACACTGCCGAAAATAAAAATCTTCAACGGTTTTCTCCATAGCTTTGTCGCGGCACCTTAACCGGGCCGAAACAAAACTTCCACGCCGGGCTTGTCGCCATGCACAGAGAGAAAAGGGGCTCGCGCACCCAAGCCCTGTTCGTCAATGCGGCTCCGCCCCTGATTGCAGTTCCCGCTTCAGCAGTTTTTCGAGCCAGTCGGCAAAGACCTGAAGCCGACGGGAAAGATGCTGGCGGTGTGAATATAGAAACGTCATTCGCATCGGCGCGGCGCGCATATCGGCCATTACCTCGATCAGTTCGCCGGCTTCCAGATGGCGTCTGACGTCGTAGGCCGGAATCTGGATGAGGCCGAGACCGGCAAGACAACAGGCGATATAGGCTTCGGCGCTGTTGACGGTGACGCGGCCGCGCACCGGAATCGATCGCGTTGCGCCAGCTTCGCTCCACTCCCACGGCTCGACGCGCCCGCTCGACGGCGAGGCATAGTTGATGGCCCAATGGGCGGAAAGGTCATGAGGCGTTTCGGGAATACCGTACCGCTCAAGATAGGCGGGGCTCGCAACGTTGATCAGCGGAAGCTCGCCGAGCGATCGGGCGATCAGCCCGGAATCCGTCAATGGTCCCACGCGCAGAACGCAATCGACACTCTCTTCGACAAGATTGACGGCGCGATCAGTCACTCCCAGATGTATATCGATTTCCGGATAGGCATCCAGAAACTCGGGCAGGGCTGGCGCGATGATCAGACGTCCGATGCGGCCGGGAACGTCGATCCGCAACGTGCCGGATGGCGTCGCGGTATTCCGAAACAGATTTTCCGCTTCCTCCATATCCGCAATCAGACTCAGGCATCGTTCATAGAAGGCGGCGCCATCCTGCGTCGTCGACACGCTTCTGGTGGTCCGGTGGAGGAGCCTCGCCCCGAGGCGCCCCTCCAGCTCGAGAACCGCCGCCGAAACAGAGGAACGCGGCACGCCGAGCGTATCGGCGGCGCGCGTAAAACTCGAACATTCGACGACACGGGCGAAGATACGAAAGAGGTCGATGCGATCCAAGATAATCTGCCTCCATTGTCCGTCAAACCTGACAGGTGTTGTCAGAATGACGGTCTTTATAGCGCTATCCTAGACGATACTCTTCGGATTTGAAAGCGGCTGCATGGCGCAGCCGCATCGGAAAAGAAGGTTGAAGCCATGACGGACCACAGCATCAAGGGCAAAACGGTTATCATCGCCGGTGGCGCCAAGAACCTCGGCGGATTGATCGCGCGCGATCTTGCGGAACACGGGGCAAAGGCGATCGCAATTCATTATAACAGCGCAGCGTCCAAAGCGGACGCGGACGCCACTGTCGCCGCCGTGAAGGCCGCAGGCGCGCAAGCGGTTTCCTTCCAGGCCGATCTCACCACCGCCGGTGCGATGGAGAAACTGTTCGCCGATACGGTTGCCGCCATCGGACGTCCCGACATTGCCATCAACACGGTGGGCAAGGTTTTGAAGAAGCCGATCGTCGAAGTTTCGGAAGCCGAATATGACGAGATGACCGCCGTCAATTCCAAGTCGGCCTTCTTCTTCCTGAAAGAAGCAGGGAAGCATGTCAACGACAATGGCAGGATCTGCACACTGGTAACCTCGCTGCTGGGCGCCTACACGCCGTTCTATGCAGCCTATGCAGGCACCAAGGCCCCGGTAGAGCATTTCACGCGCGCGGCTTCCAAGGAATTCGGCGAACGCGGCATTTCAGTAACCGCCATTGGTCCCGGCCCGATGGACACGCCATTCTTCTATCCGGCGGAAGGCGAGGACGCGGTGGCCTACCACCGGACTGCGGCGGCACTCTCCGGCTTCTCCAAGACCGGCCTCACCGATATCGAGGACATCGTTCCCTATATCCGCTTCATGGTTTCGGAGGGCTGGTGGATGACCGGGCAGACCATCCTCGTCAATGGCGGCTATACGACCAAGTAGAGCATTTCCAGCAAAAGTGTGGAGCGGTTTTGCGCGGGATAATGCGTGAGAACGATAAGACAGAGCATTTCCAGCAAAAGTGCGGAGCGGTTTTGCGCAGGATAATGCGTGAAACAATGAGATGGAGCATTTCCAGCGATTCAATCCCAACTGGAAATGCTCCAGGGTCAATGGCGGCCTGCCGATGCAGGGACAGGCCGCCATACGGCTCGCTGAAAATCGAGGAAGGCCTATTCGGCCTTCAGGAATTCGCCCACTTCCAGCAGGACGAACTCATTGTCATCCACCTTGTCGAGCGCGCGGCCTGCCGAGAACGGCAGATTGTTGTCATTGCCGACGACGATATGCGTTTCGTCCACGCGGTCCACATTCTCGATGGTCAGGAACGGCATGTCGTAAATGCCCTCGCGTCCACCCTGACGGCGCTTGTTTTCCGGGTCGGCAATGGCGAGCAGGTCGATATAGCCGATCTTGCGCACGTCCTTGCCGACATTGCTGTCGTCGAAAGCGATCTTGTAGATGCGCTTCACCTTCGACGGCACATCGAAACAATCTGCCTGCGGCTTCTTCGGATCGGCGCAGGCCTTGTCCGCCGTGCCGACGCCATTATCGCGCTCGATGACCAGCGCCGTGGTTTCATCCAGCATGTTGAAATCGCCGATGGCTTCGCCGCCTTCGGCCAGCGGATAGAGCCAGGACCGGCCCGTCCACTTCTTGTCGGCGACGCTGAACTCGATGACGCGCAGGCCCGTCTTGCCGCTCTCGGTCTTTTCCGGCGCACCGTCGACGAAAAGCGGGCCTTCCAGAAGCCCATAAAGCTTCGTACCGTCCTTCGACATGGCAAGACCTTCGAAGCCGCCGGAACGCTTCAGATTATAGGCCGGGAGCTTGAGGCTCGGATTGGCGGGCAGAGCGAGCTTCGGATTGTCAGGCGAGACAATTTCCTTCTCGCCGACGAAAGTCGGGAACACATCGGTGAGTTTGCCGTCCGTGTCGAATTTCAACAGGAACGGACCGAATTCCTCGCCGACCCAGAAACCGTCCGCCACCGGCTGGATGGATTCCACGTCGAAATCCGCGCCCGTCAGATAGCGCTTTTCCGCGCCTTCCATGACGATGGGAAACGGAGCCTTCCTGTCTGGATCGCTCAGGAACACGGTCTTTACGCGCTCCACCGTTCCCTTGTCCCAGTCGAACTTGACATTGTGCAGCATCAGCATGGCATCCGGCGAATTGAGTTTTGAGCCGAAACCATTGTCGGACAGCGACCAGAAGCTGCCGTCTTCCATGGTCTTGATGCCGGAAAAGCCCTGCACCGGCTGGCCGTCGAACGGCACCGAAAGGCCGGTCTTGCGCACGCCGTCCTTGCCTTCAACCGTGCCGATGCCCTCGGCGCGCTTGCGGTCGGCGGTGGTGAACTTGCCGGATGTCTTCAGGTGTTCTGCCGCATCCTCCGGCGCAGCGATGATGGTGTTCGCCGGCAGGATGGCATGGGCCTTGAGCGTTGCGGGAAAAGCCTTTTCTTCAGCGGAGGCCGGAAACGCCAATGCGACGGCACCGGCAAGCATGGTAGAGGCGACAAGACGCGATATCATGATAAGTCCCCGTTGGATTGGAAATACAGGGATGGAATTAGGCTGGCTTTGTATCGCTGGCTTGACGCTTCCATGAAGCTTTGACGAAGGTCCCCGGCTTTCACCGGGGGCCACCGTCTCATCAGGTCATTTTACCAGGGCGCTGAGATGCTAACGCATCACGCCCTGAAAATGCCCAGTCGCCGCACGGGCTTAACCAAAACTCGATGAGTTTGACTCATCGAGTTTTGGTATTACACCGCGATCTTGCCGCCGCCCTGTTTGGTGATGGCCACCACGGCAGGCCGCACCGGCATATCGTCCTTGAAGTCCGGCCAGCGGGTGGACAGATCCTCATAATAGGACGGACGGCCATGACCGTCCCAGTCCTCGCCGCCATCGCCCGGATGCTGCACGGCGACAAAGGCCGTTTCATCGTCCGGTGCGAACAGCGGACCGCACATTTCCGCGCCCACCGGCACGCGGTAGAACAGTTTCGAGGTTGCGCGCGCATCGCCTTCCGTGTCGACGGCCCAAAGCCCGTCGGTGCGGCCTGTATCCTTGTTGCTGTTGCCATCGGTTGCGACCCACAGCCGACCGGCGCTGTCGACGGCGGCATTGTCCGGCATGCCGAACCAGCCATTGCGCGTCGTATCGGTGGAGAAGCTGGCGCCAACTTCGGCAACGGAAGGATCGCCGCATTTCAGCAGCACTTCCCACTTGCCGGTCGTGGCGGCAAAATCCTGCCCGTCTTCCTCGATCTCGATGATATGGCCGAAGGCGTTCTTGGCGCGCGGATTGGCGGCATCCACCTGATCGTCCTTGCGCTTGGTATTGTTGGTGAGCATGACATAGACGCGGCCATTGACCGGGTTCGGCTGCACGTCTTCCGGGCGGTCCATCTTGGTGGCGCCGAGAAGATCGCCAGCGCGGCGGGTTTCGATCAGCACATCGGCCTGGCTCTTGAAACCGTTCTGTTCGGTGAGCGGACCCTGTCCGAACACCAGCGGCATCCACTCCACCTTGCCGTCCTCATGGAACTTCGCCACGTGCAGCGTGCCTTCATCCAGCAGGTCCATATTGGCGGCGCGGTCATCAGGGTTGAACTTGCCCGCCGTCACGAACTTGTAGACATAATCGAAGCGTTCGTCGTCGCCCAGATAGAAGACCACGCGCCCATCCTTGCTGACGATGGATTCCGCTCCCTCGTGCTTGAAACGGCCAAGCGCGGTGCGCTTCTTCGGCATGGAGTTCGGATCGGACACATCCACCTCGACGATCCAGCCGAAACGGTTCGGCTCGTTCGGTTCCTTGGAAACGTCGAAACGGTCGTAGAAACGGCCCCATTCATACGAGCCTTCGGGAATGCCCATGCGCTTGTAATTGGCCGCTTCCGCGTGGCCTTCCGGCAGTTCACCAATGAAATAACCGTGGATGTTTTCCTCGGCCATGATGTAGGTGCCCCATGGGGTGACGCCGCCCGCACAATTGTTGATCGTGCCGAAGACCTTGGTGCCGGATGGATCGGCATTAGTCTTGACGCGATCATGACCCGCGACCGGCCCGCTCAGCACCATCTCGGTATTGGAGGTGATACGGCGGTTCTTCGCGCCGTCGAGCACCGGCTGCCATTTGCCGTCCTGCTTGCGGATCTCGACAATCGTGCCGCCATGGGCGGCCATTTCGATATCCACCTGCTCCTTGGAAAGCGGAGCCTGCTCCACCTTGCCATCGACGATCTTGACGAGACCGGGGAACATCAGGTGCGGATTGGTATATTCGTGGTTGACGACCAGCAGCCCGTGTTCGGGCGAACCGTCGATGGCGATATAGCCGACATAATCATTATTGTAGCCGAACTGGCGGGCCTGCGCCTCGGCGGACTGTTTCGCCGGGTCGAATTCCGGCGCATCAGCGAAAAGCCTGTCTCCCCAGCGCAGAAGCACATCGGCATCATAGCCTTCCGCGACATGATGATGGGCGTCCACACCGGCCTCGACTTCCTTGAACGAAAAGGCCGAACCGGATGCGGCGCGCGCATCGCCAGCACTCATGAGGGCGAGCGGGCTGACCGTTGCCGCAATGGCCGAGACGGCGAGCGATCCACGCAGAAAGCCACGGCGGGAAAAGCGGCGGCTGATGATTTCGCCCATGGTGGGGTTATCGGACGGATTGCGCGGATCGGCATCGGCTTCTTCCAACTGGCTGGTCTTGAACAGACTTTGCTGGGAAAGATTGTCTGACATTGCTGGCTCCCTATCGAACAGTGAAGCTGCAAATTAGAAGCAGTTCATGACAGACGGACGACATTGTCCCAGTCCTTGGTCCCAGTCCTTGGCCACAGTCCTTGCCTTCCCGTGATGCCGGGCTGCCAAGAAAACCTGTCAGGAATAATTCTGCGGACCAGTAGAATAATTTTGCTGGCGAAAGCGCTTTCCGATAAAACCGTCCCGATTTCGTCCTTTGAGGGGTTGACGATGACCGACATGACGGCCGCACGGCGCAATATTATTATCCTGACGATTGCACAGGCGCTTGGCGCCTCCAGCCCGCCCATCGTGATTTCGCTGGGTGGCCTGGTCGGCCAGAAACTGTCTTCCGATCCCGCCCTCGTCACGCTGCCCGTCAGCCTGTTCAATCTCGGCCTTGCGCTGGGCACGCTGCCAGCGGCCTTCTTCATGCGCCAGTTCGGACGCCGCAATGCCTATATGCTCGGCGCGCTTGTCGGCGCCTCGGCGGGCGTGATCGCAGCCGCAGGCATTTTTGCGGCATCCTTCCTCATCTTCTGTCTCGGCACGCTCACCGCCGGTTTTTATGCCGCCTATGTCCAGAGCTACCGCTTTGCCGCCACCGATGCGGCGACCGGCGACATGAAGGCCCGCGCCATCTCATGGGTGATGGTCGGCGGGCTCGTTGCGGCCATCGTCGGGCCGCAGCTCGTCATCTGGACACGCGATACCATTCCGGATGCGATGTTCGCGGGCAGTTTCCTCAGCCAGGCGGTTCTGGGCCTGCTCGCCCTCCCCGTCCTCTTCATGCTGCGTGCGCCTAAGATCCGCAAAGACCCGAACGTGGTCCATGATACAGGCCGTCCTCTCGGCGAAATTCTCCGCTCGCCGCGCTTCATGCTTTCCGTGGCCGCCGGCGTCTGTTCCTATGCACTGATGACATTCGTGATGACGGCTGCGCCCATCGCCATGGTCGGCCATGGCCATTCCGTCGATCATGCAGCCCTCGGCATCCAGTGGCACGTGCTTGCCATGTTCGCCCCGAGCTTCTTCACCGGAAGGCTCATCACCCGTTTCGGCAAGGAAAAGATAACCGCGCTGGGGCTGGTGTTGATCGCCTTTTCCGCCATCATTGCGCTCGGCGGCTTCGATGTCGGCCATTTCTGGGGAGCGCTGATCTTCCTCGGCATCGGCTGGAATTTCGGTTTCATCGGCGCGACCGCCATGGTGACCGACTGCCACACGCCGGCTGAACGCGGCAAGGCACAGGGCGCCAATGATTTCATCATGTTCGGCACCGTGGCCTGTGCTTCCTTCTTTGCCGGCTCGCTCCTGCATTCCTCCGGCTGGGAAACCATCAACTGGCTCGTTTTCCCGATCGTCGCCCTCGTTCTGGTGCCGCTCATCCTGCGCCTGAAGCCGAAAGAGGCTGTCGCAGAAGCCTGATCGGTCAAAAGCCCCGCTCTTTCATCCAGAGCCTGCCGCCTTCGGACACTGCGTCATAGACAGCGCCACCGAGGGCGGCGCCTATATCCGTATGCAAGCCTGCGTAGGATGCCCCGTCTCCCCGCTCACCAGGCGGCGCGGAAACCGCGATGCAATCCGTGCCGGTCCCTGTCGAGACCCTGCCGCCGACATCGAGCCCAAGTTCCATGATGGCTGCGGTGCGGGCCTCGGCGGCAATCGACATTGCCTCCAAATGGGCCGCGACCGACAAGGGCCTGTCGATATGAACCAGAAGATTGATGGTTCCGGCGGGCATAATCATCTGCGCGCGTTCCCCCACCCTCCCCGCATTGGTCAGGCCGACAGTGGCAAGGCAGGCGGCATGTGCCTCGCCGGAGCGCCGTGTTGCGACATGATGCTTCTCCACGTTGCGCGACGTCATCATCTGCACCGCTTCGCCATAGCCGGCTTCCGCCAGTTTCGCCTCAAGCAAACGCACCGGGTCCACATCCAGTGTCAGATCGTCATTGCGCACTTCCAGCCAGGCGACGGAGCGCGCCCGGACGAAACCCGGACGGGTCAGCGACCAGCTCAGAATGTCTTGCGGTTCGCGAAACTCAGCCGCGAGGACCGGGCGGAAACAATGGATCGTGAAAGGCAGCATGAGCAATCTATCGCAGATCAGCGTGAAGTGCGCGACCAGCGCCTTGTCGCCATTTGCCATCATCCACAGGACCGCCGCAGGGGCAACATAACCGGCGCGGCGATAAAGCACGGCTTCGTGACTTGGCCACCGTTGCGCAAGGCGATATGGATCGCGGAATATTGTTTCGCGCGTCTTGAAACGGACAAGCGGTTTGCTCTGGATTGCGTCATGATCAACGATCTCACCGATGAGATATTCTGGATATTCACCATCGGGTGCTGCATCCTTTTCATCATGCGCCTTCTGTCGCCTCCCCCACGTCACAAGACTGACCAGGCGCAGGACCTCAACACATTGCGCCCTCGCCGCCGTTCGCGTCGTCGTCGCTTTCAGGCACTGGACTGAGTTTTCTTCCCCGCCCATGCTTTCCGGCGCGTTTTATAGCGGTAGCCCGACGGCCCTGATCGACGCCTCCACAAGCGGCGCTGACAATTCTCAAGCAATGTTCAAAGCCAACAGCCCATGAACCTCCAAGGCGGGTTGGAAGCCTTCCCGGCCTCTTTTACGGTTCCTTGATCTTGTTAAACTTCATGAACGATACGAAACCTAAAAGGCAGTTCAGTTTTGTCATGCTGACTGGACTTTTTATGGTTAACGAACCTGTCCATTGAGCGCGGCCATCAGCATTGGCCTTATCGAGAAAGAGCCATTGGCAGCCTTTTCCGTCAAAATGCGCAGATAGCCTCCAGCAGACTGAATTTGCTCAAAGCGCTGCAGGATATAGGCAATCACGATCGACGCATTATAGGGTCCAAGAACCTTCTTTGCGAGATCATAGAGCTTTCCATCGATCCCGAGGAAGGAGCGTACTTTCTCTGCCGTATTGGCGAGATCCTGCCAATGCCGAATGGAACTGACCGCATAGGCCGTGATCTCCGGACAGGAGCGAAGCACCATGTCGAGCGAAACCGTGGGTTCTGTTGGAGCGCTGGTGATTTCATTTACGCGCTGGTCGATAAATTCAGCCGTTGCCTTTTCAAAATGGGAATCTGGATTCGATTCAATTTGCTGCCGCTCATTTTGAGATTCATTGCCGCGCAAATTCTGAACATTTTCATGAATTTTCAATGCGTTATCGATTTCCGTACGAATTGCCTGCAAGGATTCGACCAAAGCTGCCAGCTCTTCCTGCTCCGCACGGCGCGGAATGCTGTCGACGATCAGGCGAAAGCGGTGACGGATGTCCTGCCAGTTACCGGCAAGCTGTTCCTCGGCGGCGAATTCGACAAGCTTGGTGATATCGCGGCGCAGCAAGGTCAGCTGCTCGCGCATTTCACGCAATGCAGTCTTTCCCGCCCTCACCTGTTCCGCAGCTGTTTCCAGTTCACAGGCACGGGCCAGAAGCGGCGCCAGTGAAAAGCCGAAAGCAATCTGCACGTCTCCGCCCTTGGCGCGACGCGCATAACGCTTGCCATTCGGGCTGTCCTGCCGAAGGATGAAACCGGCATCGACCAGCGCAGCCAGATGACGTCGCAAGGTCGCATCCGCCATGCCATGGGCGCGCAATGCCAGTTGCTTGTTGGAGGGAAACACGATCAGGCTGCTCTGCGTATTCAGTTCCGTTTCCGGATAGAATGACAGGAGCGCCGAAAGAACCGCCAGAGAGCGATCATTCAGGCCGAACAGCGTCTTTGCCTCACACAGCCAGCGATGCAGCTGCCACTTGTCGGCAACCGTTCCAGGCGCAATTTGCCGTGTGTTCTGTTGACTTGCCAGCAAGGCAAGCGTCATCCTTCGACTGCCAAACGGCGTCGAGGCCAATTGAATCTCCATTTTCTTTCACCTTCCACAAGGCAAAAGAAATCCACCCGCCGAAATGACGCTAATAGCACTTGACAGTGATTCGTGGATTTGCGATTCTCTAGCTGCTAAACCAATGAGAAGGGCTTCCACACGGCGACGTTTGGGGGCCTTTTTCTTTTGCTGTCTCGTTCCTTTTCCTGAACAGTTTCGACGCAAACACTCTTACAAATTCAACTGAGCATGTCCTAATCCGAACCGGTTCCCGTTCCCGTTCCCGTTTCCGTTTCCGGTTTTCGGGAAGACATGCCTTACACAATCAGACCGCAGCAAAGCCGCTGGTCAGTACGCTACTCACTTCTCCTCGTTGCGGAACGACGCATAAAGCTCATCCAGATTGCGAGAAAGCCATTCGGCAAAACGCGGCCCGTTGGCGGCACTGAGCGCCAATGTGGCCGACTTGCCATTCTGTTTGATAACCGCGCTGACGGACTTGTCAGAAGCCGTCCAGCTGGTTCCGGGCCGCAGAGCCGCCTTGGTGACGGGTTTCTTCTGCTTTCCGCCTTTCAGATAGCCATAGAGCTGCTCGAAACGATCGACAGACGACGCCTTTTCAAAGGCCGAAGTCGCCAGAAGTTCTTCCGCAGCATCCTTCTTGCCCGGTATTTCGATCAGCTTGCGCAATTCCAGCCAGCGATCACGCCCGATACCCTTGGCCGGACCCACGGCCAGGAGAATATGCTCCGGAATGGCCTTCGGAATGGTCAGCATCTTCGACAGGGTCTGGTAATCTACCGTCAACGCCGCCTGTATGGCTTCACGTTCGAAGCCCAGCGCCTCAAGACGCGCCGCAAAGAAGACACGCTCGATGAAGCTCAGATTGGCGCGGGCGGAGTTTTCCTGGCCCTGGCTCAGAATATGTTCCAGATCGGCGAGGGGCTTGATGACCGCCTTGACCTTGATACCAAGTTCCCGGGCAACCCGCGCACGGCGGTGGCCGAAGACGATCATATAGCGGCCGCTGGTCTCTGGATGCGGACGCACGAGGATAGGACTGTCCTGCCCACGCTCGCGAATGGCTTCCAGAAGTTCGCGATATTCCTCGTCATCCGTTTCAGGCAGGCGATCCGCCACGAAAGAGACATCCAGCTGTGCGGGATCAAGCTCGACAATGGTTTCGCCATCGAGCTTCTGGGCCGCCTGCTTTGCCAGTTCGTCAATCGATGCGGAAAGGGATTTGGCGGCACCGAACCGGCGCGATACGTTTTCGACCGGCTGAGAGGCCTGTTCAGCCGCCGGTTGGTCCCGCATAACGCTTTCAAATATGTTCTTTCGTGCCATTCCTGTATCCTCAAACCGGTCAGAGACCTGATTTTATTCAATATTCGCCGCTTTAGACGGCAGTCTAACGCCCCCATGCCTCATGAACGAGGCCGCGAATTTCCGAATTGACCGCTTCCATGGCTTCCATGGCGCGATCATAGGTACCGCGATTCATCGATGAACGCTCAACCTCGTAAAGCGTCTGCTTGGTAAGACCGGCATCGGAGATAGCCGTCGATTTCAACATCTGGTGCTTGAGCATATGCGAAGCGAGCATGCTTTGCATGAAGCCGACCATCTGCGCCTGCGGCACGTCGGTCGGTTCGTAACGGGTGATCAGATAGCGGAACCAGTCGAGCTGCACCGCGCCGCCGGCCTGACGGACCGTCTTGAGAATATCGCCGAGCATCAGCAGGAACTGCGACATGGACATCAGGTCGAGCATTTGCGGATGAACGGTAATCAGCACCGAAGTCGCTGCGGAAAGCGCCGTCAGCGTCAGATAGCCAAGTTGGGGAGGGCAATCGATGACCACGACGTCATAATCGCTGTCGACATCGGCGAGAGCTTGCGCGATGCGGTTCCAGAATGTCTTGCCCTCGCCGCCATTCTGCATGGCGAGCGGCGTGTCATATTCATATTCCTGCAGCTCGAGCATGGCGGGAATGATGTCGAGGCCGGGGAAGTTCGTCCGCCGGATAACCTCACGGATGGGTTTCCTTTCGGAATCGTAACGAATGGCTTCATAAAGCGACGGAAACTCGTCGAGTTCCGGCTGGATGCCGTGCAGGGCGGAAAGCGAAGCCTGCGGATCGAGATCGATGGCCAGCACGCGATGGCCGGTCAGCGCCATATGCTGCGCCAGATGCGCAGCCGTCGTCGTCTTCCCGGAACCGCCCTTGAAGTTGACGACGCCGATGACCTGAAGCTTTTCATTGCCGCGACGATGCGGAACGTAGCGCTTCACTTCGGCGCGGCCGTTCTGGTCGAGCCACTGGCGCAGTTCCTGAATCTGCTCGCCACTATAGGCGCGGCGGCCACCTGTTAGAATGGTCGGCTCGACACCCTTGCCTTCAAGATGTAATTTCTTGAGATTGCTGGGAGAGACACCGAGGAAATAGGCAGCCTCGGCCATCGAAAACTGGCGCAGCATGTTCTTGCGCGCATCCGGCGGAAAGTTTTCGTGACGCAGCAGATTGAGCTTGCGAGAAATCTCGCGCCCTTGCGATAATATCATGTCGTCAAACGACAAGGCTGCTGCCGGATTTGCGATATTCATTTGCTTGGTGTCCCTAGTGACGGCATTGGAACTGATACCGCCTAAATACCGTCATTATGTCCGATTCTTATTCTATCGCAAGGGGCAGCCGAATTAACAAAGAGTTAGCGCCGGTATTAAAATTAAGCGAAATTTTATCGATTCGCTGCCGGTTCTGCTATCCTTTTGTTTTTATGATCTTTTATCGGTTTTAGACGGCGGTCTATAAACCGGAACCCTGAACCAGCCTGGAATTTCAATCGAGAAGAGTCCTGTTTCCACACCGGAGCGACATCGCTTTATAGGGGACAAAGCTTGTTCGGCCGATTCTCTGCTAAGTTCCGGCGCCGTGATCATTGCGAAGCCGAAATGATACAAAGCGGCGCGGGGAACTGCCCATTTCGGCGTGTCAAAAGACGCGTGTTAAGGTCGTCTGAGGCCGAGGGGAGGCCGTGGCGTCTCCACTGGTCGGCACCACCTTCATTCTCCGTCGTAGATACGATCGTTCAAGACGGTCTGCGGTGGTCCGCTTGTTAACTGGGCCGCGAATAGCGGTAACCGATATTGGTCCGGGCTGCTGCGGCCAGCGTCGGGAAACGAAGGACTGAAATCCAATATTGAATAATAACCCCTGTGCAGTTCCTCCGATCAATCCAGACGGTGAGGCTGCGTTGCGCGGAAGGTGAAGGGGGCGTTCAGCATGCACCGGTTTTGAGCCGGGTTCACTTCTATGAAGTTCTGCCGCTGGGGCCACGCGCTGTTCTCCGGAAGAGGGGAGCGAGTGGTTTCACCCTTACTGCTTGTCCCGCTTCGTGCTTTCAGGGGGTGGATTTCTTAACCAAATCAGGCTAGCTTGGACAGTATCAGTCAGGTCCTGCCGACCTCCGAAGATTGAGCGCGCAGCGCCGCCTCCCAATCCCTATCGAAAGCCCCCTTGCGATCGTCGCTCGAACAAAACCTAAGGGGGTTTTAGGTTTAATACGGCTTCAAAAGGCGATAATTTTCAGCGGGATATAGAGCGGGATATGAGGTCTCCGAGGCGTGCTTTTTCATGCGCTGGTAAGCCTCTGAAGAACTCTGACAACTGTGCGATAAGCCTGATTGTTTACAGGGTGGCGGTCCTTGAACCGGACCATTCCGCGAGCGGTTCGCTAACACTGTTCGCAAAGCGAAACCGCCGGAATCCTTTTCCGCTCGGAGGCAGATTGTTCAAAGGTGCTGAACTGAGTGGGTTCCGCCTGCTTCGCTACCTTCATTCACGTCGCTTGCTTTATTCTCGTCCGTGTTTTCCCACCAGTCGCCGAGGGCATCGATGAGCGGCACCAGTCTTTCGCCCGCTGGCGTCAGGTCGTACTCGACACGAAGCGGATAACCGCCGAACTCGGTGCGCCGGACAATGCCGGCCTCTTCGAGCTTGCGCAGTTCCAGTGTGAGCATCTTGTGCGAGATCGTGGGATTATCCCGGCGAAGATCGCTGAACCGTTTTGTCCCTTCCTGAAGATAATAAATGAGCAGGGTCGGCCAGCGGCCGCTCAGGACCTGCATGACTTCTTCGATCGGGCAGCGGGAAACAAGGTCTTTCATCGGCAGCTCCTGGTTACAAAAAGGTGCGTAATTTACTTGGCGGAGCGATGTTTTATGGTCCGGCTTCGCTGCGCAGCGTGATCAGAAGACATCACGGAGAACACCAAACATGGAACCGATCCTTATATATGGCTTCCCGGCCGGAAGCTCCATGGGACTTGTCGCAGCTCTGGAATGGCTGGGCAAGCCTTACAGGCTGTGCCGGGTCGACATGCTGACCGAGATGCGGGAGCCTGCTTACAAGCGGATCAACCGCCGGGTCGAGACGCCCGCCTTCGTCACGGATGAGGGGCGGGTCGTGACCGAAAACATGGCTATCGCCGCCTGGTTGGAGGCGCGCGACACCGAGCGGCGGATCAGCTTCGATCCGTTGTCGCGCGAAGCCGACCGGATGCATCAGCTGATGGGGTTCATCAACACCGGCTTTACCGGCATGTTCGGCCCGCTTTGGGCTGCGATGGAAATGCAGTCGCCTGACCCTGCGATGAAATCGGCGCTGACCCGATGGGGTGGCGAACGCGTCATCGAGCGGCACGACCGGCTTGAAGAAATGATCGGTGCCACCCTTTTTCTGGTCGCCGACCGTCCGACGCTGGCGGACGCCCTGCTGGTTGGGGTTGCCCGCTGGCTGGACTTTCACCAGGTGGCAGACGCCGCACGCTGGCCGAAGCTTGCCGCCGTGAGAAGCCGTATCGAAGCCGATCCCGCTGTCATCCATGCAATGGCGCTGGAAAGGGGCGAGGCCTTGCCGGGCAACGGAGCCTTTCAGGGCCATGTCGGTCTGGAAGAACTGATCGAACAGTTTGGCGCGAAATAGCGATCACGATGCGCAGCGACCCCCAGCAACGGCAGCTGCGCATCACCCGGCAGCAGCGGGCGCTTCTCATGGAACCGGGAGTTGGCGGCTGATTGCTGCCATTCCTGTTTTTGAATGACGCCCACTGGAGTAGACGATATTATCCGGATATAGATCGGCCGGTTTTGATAATTTGCGATAGACAAGTCTCCGTTGAAGAGGAATTCTGGCGTTCTTTGGCAGCAGACAACGCAAACAACTTCGAAACGGCCATGACATCGATATTCAACGTCAGCCTATCCGGCAAATCCTGGAATGATGAGCAATAACAGGCCGCGACAAGACCCAGCCCTGTTGCGCCGCCTGCTCAGGGCCAAAGACAGGCTGGATGCCGCCTCGCATGAGCCCTGGCCGGTGCGCCGGCTGGCGCAGGTGAGCGGTGTCTCGGAGGCTCATTTCGCCCGCGCGTTCAAGATCGCATTTGGCGTGCCGCCGCACCGCTATCTCCTCTCGCGGCGCATCGAGCGCGCGAAGGCATTACTGCGTGACACCGACAAACCGGTGATCGAAATCGCGTTTATCACAGGTTGGGCAAGCCTCGGAACGTTCGGGCGCGTTTTCCGCGATATCACGGGCGAAAACCCCTCCGACCTTCGTGCCCGCGAGCGGGCGGGTTCGCACAGGCTGGAGCACGTGCCACATTGCTTTGTCAGTGCAGCGTATCGCCCGGACCTCACAATAGCAGTTTCGGAGAAGCGGCGCCAAGATAAGGCTGATACACAGAACCCATGACAACAGGAGAGCAGTCATGGAGAGAGCAGTGATGGACCAGGGAGTAGGGGTGGCGGGCATTTACGTGCGTGACCAGGATGAGGCCATTGATTTCTATGTAGGAAAACTTGGGTTTGCCGTTCACACCGACGTCAAGAACGGAGACTACCGCTGGCTGACAGTGCAGCACCCGGACCAGCCTCACTTCCAGCTTGGGCTGTTCCGGCCCCAGCCGCCCACTGTAGATGAGACGACCGCGCGATTGCTTGACGAGGTCGTCGCGAAGGGCGCGATGCCGCCGCTGGTGATGGTGGTCAAGGACTGCCACGCTACGCATGAGGCATTCGCGGCAAAAGGCGTCGAATTCATTCAGGAACCGATCAGCCGCTTCGGCAGCGTCGATGCGAGTTTCCGCGATCCCTCCGGCAATGGCTGGAAATTGGTTGAGGCGCGGTGAGGCTGCCTGACCTTGGTCATTTACGGGCATTTGCTGGATTTAATCCGGTGTAGACCGATGCCCTGCGGACCAAGGTGAGCGCGGCACAGGCGTAGCTGGCCGACAACCCGATTGTCGGCCGAACCAAAAACTCATCCAATGCTTAAGTGCCCAACCGGTACGCTGGTCACGAGAGAATGACAGGGATATTGGCTTCCTCGAGTATGCGGGCCAAAATCGGGGCTGGCGTTTCATTCGTTACCAGGGCGCTTACGTCGCGAACCGAACCAAGCTTCACCATGGCGCGCCTGCCGAACTTTGAGCTGTCGACTGCGAGCAATTTGTGTGCAGCTTGTCCAAGCGCTGCGGAAACGACGGCGACTTCGGTATGGTCGTCATCGCATAGATCGCCGTCATCATCGATGCCGCTCACCGAGATGATTGCATAGTCGAATTTGAAACGCCGAATGAATTCCGGTGTGTCTTCCTGAAACATTCCCCCATCGATAGGGCGCACGAAGCCGCCGGGAACAGCGAGCGTGAAATCCGTCTTCTCGCTGATGATGGCGGCGGATCGCAAGCTGTACGTGACGAGGTGCAGCCGCTCCCTGCTGACGAGCGCATTGGCAATCGCTTCACATGTTGTGCCGGTATCGAGGAAAACGGTGGCGCCATCGGGAATGAGCGCGACGACAGCTTCGGCAATTCGCACCTTCTCGTCGGCCCGATCATGTCTGCGCTGACGGTAGGTCACGGGATCGAGCGGCGTCAGTTGCGACACGCCGCCATGCAGTTTCCGGACTTTGCCCCGATGTTCCAGGTCCGCAATGTCGCGCCGCGCCGTCTGGGTGGTGACATGGAACCGTTCTGCGATCTCTTCAAGAGAAACATAATGGCTGTTTTCAATCCATTGCAACAATGCCTGCTGCCGGATTTCCTTCTTCTTGCCACCGGGACCGGAAAGTTCGCTCATGGTAGTCGTTATGTCCTTATGCGCCTGATCACTCTGATCCATCTCTCATTTCCAGGTTGAATGAGGCGAGGAAATCGTGGGGTTAAAATAGCAATATCTGGGTGAATCGATTAGCGAATAAAAATGTAATATTAATGACATTTACTATTAAGGACCGCATGTTTTGGAGTCCTGGCATCCCGGACAGGAGTAAAATGTAATAAAAGTGACATTGAACTCTGTCATTTCAGCATCGATTGAAGTTGGATGATCAATCCGGCTGTCACGTTGATGAAATGGAAGCACCTTCCAGGAAAAGGACCGAGGGATGGTAACGGGGACGACCAAACGCAACGGAAAACTTTTGGCTCTGACTGCGCAGCTTTTATGCGGTGTCGCAGTCGCAGGAATTGCTGCCGCTCCGGCGCGCGCAGCCGATAGCTATGACATTCGCGTCATGACGCTCAATATCTGGAACAAGTTCAAACAGAACCCGGAATTGACAGCGGACTTTATGGCAGCCGCCAATTTCGACGTGCTCGGGATGCAGGAAGTCAACGGTAGTACTTATGTCACGCGCATACCGGATTTCCTTCAAACCGCGGGTCGCGGCACTTACGGTAATGTGCAGGTCGGCGATGTCGGTATCATCTCCCGTTTGCCGGGCAAATTCGGCACGATCAATCTGGGCGGAAATACGCAAGGTCGCTATGTCAGCTATACTCAGCTGGACGCCCAGGGCTCCCGTCCGCAGACACTCGTCGGTACGGTTCATCTCGATTATGCAGATGGATCGACCGGTCGCGTGAATGAAGCCAAAGCCCTCAACACGTGGGCAAAAGGAGCCATCCAGCCGATCATGGTCATGGGCGACTTCAATGCGGGGGATGTTTCCGAGCGCGGCCTTCATCACATCGATGCGCAGATCAGACTGATGCAGCAATCTGACGGCAACACCTTTTATCGCGATCTGACGCGGCAATATGTTCTCAACGCCGATCAGCAGACGATGCGTTCGGTCATTCAGGAAGCATATGTCGGACAGGACATCGACACCCTGTCGTGGAAGCAATGGGGCGACGCTCTTTCCGCCGCCTACAAGGCCGGGAAGAATGTCGGGCTGCAAGACGAAACCTATGCGGTAGCCAACAACACGCCGGTTACGATGAATGTGCTCAAGAAGCAGTACATGCTGCTCCAGACGGATGCGGTCCGCGAAGACTTCAAGCCGCATGATCTCAACGATGGCAGCACCACATGGCCGTCGGCAGGCGAGGACGCAACCAATACCTGGGCGAGCTGGGATCGTGCCAAGATTGATCATTTCCTCGTCTCGCGGCCATTCGGAAAATGGTATGAGATTGTGGATGATCCCAATGATCCCTACACGGGAGTGATCAAGGACGTAAAAGTCACCCGGCCGGGCCGCCAGCCGGAAGCAATCTCCGACCATGAACCCGTTGCGCATGATTTTCGATGGGTTGGCCCGCAGCTCCAGACTTACTCGGAAAATGAAACCAGCAAGACGCGTCTCGTTTGGGGCGCCAATGCTTACGGCTTCGCGGAAAAGAACAAGGAATTTGTTCTAACCCGAAACAATCAACGCAGAGATCTCTATCTGGGCCAGATTTCGGATGCCAATGGCAAACCGATTCTGACCGATCTGACGCTTGACGAAAAGAAGACATTGCTGAACTGCGACAGCACGGATGGGCGCTTCCAGCAGGCCATCAAGGACTATTGCATCGACGATCATTCCTTTATCGGCGAAACGGCTGTCACCGACGGCGGGACGATCCTCGTCAGCGAAGATGCGGCTCTTGGCAATGCCGATGCTCGCCTGCGTCTCATTGATGGCGGTCTGCGTATAACGGGCAGCGACATGAAAACGCTGGATCGTATCGTGTCCCTTGAGGGACTTGGATGGATCGACATCGCGGAGGCAGACAACCGCGTGACGCTGCTGCAGCAAGCCACCGGGGAGGGCGCGCTGCTCAAGCGCGGAGCCGGTACGCTCGTTCTGGGCCAGGCAAACAGCTATACGGGCGGAACCTTGGTGGAAGGCGGAGTGCTTCAGGCTGGCGTGGACGGGGCGTTCGTCGACAATACGGCCTTCTCGGTGAATGGTGGCAAGCTCGATCTCAACAGTTTCAGTGTGAGCATGTCGTCGCTGATGGGCGAGGGCGGGACATTGAGCCTTGGCTCGGCAGCTCTGACCGTAGACCAGTCCGCCAATACCCGTTTCGACGGCAATATTGATGGTACTGGCAGTCTCACGAAGTCCGGCACTGGTGTTCTGGTCCTGAATGGTGCCAACACCTATACAGGCGGCACGACTGTGAAAGAAGGTGGGCTGGTCATTGGCGATGCATCCCATTCAGGTGCATTCCTTGTCGGGACAGCCAGCGTTGAAAACGGCGCATATCTGGCTGGCGCAGGCTCAGTTGGAGGCCTTTATGCCGGCGCTGGCAGTATCATCGCACCGGGCAATTCTATCGGCACGCTGAAGGTCGATGGCAATCTGGCCTTTGATGCGGGAGCCACTTACGTTGCGGAAATTGATGCTTCCGGTAAAAGCGACCGCATCGATGTGAGCGGAACGGCGACGCTTGGTGGCGCGAAGGTCTATATAGAAAAAGCCGCCGGCACCTATATGCCCGGCAAGAGCTACACCATTTTAAGTGCTGAAGGCGGCATTCTGGGTACGTTTGGCGATTTGAGCCAGAACATGCCTTTCGTCGATCTTGGCCTGGCCTATGATCCCAACGCAGTCTACCTCAACATCGCACGCAACGACGTCGACTTCGCTGCTACGGCAAAGACAGGCAATCAGAAATCGGTGGCCGTGGCCGTCGAGGGTCTTGGTGCTGGTAATGCGGTCTACGATACGGTTGTCATGCAGGACAGTGAAGAGGATGCGCGTCGCGCATTCGACGCGCTTTCGGGGGAAATCCATGCTTCGACGCGAACTGCGATCATCAATGACAGCTCGATCATTCGCAATGCCGTCATGGAACGCGTTGACGCGGCGTTTGGCGGTAGTGGGCAGAGTGCTGCCTCATCATCCGTCGCAACAGACATGGTTTCATCGCAGGTTTCGGCACCGCGCGCCGCAATCTGGGGGCAGGCACTTGGCCAATGGAGTGAAACCGGGGCGGATGGAAATGCTGGCAAGCTGAAGCAATCAACCGGCGGCTTTGTTGCAGGCTATGACGCGGAAATCGTCGAGAATTGGAGGCTGGGCGCTCTCGCGGGCTATAGCCGCACCAGTTTCGATGTGAATGATCGCAACTCGTCTGGCCACAGTGACAACTATCATCTGGGAATCTACGGCGGCACCCAGTGGAGCGCGACCACGCTCAAGGGAGGTCTTGCCTATAGCTGGCACAAGATCGAAACTGATCGCCTTGTCGCTTTCCCGGGCTTTTCAGAAAGTCTTGATGCCGATTACAGCGCAGACACCTTTCAGGCATTCGGCGAACTCTCGCATCGTTTTGATGTGAACGGAACGGCGATTGAGCCATTTGCAAATGTTGCGGTGGTACGCCTGCAAACCGGGCGGTTCGATGAACATGGCGGGAATTCCGCGCTCCGGATTGGAAAAGAAACGACGACAACCACGTTTACCACAATTGGTCTTCGGGCTTCTGCCCCAGTCGTATTCGGCAGCATGAATGCAAGGCTTAGCGGTACGGCTGGCTGGCAGCACGCCTATGGCGATACCGTTCCGACGACAGCAGCCTCATTCGATACCGGAACGGTATTTGACGTGGCCGGTGCGCCAATTGCGAAGGAAACCGCGATTATCAAGGCTGGCTTTGATATTGATCTCGGCAATCAGACGACGCTGGGTCTTGAATATACAGGTCAGTATGGTGCGAGCTTCAATCAAAACGCGGGCAAGGCCCGGCTTAGCGTAAAGTTCTAAGTTTATTCAGCACTGTTTCTACCGCCAAGGACATTGACTTGGCGGTAGAAGCCTCTGGCCGTGTCCAATGGAGTTCGGCTTCATGCAACGAGCGCATGATCGGATAGAGGAAATGCAGCATAGATTGCGGCGGTTCAAAGCTCTGTCACATTGCTGAGAGGGGAGCCTATGCTGCCGTTGAAACCGCGATAGCGCTGGTGGCTGCGGGCGAGGTGCGCCTGCATCGCCTCGCGAGCGGCCTCCGCATTCCCGGCACTGATAGCTTCGCAGATTGCACGATGTTCAGTCACGCTATTGCGGATATAGTCGGGTGTAATCAACGAAGGATTGAGATCGCTAGAAAATGCTGGCTGGGGGAGGATCTTCAGGCTCATGACGCTGAAAAACTCGATAAAGGCCTGATTGTTGGTCGCCTCGGCAATCGAACGGTGAAAGATGTAATCCAACTCATCGAGCGCGGCCTCATCGTCCACGGACGCCTCGAATTTTTTGAGCGCTTCCCACATATTGGCCTCCTGCGCCCAGGAGCGCCGCTGCGCGGCCAATCCCGCAGCATGAACCTCAAAGGCCATGCGCAATTCCAGCAGATCCATGAAGGGCAGCGACAACCTTGCCAAAGGTTCAAGCGGCGAAACATCGTCGCCTGAAAAACGCAGCCTTTCGAAATCGCGGATGAAAACTCCGACGCCGTGCTTCACTTCCAGCAGGCCATCAGAGCGAAGTTCTGCAATGGCTTCACGGATGACCGTGCGGCTGACGCCAAGCGTCTCGCCAAGCTCCACCAGCGTAGGCAGCTTGTCCCCGGTTTTAAAATCCCCATCGCGAATGAAGGCCCTAAGATTATCAATCGTCCGTGCGGTAAGCGTCTTCAATGTCCGTCAGTTCCAGTTGGCCGATCAGGTTGTCTGTCATTGATACGATGGCCTGAACAGAATTACAAGATAATATCACTCATATAGAGATATTATCTTATCGGGTTAATATGCAGAATTGTGCCCCTGGGTGTAACCTCTCTTTCGCAGAATGGTATTACTAATTTTCGGCGATGAGGGTCATGGGGCGCAAATTTTCACCATGATTTTTTTGACGGATAATATGCGTATGGCACGGTCGAGTGCTGTTAGATTATTGGAAGTATTATGTTAAATGGCGATCTCGCCGCTGGCTTCGCATCATGTCGTTCCCAAAAATATCCATCTTGACAAGTGATAATATTTTAGCAAACCTATCATCATAACAAAGGGCCAAGTCATAATATCACTTGACGAAACTCTGAGGTTGTCGGTCGGAACGGCGCGTTGGCACCAAGTGCGAGGGCCCAATCCTCCAGCCTCATGGACCGGGTGATAGAACACGTGCTCTCAAATGGTCTTGAACGGACGTATGCGCCCGCCGGTCATATGTGCGTTCCGGCGAGAATAAGGGGAAACAGAATGGGACTGGTTTCAGCCAGACTGAAGGAACTGGGTCTTATCCTGCCTGAAGTGGGGGCGCCGAGTGGCGCCTATGTACCATACAGGCTGAGTGGTCATACGTTGTATATCTCTGGTCAGGTGCCGCGTGTCGATGGCGTTGACTGCTATCTGGGATTGGTTGGCAGCACCATGAATGTCGAGGAGGCTTACCAGGCAGCGCGCGTCTGTGCGCTCAATCTGCTGGCGCGGGCGGCGGCCGCCCTCGATGGCGATCTCGATCGCATTTCCGCCTGTCTGCAACTGCGGGGCTTTGTGAACGCCGTGCCTGATTTCAAGGATCATCCGGCAGTGATCGATGGTGCTTCCGATCTTCTGATCGCGGTGCTTGGGGAGAAGGGGCATCATGCCCGCACAGCCCTTGGCGCAGGTTCCCTGCCGCGCGGTTTTGCCGTCGAGGTGGACGCCATCTTTGAAGTCCAGCCTTGAGCGCCAACTTCCTTTTGCAAATATAGACGAAGCGAGAATGAGATGTCTGACAAAGCCATCACGATGAATGGGGTCAACAAATGGTATGGCCAGCTCCATGTTCTCAAGGATATCAATTTGGAGGTCGACCGCGGTGAGCATATCGTGCTGTGCGGTCCATCCGGATCGGGCAAGTCGACACTGATCCGCTGCATCAATTATCTGGAAGAAATCCAGGACGGTATCATCGATGTAAATGGCACCCGTCTGGGACATACTGGCGCCAATGTCGATCATATTCGCCGCGATGTCGGCATGGTATTCCAGCAGTTCAACTTGTTTCCGCACATGACAGTGCTGGAAAATTGCATGCTGGCGCCGCGCCGCGTGCACAAGAACTCGCTTCCCGAAGCCCGGGAAAAGGCGATGCATTTCCTGAAGCGCGTTCATATCGCCGAGCAGGCCGAAAAATACCCGGCGCAACTCTCCGGCGGTCAGCAGCAACGCGTCGCCATTGCGCGGGCACTCTGCATGGGTCCGAAGATCATGCTGTTCGATGAGCCGACTTCCGCGCTCGATCCTGAAATGGTCAAGGAAGTGCTGGACACAATGATCAGTCTCGCTGACGACGGTATCACCATGATCTGTGTGACCCATGAGATGGGCTTTGCCCGCGCGGTCGCTCATCGCGTCATCTTCATGGATCGCGGCGAGATCATCGAAAGCGCGCCGCCAGCCGAATTCTTCGGCAATCCGAGACACGAGCGCGCCAAGGCGTTTCTAGGCCAGATTCTGAACCACTAAAAAACAAAGGGGAACCGGCCGCGAGCGGGAGAATAATTTGATGCAATACACATTCGACATGGGACCGGTCCTGGCAGCCTGGCCCGCGCTCCTCAACGGTGCGATCCAGACGCTGAAGATTTCATCCATTTCCATGGTCCTCGGCCTCGCGCTGGGCATCGTCTTCATGCTGATGCGGATGAGTTCGGTGCGGGTGATTTCGCTCACGGCCTTCGGCTATATCGAACTGATCCGCAACACACCGTTTCTGGTGCAATTATTCTTCATCTTCTTCGGCATGCCTTCGCTGGGCGTGACCCTTTCCGCTGAACAGGCGGCCATTCTCGCCATGACGCTCAATTGCGCGGCATATGCGGCAGAAATCGTGCGCGGCGGCGTGGAATCGATCAAGGCGGGCCAAATCGAAGCTGGCAAGGCGCTCGGGCTTCATACCTTCGACATCTACCGGTTCATCATCTTCCGCCCGGCCATACGCGCTGTATATCCCGCGCTTTGCAGCCAGTTCATCCTCATGATGCTCAATTCAAGCCTTGTCGCGTCGATCTCCGCGGAAGAACTGACCTATGTCGGACAGATGATAGATTCGGAAACCTTCCGCAGCTTTGAAATCTATTTCGTGCTCGGCGTCATCTACCTGGCCTTGTCGCAATTCTTCTCGATCGTTCTGCAAATCATCGGCAGGACCTATTTTTCCTACCCGTCGAAGTGAGGTCCCAAGATGATCCGCAGTTTTGGTTTCTCCGAATTTCTCTTCATTCTCGACGGCGCTAAATGGACCGTCATTCTCTCCCTCCTTGCCTTCACTTTCGGGGGGATGGGCGGGCTGGTCGTAGCACTGGGACGCACATCCGCGAAAAGATGGCTGCGCTATCTGATGGCGACCTATATCCAGATTTTCCAGGGTACACCGCTGCTGATCCAGCTGTTCTTCGTTTATTTCGGCCTGCCCATCCTGGGTATCCGCGTCGACATCTGGGTGGCGCTGATCATTGGCCTGTCGCTGCATGCCAGTGCTTTTCTGGGAGAGATCTGGCGCGGCAGCATCCAGGCTGTTTCCACCGGACAGGACGAGGCTGCCCGTGCGCTCGGTATCGGTTATTTCCATCGCATGAAGGATGTCGTGCTGCCGCAAGCCTTTCGCATTGGCCTTCCGGCGACGATCGGCTTTCTGGTCAATCTGATCAAGGGAACGGCGCTGGCAGCACTGCTCGGACTGACTGAACTCACCCGTTCAGGACAGTTGATGGCCAACATCACTTTTGAGCCGATGAAGGTCTACGGCACCGTGGGGCTCATCTATTTCATCATCTGTGTGCCACTCACTTACTACAGCGCCCGGATCGAAAAGCGGCTGAACGCCACACGCTAGTCAACGATAAAACAAACCAGAGGTAAGAACATGATCAACGCAGTTTTCAAGAGTTCCGCGATCGCACTCAGCCTTGCAACCAGCCTCGTCGCATCGGCCTTGTCCATTGGTGCGGCTGAAGCGGCAAGCCCGGAGGAAATCAAGGCCAAGGGCGTGGCCGTCATCGGCGTGCAGATGGATCAGTTTCCATGGGGCTTCATCGATGAGAACGGCAAGAATGGTGGCTTTGACATCGATGTGGCCAATCTTATTGCCGAGGAACTGGGAGTGGAGGTCAAGTTCGAGCGCGTGACAGGACAGAACCGCATTCCGCTGCTGACCAACGGCATGGTCGATTTTCTGGTGCCCTCGATGACGATCACGCCCGAGCGCGCAAAGGTTATCCAGTTCGTGCTTCCCTATTCGGCCAATGACATCACGGTCTGGGGGAAGAAGGACGCCGAAATCAACAGCAACGAGGATCTCGCCAAATACACGATCGGCGTCAATCGCGGCAGCGCTTTCGAGCCGATCCTCAAGAAGGCAGCCCCTGCGGGAACAAAAATCAAGGGCTTTGACGACGACGCCGCCACCGTGCAGGCGCTTCTGTCGGGCCAGGTTGATGCGATCCTCGGAAGTCTCACCTACGGCCTTGTGATCGAGAGCACAGGTAATGGTGACAAATATGTTCGCAAATACAAGGCAGCGGACAATATCCAGGCCATGGCAGTGCGCAAGGGCGATCAGGCCATGCTCGATTTTCTCAATGATTTCGTGACGCGCCACAATGCAGATGGTTCGCTGGATACGCTTTATAAGAAGTGGATCGGCGTCGACCGTCCGAAGCTGCCAACCACGCTTGAAGGGGTGGATTTCATCGGCAAGCAATAACGCCAGCACATAAGGTTCCCCGGTGCGGGTGAAACGCACCGGAACATCCAAAGTCTCCAGTATCCAATGACATGAACCCGCAAGGCCTTTTGCGGGAACCGGTAAACACGTGCCTGAACCAAGCCGTGACAGCACGCAACGTACTCGTCCCTTTCCGGGATATCTTTCTGGGAGTTAAGCAGAAAATGACGATAGATGGCAAACTGATCAGGGTGGGTGTCGATATCGGCGGAACCTTCACCGACGTGGCAATGGAAGTGGGTTCCACCCTCCATTCAACCAAGGTGCTGACGGATTATGCATTTCCCGAAAATGCCATCATCAAAGGCATTCGGGAAGTGGCTGAAAATGCTGGAGTGAAGCTTGATCAGATCGACACTGTCATTCACGGAACGACGCTTGCCACCAATGCACTGATTGAGCGACGCGGTGCGAAAACCGCACTCGTGACAACCAGGGGCTTTCGCGATGTGATTGAAATGCGCACGGAAAGCCGTTTCGAGCAATATGATCTCGATATCGTGCTGCCCGCGCCGCTTGTTGCGCGTAACGACCGGCTGGTTGTTAACGAACGCATCGGCGCCCGTGGCGAGGTTTTGAAGCCGCTCGATGAAAAGGAAGTCGATGCGCTTTGCGACCGCATCATCGCGGAAGGCTACGAAAGTGTGGCCGTCGGTTTCATCCATTCCTATCTCAATGGTGAGCATGAGCGCCGTTTCCGCGAGCGTCTTCTCGCCAGAAAGCCCGGTCTTTCCGTATCGATTTCCTCCGAAGTCTCGCCGCAGATGCGCGAATTCCAGCGTTTCAACACTGTCTGCGCCAATGCCTACGTCAAGCCGCTGATGGCATCTTACCTCAACCGGCTTGTCGGACGTCTTCGCGAAGAGGGCCTTGTTGCGCCTGTCTTCATGATTCATTCGGGCGGCGGTATCATCAGCATTGAAAGCGCCATCGAATTTCCTGTTCGCCTGCTCGAATCCGGCCCCGCCGGTGGCGCGATCTTCGCGGCCCACATTGCCGCCAATCACAAGCTCGATCAGGTCGTCTCCTATGATATGGGCGGCACGACCGCAAAAATCTGCCTCATCGAGCAGCAGATGCCCAAAACCTCCAAAACCTTTGAAGTGGCGCGTACCTATCGCTTCAAGAAGGGAAGCGGCATGCCGATCTCCATTCCAGTGATCGAAATGGTGGAGATCGGTGCGGGCGGCGGCTCGATTGCAACCGTCGATTCCATGCGCCAGATCCGCGTCGGACCGCACAGCGCGGGATCGGAACCCGGCCCTGCCTGCTATGATCGC
This sequence comes from Brucella ciceri, assembly GCF_041930145.1. Taxonomy (NCBI): domain Bacteria; kingdom Pseudomonadati; phylum Pseudomonadota; class Alphaproteobacteria; order Hyphomicrobiales; family Brucellaceae; genus Brucella; species Brucella ciceri. The sequence goes on along the minus strand of NZ_JBHEEV010000005.1, from coordinate 202,096 downwards.
GGCGGCACCCATCCAACCGTTACCGACGCCGATGTCATTCTGGGCCGCCTCGACCCCGATACATTTGCGGGCGGCACGATGCAACTCTCACGCTCTGCGTCGGAAAAAGCCATGGATGCCGATATCGGCTCCAAGCTTGGTTCCGACATTGCCACTTCCGCCTATGGTCTGAGCGAAGTGGTAGATGAAAACATGAGCAATGCCGCACGCATGCATGCGGTTGAAAACGGCAAGGAACTGTCGGAATTCACCATGATCGCCTTCGGCGGTGCCGCTCCAGTTCACGCAGCGCGCCTGTGTGAAAAACTCGGCGTGACCGATCTTCTCATTCCCCCCGGAGCCGGTGTTGGTTCGGCCATCGGTTTCCTGCGTGCGCCCTTCGGCTTTGAATCGGTACGCAGTGCATACAGCCGCCTGAGCCGCTTTGAAGGCAAAGCCATCAATGCGGTCATCAAGGAACTGGTGGAGGAAGCAACCTCCTTCGTTCGATCAGGCGCGCCTGACGCAGACCCGACGCTCGAATGCACCGCTTACATGCGCTATGCCGGACAAGGCTGGGAAGTGCCGGTTACGATTGAAGTCCGCGATTACAGCGATGCGGACGCGGTGCTGTTCCGCACGCTTTTTGACGAATGCTACGAGCGGTTCTTCGGCCGCGTGATCGATGATCTCGATGTCGAGATCGTCAGCTGGTCCTTGCGCGCAAGCGCAGACGCCGCTGCCCCGACCCCCGCAAAGCCGGTCCAGAAACAGGAGCAGGCCGCCATATCCGCCACGCGTCAGGTGTTCGACGTTCTCGAAGAACGCTTCCTGGAAGCTTCGATCGTCGAGCGCGAAGCCATGAAGCCGGGCGAGTGGATTGCCGGTCCCGCCATCATCACGGAACGCGAAACCTCGACCGTTGTGACCTCCAGCCGCGAAGCGATCATGCAGGCCGATGGATGCCTGCTGCTACGCGCCAAGGCTGCCTAGAGCGGTTCCTGTTCTGACAGAATCCCCGGAACCGCTCTAACTATTTGTTTTATCGCATTATCCAACGCAAAACCGTTTCACGCTTTTGCTGGAAATGCTCCAAGGAGCCGTCTCACATGACAAAGAAACCCATTTCCGATGTTCATATGCAGATCATGTGGAACCGCCTGATTTCCGTTGTCGAGGAACAGGCCGTCACTCTGATCCGTACCGCCTTCAGCACCAGCGTGCGTGAATCCGGCGACCTTTCTGCAGGTGTCTTCAACCGCGCAGGCCTCATGATCGCGCAGGCTGTGACCGGTACGCCCGGCCACGTCAATGCCATGGCGGAAGCGGTCGGCCACTTCATCAACGACATAGGTCGCGAAAACATCTACGAGGGCGATGTCTATATCACCAACGACCCATGGAAAGGCACGGGCCACCTGCATGACTTCACGGTCGTGTCGCCGAGCTTCCGCAAGGGTGAGTTGACTGGCTTCTTTGCCTGTACGGCCCATGTGGTCGATGTTGGCGGACGCGGCTTCGGCCCGGATGCGAACGAAGTTTATGAAGAAGGCATTTTCGTGCCGATCATGAAATTTGCCGAGCGCGGTGTGGTCAACAAGGACCTCGTCAATATACTGCGAAACAATGTGCGCGAAAGCCATCAGGTCGTCGGCGACGTCTATTCGCTCGCAGCCTGCAATGAAATCGGTCATCGCCGCCTGATGGACATGATGGATGAATTCCAGCTCGATGATCTGGAAGGCCTGGCCGATTTCATCTTCAAGCGCAGCTATGATGCGACGCTTGAACGCCTGGCCAGCCTGCCGCACGGCACCTACTCCAACGTGATGCGCGTGGACGGTTACGGCGATCCAATCGACATTGCCGTGCGGATAGACGTGCATGCCGATCATATCCTTGCGGATTTCGCCGGTACATCGGCACCGAGCCCCAAGGGCATCAACTGTCCGTTGATCTATTCTGCCGCCTATGCCTGCTATGGCCTGAAATGCTCGCTCGCCCCGGAAATTCCCAACAACCATGCCTCATTGCTGCCGTTCAAGGTGACTGCGCCGAAAGACTGCATCCTGAATGCGCAGCGTCCGGCTCCCGTTTCAGTGCGCCACGTGTTGGGCCATCTGGTGCCCGATGCAGTGCTCGGTGCCGTCCACAAGATGCTGCCGGGAAAAGTGCCCGCCGAAGGTTCCGGCGCGCTTTGGAACCTGCATGTCAGCGCACGCCCGCTCACCGGCAAGGATGCGCCGAGGGACGGAGGCCACCGTGCGGAAGTGCTGTTGTTCAACAGCGGGGGCACCGGCGCGCGGTCGCATCTGGACGGGTTGAACGCCACGGCCTTTCCAAGCGGCGTGCATTCGATGTCGATTGAAGCAACCGAGCATGTCGGGCCGGTCATTTTCTGGCGCAAGGAACTGCGCGATGGTTCGGGTGGTGCCGGTCAGTTCCGCGGTGGCCTTGGTCAGGTGGTGGAAATCGCTCCAACCGAAGGACACGAGATTTACTTCAACGCAATGTTCGACCGCATCAAGCACCCACCGCGCGGCCGCGAAGGGGGAGAGAACGGAGCCGCCGGGGCGGTCCTTCTCGACGATGGCACGGTGTTGAACGCCAAGGGACGCCAGCATGTACCTGCCGGTCGCACGCTCATCCTTCAACTGCCCGGAGGTGGCGGTTATGGCTCCCACGACAAGCGTGATGCGGAAGCCGTCAAACGCGACCGGGATTTTGATTATGTGGTGAATGGATAGTCCTGAACGTCATCGGAAGCCGCCCCATGAGGGCGGCTTCTTTCATCTGACCAATAAAAGAGTATTCCCATGCAGTATGAAAATCGCCGATCATCGGGCATCAAGGCGTCTCCCAGCATGGCCGTCTCCATGGCCGCCAGGAAACTGCGCGCCGAGGGCCGGGACATTGTGGATCTTTCTCTAGGGGAACCTGATTTTGAACCGCCCACCCACGTTCTGGATGCCGCCCATGCGGCGGTGAAAGCCGGCGGCGTGCGTTATGGTGCGGCCGCTGGCACGGAATCGCTTCGCAAGGCCATCATTGTCAAGTTCAGTCGCGACAACCAGCTTGAATTCAGCATCGATGAACTGACCGTGGCCAACGGTGCCAAGCAGATATTGTTCGACACGTTTCTGGCAACGCTGGAAGAAGGGGATGAAGTGATCATCCCCACGCCATGCTGGGTATCCTATGCTGATATTGTCGCGTTGCATGGCGGCAAGCCGGTCTTCGTGCCTTGCGGACCGGAAACTGGTTTCAAACTGACCGCGAGCCGGCTTGCAGCGGCAATCACGCCCAAATCCCGCTGGCTGATGCTCAATTCCCCATCCAATCCGACAGGCGCCATTTATAGCGAAGATGAATATGCGCAACTGGCCCATATTCTCGAAAAGCACGAGCGCATTCTCATTCTCTCCGATGAAATCTATGAGCATGTCCTGTTAAGCGAGGTGCCTTTCATCTCTTTCGGGACCGCATGTCCGCAGCTTCGCGAACGCACTCTCATTGTCAACGGTGTCTCCAAAACCTATGCCATGACGGGCTGGCGCGTCGGCTATGCCGCAGGACCCAAAGCACTTGTTGCCGCGATCAACAAGATGCAATCGCAAAGCGTGACCTCCGTATGCTCTATCGCGCAGGCGGCGGCACAGGCAGCCCTTGACGGTGATCAGGCCTTTGTTGCGCAGGCCGCAGAAATCTTCAGCCGCCGCGCCGATCTGGTGGCCGGCCATCTGGCGCAAATTACGGATATCGATTTCCTCAAGCCCGACGGCGCCTTTTATGCTTTCATCGGCGTCGAAAAGCTTTTCGGCCGCAAAACCGGTGCGGGCAATGTTCTTCAAACCGATACGGACGTAGCGAAATATCTGCTTGAGGAATTTGGCGTTTCCAGTGTGCCCGGTATTGCCTTTGGAGCCCCGGGCTTCATCCGCCTGTCGATTGCGGCTTCGGAAGAAGAACTGGTCAAAGCCTGCACGCGTCTCAGGGAAATGGTCGCTTCCCTGATGTGAGGCATCAAAAAAGCCGCAGCCAAGAGCTGCGGCTTCTGTCTTCAAGTCAAGGTTTCAGGCGGCCTGCTTGCGGGCATGATTGCCGATCAGAGCTTCAAGCATGCCTTCTTCTTCCCTGGTCAGATCGGAAAGAGGGGCACGAACCGGACCGGCAGCAAAGCCCTGCAGGCGAACGCCGGCTTTGACTGCGGCAACAGCATAGCCCTTACGACGGCTGCGGATCGCCATAAACGGGTAGAAGAACTCATTGAGGATGCGCTCGCAGCTTGCGCGTTCGCCTGCTCGCAATGCCTTGTAGAATTCCACCGCCAGGCCCGGAACAAAGTTGAAAACCGCCGAGGAATACGTGGTGAAGCCCGCGCCAAGATAAGCTTCGGCGAAGAGTTCCGCCGTTGGCATGCCGCCGAGATAGGTCAGCCGGTCGCCCATCTTTGCGGTAATCTGGCGAACCAGACCGATGTCGCCGACGCCATCCTTGAAACCGACGAGGTTAGGGCAGGCATCGCAAAGGCGGGCCAGCGTGTCAGCCTGAAGAACCGAATTGTCACGGTTATAGACCATGACGCCGATACCGATTGACTGACAGACGCGCTTGACATGCTCATAGAGCCCTTCCTGCGGGGCATCGATCAGATAATGGGGCAGAAGCAGGATTCCGTCGGCACCGGCTTTTTCTGCTGATTTCGCAATCTCGATGGCTACCTCGGTGCCATAGCCGCAACCAGAAACGATGGCCGTATTGCTGCCGCCCGCAGCCTCTTTGGCGGCTGAGACGATTGCCGGAATTTCGTCGGGTCGCAAGGAGAAAAACTCACCCGTACCTCCTGCTGCGAACAGCACGGGCGCGTCGAAACCCGAAAGCCATTCGACATGCGCCTTATAGCTTTCAGGCGCAAAATTCCCTTCCACATCAAAATGCGTGACCGGAAACGAGAGCAGGCCAGCGCCCAGTTTCTGTTTGATTAGTTGCGGTTCCATGTGTCGATCCCTTCTGGAAAACTACACATAGGACCTACCCGATTCAGATGATAAGTGTCAACAACTTATATTATAAGTTATGGCGCTCTCTGCAGAATGGCCCGATAGCGGGTCTGGCTGCCCTTCAAATGCCGGCGCATGGCATCACGCGCACCGTTCTCGTCACCGTTGAATATGGCCTCTATGATCTGCGCGTGTTCCCTATGCAAATGGGCGATATAATCACCGGGACTGGTGTCTGCACCCGACTGAAGTGCTGCACGGGGAATGACGCCACTGCCGATCATTGCCAGAAACTCGCGGAAGCGCGGATTGTTGGCGGCATCTGCAATGGCAAGATGCAGGGCAAAATCTGCCTCGCTCGTGGATTGACCGGATTCGAGGCAGGCCAGAACCTGCCTGTGACAATTGATGATGGCTTCTTCCTGTTGCGGCGAACGACGCAAGGCGGCAAGTCCCGCAGCCTCGACTTCCACTCCGGTGCGTAGTTCCAGGAGTTCTATGACGGAAGAAACGCGCTCATAGTCAAGGTTTTGGAAGGGAACTGTTTCAGGCGGCTGCGGCTCGAGCACAAAGACACCCGCACCTTGCCTTGCTTCCACCAGCCGGTCGGCCCGCAAGGCTGCGATTGCTTCGCGAATGACCGTGCGACTGACGCCAAAGGATTCAGTAAGCCGTGCTTCGCTCGGCAACTTCGTCCCGGGCGTTATTTCGCCCGACTGTATGGATCGCCGCAGCTGTTCACTCACTTTGGCGACAAGATTTCCAGTTGAACGGGATGTGTCCTTGTCTTTGTTCGTCACCGCAAACTTTCCTTGGTTGTGCTTCAATCGTGTAGCAATTCTGATTATGCAGAACAAGACTGCATATGAAAGTCGTATGACGTATTGACCGCCATCTTCAAATACATATTATGGTTTCATTAACTCATCAGAAATGGAAATGACAATGATTTTCAAGCCGCACGGATGCCATCTGATCGCCGGTGAATGGGTGGCGGGGGAGGCGACATTCGCCTCGACACCTGCGACGGGTTCATCGCATGAATTTGCGGTCGGCACGCCTGCTCTTGTGGCGCGCGCCTGCGAAGCGGCGGAAGATGCTTTCTGGACTTATGGTTACACAAGCCGCGAAGAGCGCGCTCAGTTCCTTGAGGCCATCGCCGACGAAATCGAAGCGCGCGCTGCCGCCATCACGGAAATCGGCACGCAGGAAACCGGCCTGCCGGCGGGCCGACTTGAAGGCGAGCGTGGGCGCACCACCGGCCAGCTCCGCCTTTTTGCCACCCATATCCGCAAGGGTGACTATCTGGATCGCCGCGTTGACGAGGCCCTGCCGGACCGAAAGCCAGCGCCACGCCCGGAAATCCGGCTGATGCAGCGTCCGATTGGCCCGGTTGCCGTTTTCGGCGCATCCAATTTTCCCCTCGCTTTCTCTACCGCCGGCGGTGACACGGCAGCCGCCCTTGCCGCAGGCTGCCCGGTCGTCGTGAAAGGCCACTCCGCCCATCCCGGGACCGGCGAGATCGTCGCCGAGGCCATTCATGCCGCCCTCATCAAGACCGGCATGCCCAAGGGCGTGTTCAGTCTCATTCAGGGTGGTGACCGCAAGGTCGGTGAAGCGCTGGTCACGCATCCGCTGATCAAGGCTGTCGGCTTTACCGGCTCGCTTGGCGGTGGCCGCGCTCTGTTCAATCTTTGCGCACAGCGCCCGGAACCGATTCCTTTCTTCGGCGAGCTTGGCTCGGTCAATCCGATGTTCCTGCTGCCGGAAGCCATGAAGACCCGCGCGCCGTCGCTGGGCGAAGGCTGGGCCGCGTCCTTGACCATGGGTGCCGGTCAGTTCTGCACCAATCCGGGCATCGCCGTGGTTATCGACGGATCGGACGCCGACAGCTTTGTGCAATCCACCCGCAGCGCTTTGGAAAAGGTCGCGCCGCAGGTCATGCTGACCGATGGCATTGCCAAGGCTTATCAGGATGGCAAAGCGCATTTCGACAGCCGCAACTCCGTCAAGCCTGTGCTGACGACGGAAAGCAAGGGCCGCGAAGCCTCGCCCAATCTCTATGAGACGACGGGGGACGCCTTCCTCGGCGATCACACCATCGGCGAGGAAGTGTTCGGCCCGCTCGGCGTTGTGGTCCGCGTCAAGTCGGTCGACGACATGGTGCATCTGGCCAAGGGTTTTGAAGGCCAGCTGACGGCAACCTTGCATATGGACAAGGACGATGCCGCTTCAGCCCGCAAGCTTCTGCCGGTTCTGGAACGCAAGGCCGGACGCGTTCTGGCCAACGGTTTCCCGACCGGTGTGGAAGTGGTCGATTCGATGGTGCATGGCGGGCCTTATCCGGCCAGCACGAATTTCGGCGCAACCAGCGTTGGAACCATGTCCATCCGCCGCTTTCTGCGCCCCGTCAGTTATCAGAACATTCCGGCTGATGTGCTGCCGGCAGATTTCGAGTGAAGCTTCCTTATCATTGTTGAAACCACATGCATCAGGCCGTATCGGCCTGATGCTTCCTCTTGTGGAATTATTCGCGGCCGGAACCGAGGGCATGTATGGAAAGAATATCGAACTTCGTTTCGCATCGATCCGGTTTCCAACGCTCTTCAGCCGATGGCTGGCGAGATTTTCAGTGCTCGAAGCGCATTGAGAATGACAGCGACATCGATCACCTCCTGTAGCAACGCACCCTGAACGGGTGACAGATAGCCGAACGCTGCTGCAATCATGGCGATCACTGAAAGGCCGATGCCTGCCACAACGCTTTCGACGGCGATGCGCCTTGATCGCTTCGCGATCTCTATGCCGGTCCGCAGCCTGCCTATTCTGTCGACGAGAAGAACGATGTCGGCGGCTTCGGCAGAGGCAGCCGCTCCCCTTGCACCCATCGCAACGCCGACATCCGCCGCGGCGAGCGCAGGTGCGTCGTTCACGCCGTCGCCGACCATCATCACGGGGCCATACTTGCGCTCGCTGAGAACGGTCAGCACCTTTTGATCGGGTGAAAGTTCGCAGTAGATGGCATCGAGCCCCAAACCCTTGGTGACGCGTCTGGCCACCGCAGCGCGATCGCCCGTCGCCAGCACAATGCGCCTCACACCATCCTTGCGTAAACCTTTTAGCGTAGAGGCCACATCGCCGCGCAAAGGGTCGGCCATGACTATATAGCCCGCAACAGCGCCGTCTATTGCGACTGCCACCAGCGCTGCTCCCGCTTCAGTGCCGGGAATTTCGACCAGCTTTGCGCCGGCTTGTCTTGCAACGAAGCTGTGCCCGCCGACGATGACACTTCTGCCATCGACCCGGCCAGCCACGCCGTCCCCCGCCAGTTCGCTAACGTCGGTCGGCAATACAAGATCTATACCGCGTTCCTGAGCGGCCAGTACAAGCGCCTGTGCCATCGGGTGTTTCGACACCTGGTCAAGGGAAGCAGCGAGCCGCAATATCTCGTCTTCACCGAATCCCGGCTCAAGGTGGATCGAGGTGATTTGCGGACGGCCATCAGTCAGCGTTCCGGTCTTGTCCAGCACCAGCGTAACGATGCGAGCCATATTCTCCAGCGGACCAGCACCCTTCACCAGCACCCCGAAATGAGCGGAACGCGATAGCCCGGCAACAAGCGCGACGGGCACCGCCAGAATGAGCGGGCATGGGGTGGCAACGACGAGAACGGCGACCGACCTTATCGGATCGCCCGTGAACCACCACGCTGCGAAGGCGATTACGATGGTTACGATCAGAAAACCGATAGACCACTGATCCGCCAGTCTCGACATCGGGGCTTTGGAAGCCTGTGCCTCTTCCACGAGGCGCACGATGCCCGCATAGGTGCTGTCCTTCGCTTCGTGTCTGGCAACGATATCGAAGGCATCGCCGGCATTGACCGATCCGCTCAGCACATCGGCCCCCTGGGCTAGCGAGATCGGAAGTGCTTCTCCCGTCAGTGCCGAGGTGTTTACGAAGGCCCTGTTGGAAGCGATACGCCCGTCGACGGGGATAACATCTCCCTGACGGATCAGGAGCCGGTCGCCCGGACGAACCGTGTCAACGGCAACATCCTCGAGACGATCATCAATATAACGCATTGTGGTTCGGGGCGCGCGGGACAGCAAGGCATGCATCTCACGGCGTGCCCGCCCTTCGGCAAAGCTCTCAAGGAAAGCTCCGCCGGTATACATGAGCGCGACAATCGAGGCCGCCAGCATTTCCCCAAATGCCAGAGCGGCCGACATGGACATCGCCGCGACGATATCCAGCCCGAACTCCCCTCGCCATAAACTCCTGAGAATTTCGGCGAGCAAAGTCGCCAGTACAGGCAGGGTGGCGATAGCCCAGATCAGCCGTGCACCGTAGGAGTAACCCGAAAAGTAAAAGCCCAGCCCGAGCACAAGTCCGCAGACGGCAAAGACCAGAAGGATTGTCTTCGATCGATCTTTCCCTGAAAACCGCATCTCCAAAGTCTCCCCAAGGACAGAAGGACCGATTGTAAAGCATTTTGGCGGTCTTGACGCTGACTATGATCAATCCTGTTCTTACACTCGCTGAAGCTTGGCAGAGATCATCAGGCCAAGCTGGCCGATGCTATCGTGATGCCCTTGCTCCGTCCCAAGTCAGTATCTGAATGCGGTCAGACAATCTGAAGGCCCATGATCGCCATTGTGGGACACTATGCGTTCGCCTGAGCCGCCTAGCTTAAGCCCACGTTCCCTGCGCTCGCGAGCAATATTTCTCTATTACGACGCGACTGAATTCTTTTCCATTTCGGCAGGAAAGACGCTTCGCGCTACCGTCGATGTCCTTGGCATTTCTCGGTGCTCGCGGCATAGCTGCGCCCAGAGTTGGGGCGCGCTTCAAGCCGGATGAATTGTTGCAACGGATGTCCAGGATGGTCATGCTGTGTTGACCGGGCGAAATGACGATGTTTATTATCGGAAAATTTGAACGCACAATAAGAGACGATAATGAAAATCTTCATCGCCGGTCTGGATACCGAAACGAACACTTTTTCGCCAATGCAGACAGGTTTCCAAGCTTTCACTGAAAACCTGATTGCTTATGGAGATGCCACTTCGAAGCCACTCAATTGCTGCTCATCGCAATTGTCTGTCTGGCGGGATGCCGCAGAAAGGAAAGGTTGGAGTGTCGTCGAAAGTCTTTGCGCAGTGGCCGAGCCTGGCGGCAGAACCACCCGCGCCGTTTACGAACATTTCCGCAAAACAATTCTTGATGATCTTCAGGCGGCAATGCCGGTGGACGCAGTCATGCTTGCGCTTCATGGTGCCTGCGTTGCGGACGGTTATGATGACGTCGAAGGAGACCTCATCTCCCATATACGTGGCCTTGTGGGCGCTCATGTTCCGATAGCTGTCGAGCTGGATCTGCATTGTCATATTACTGAGCGCATGATCGACAATGCAACGATGATCGTAACTTACAAGGAATATCCACACACCGATATTGAGATCGTAGCCCGTCAGCTCTTTGCGATACTGGAACGAACGCTCACGGGTGAAATCGAACCTGTCATGGCGGTCTATGACTGCCGCCTCATCAGCATCTTTCATCCGCACCGGCAACCGTTGCGCGGAGTTGTGGACCGGATGAAGGCGATGGAAGGGAACGACGGCGTACTGGCTGTCTCCTTCGGCCATGGTTTTCCATGGGGTGACGTTGCGGATGTGGGCGCGAAGATGCTCGTTGTCACCGACCAGGATCGGCAGAAGGCTGCTCACATCGCCGAAAGCTTCGGTCGAGAGATATACAGTGCACGGGAGCAAATGCGTGGCGCATACTTGTCCGTCGATGAGGCGCTGGACCGTGCATTGGAAGCGAAAAATGGTCCCGTTGTCTTGGCCGATGTTTCAGACAATGCTGGCGGGGGCGCCCCGGGCGATTCCACTTTTATTCTGCGGCGCATTATTGAACGCGGAATTGAAGACGTCGCCTCTTGTCTTTACTGGGACCCGATCGCCGTGCGGATGTGCCGGGAAGCGGGAGAAGGCGCCTCTCTCGCGTTGAGGATTGGGGGCAAGGTCGGCGAAGTGTCGGGTGCGCCGCTGGATCTCACGGTCACGGTCCGGCGGATTGCTTCGGACATTACGCAACGGTTTGGCCCCACGCCGCTGGGCATCGGCGAGGCCGTCTGGGTCAGCGCGGGGAGTATCGATATCGTGTTGAATACCATCCGCACGCAGACATTTCACCCCGAATGCATGACAGGGCTCGGACTTGATCCCTCGAAAAAGAAGATTGTCGTGGTGAAATCGAGCAACCATTTCCGGGCTGGTTTCGAACCTATTGCGGGCGAGATACTCTATGTTGGCGCTCCCGGTGCGCTACAACCACGTTTCGAAGATTTGCCTTTCACAAAACTGGAAAAACCATACTGGCCGAGAGTTGCGGATCCGCTGGCTCAGTAGGGCATCATGTTGCTTTACGGCGAGATGTAAATTACGCGCTCATGTCAGTGACGCGATATACCTCTTGAAAACAGAGTTGATCGGGATGCCACTCGAATTTGAGATCAAGCGAATGGAAAACTTCGGATGAATGATGCGAAATCCAGCCTCGGCGACATCCTGAGAGACATCCGAAGCCGCAACCATTGGACCCTGGCTGAAGTAAGCGCGATGACCGGGCTTGCAGTATCGACCCTTTCGAAGGTTGAGAACAACCAGATGCAGCTTACATATGACCGGCTTATCCAGCTTGCTCAGGGCATTGGTGTCGATATTGCAGAGCTTTTTGGCGCTGTGGCCACCCCGGATGAACTTTCAAATGTGATGGGCCGGCGTACATTCACAAAGTCCGGCGACGGCCGTTCGATCATCACGCAGAACTACGACTATCTCTATATTTGCACGGAGATCTACAAGAAGGCGATGGTCCCGATCCTCGCTGTGGCGCACGCTCGAACACTTGAGGAATTTGGGCCGCTCATCCGGCACAAGGGCGAGGAATTCATCTATGTGCTTGAGGGTGAACTGGAACTCCACTCAGAAATTTATGCACCTCTTCGTCTCAAGAAAGGCGATTCCGCCTATTTTGATGCGATGACTGGACACGGTTATCTAAGCGTGAGCGAAGAGCCCGCCCAGATCCTGTGTGTCTGTTCAACGCCGGAAACGGAACTGGTTTCTACGCTGGTCAATACGCAAACCATCAAATTCAAAGCGGATTGACGTCTTCGATAAGGCTTGAATCTCATCGGCATCTTAGGGAAATTATTTTCTTATAAGAAAATAATTTGATTGCCTCTCCGGGCTGTGCAAATCTGGTTCCATGACTTTCGGGTACAGTGGAACAAACTGGCAGGCACGGGGCTTGCAGTCAGATTGCCGGAGATAACTTTGACTGAACCAGCAGTGGCAATTGAAACATTCAACCGTCCTTATCCCGTCGACATTCAGACACCTTACGTGGAAATCGACGAAGACCGGCTGATACGCAACCTGAAGGAGATGCAGCAAAAGGCGGACAAAGCCGGGGTGCGGCTGCGGCCTCACATCAAGACCCACAAGAGCCTCATGATTGCCAACCGCCAGCTTCAGCTTGGCGCAATTGGCGTCACTGCTTCCAAGCCGGATGAAGCGCTGGTCTTTGTCGAGGGCGGCATTCCCTCCGTAACCCTCGCTTATCCCATCGTGAGACCGGATTCGATCGGTCGCCTGATACGCAGTGCGCAGATTCGAGATACCGAGCTTATGTTTATCGCCGCTCACGAGATCGGCATTCAGGCGATTGGGGCTGCCGCAGAAGCACATGATGTAAAGCTTGGCGTTTTTCTGAAAGTCGATGTCGGTCTCGGGCGCGTCGGCGTCAAGCCGCAGGACCCCGCCGCCGTTGTGCTGGCTCAAAAGATAGCACAACACCCTTATCTTGCATTCGCAGGCCTTTTTTCCCATGCAGGCCATGCCTATGGCAGCAAGTCCGCCGAAGAACTGGCAAATATTGCCAATGCGGAAGCGCAGGCCCTCCTCCACCTCGCAGAACAGTTGAAGGAGGTGGGCGTCGAAGTCCCCGCAATATCCGTGGGGTCGACACCGACTTGCCTCGGCGCGCCTATTCCGTCCGGGATAACGGAGATACGGCCGGGAAACTACGCCTTCCTTGACCGGACCGCGCTTCGCCTTGGCATAGCATCGGGTGATAACATCGCGCTTTCCATCATTGCCACCGTTGTTGCCCACAACGACCATCATTTCATTATCGATGCAGGTTCCAAATCCCTTTCATCCGACCTTGGTGCACACGGCTCTGGTGGCGGCGGCTTTGGGCTGGCCGTCAGTGTGTGGGGTGACACGTCAGAGATGTGGGAAATTGAACGCCTTTCTGAAGAACATGGGTTCGTTCGTTTCAGTGACACCCCGCCCCCTGTCGGCAGTCGTGTTCGCATATTTCCCAATCATTCCTGTGCAGTTATCGCCCAATTCGACCAGGTCGCCCTGCGACAACCGGACGGAAGAACACGAACCTTGTCGACCGAGGCCCGAGGCCATCAGACCTGATGCGGTGACGCCTGCGCTTTGGCTTTATCTGGAATTAAGGAAAGAGGACTGAACATGACGAAAGAAGTTGAATGGGCACGTATGACCGCACCGGACCTGCGCGAGATTGCAGGCAAGCCGGGTGCCCTTGCTATTCTGCCTGTGGGATCGCTTGAGCAGCACGGCCCTCATCTGCCGGTCATTACTGACACGACGAGCGCTTCGGCAGCCGCCATCCGCGCCGCGCGTCTCGTAGCTGAGGAGATTCCCGTCGCTGTCCTCCCCGGCCAATGGCTTGGCATGAGCGAACACCACCTGCCGTTTGGCGGCACTATCACGCTTGATTACGATACTTTCAGCCGTGTCATCCGATGCATAGCCAGATCATTGAAAACACTTGGGTTTTCACGTCTCCTGATTGTCAATGGACATGGCGGCAATATCGATCCGCTTTCGGTCGCTGTCCGCGAACTGGCTGTTGAATTTGCGATGCCAATCGTGGCCACCACACCGTGGATGCTGGCAGGCGACGAAGCACGAAAAATCTTCGAGGTAGATAATGGACCCCATCATGCCTGTGAGGGGGAAGCTTCCGTCATGCTTGCCATTGTCGGTGATGCCGTGAGGACGGACAAGTTCGGACAGGCATTCGGCAATCAGCAGCATCCTGTCGACGTACCGGCAGACGTTTCGCGCTTCTATTCCTTTGCCGAGCGTGCGCCGGTTACCGGAACATGGGGAGATCCGCGCAGCGCCACGGCCGAAAAGGGAGAGCGTTTCCTCGATCTTCATGCAAGGGAACTCGTGAAACTGATCCGTAATGATGTGCTCTGGACCAAACCGGATTCCGTTTGGACACCTGGACGCGGCCTCGCGACAACAGAAGGGCGAGCCGACTAACTTGCTGGGCAAACGGCAACTCGAAAAGAAAACACGATTGTGGGAACAAAAATGAAAATGAAGTCGAAAACAACACGCAAAACTCTGCTGTCACTGTTGGCGGCGGCAGCATTGTCCAGCGTAGCGCTAGCCCCGGCAATGGCAAAGACGCTGGTCTATTGTTCCGAGGGCGCACCGGAAGGCTTCGATGCCGCGCTCTACACGACAAACAGCACATGGGACGCTTCTGCCGAAACGATCTACGACCGGCTGACTGAGTTCGAAAGCGGCACGACCAACGTCGTTCCCGGCCTCGCAGAAAGCTGGACCATCTCTGACGACAATCTCGAATATACGTTGAAGTTGCGGCAGGGGGTGAAGTTCCATTCGACCGACAGCTTCACGCCAACCCGTGAATTCAACGCGGACGACGTTCTGTTCACCTATAATCGCCAGCTCGACAAGCAGCACCCGTGGAACAATTATTTCGTCGGCGCAGGTTGGGAAATGTTCAACGCCATGGACATGCCGGTGATTATAAAGAAAGTGGTCAAAGTCGATGACCATACCGTCAAGTTCGTTCTCAACCAGCCGGATGCATCCCTTCTGGCGAAGCTCGCCCTTAACTTCGGCTCGATCATGTCGGCAGAATATGCCGAGCAATTGGCGAAGGCCGGGCAGCGCGAGGATCTCGACCGCAAGCCGGTGGGCACTGGTCCGTTTCGTTTTGTGGATTATCAGACCAATGCAGCAATCCGTTTTGCTGCCAATGCAGACTATTGGGGCGGTGCGCCCAAAGTTGACAACCTGATCTTCGTGATCACGACGGACCCCGCCACCCGTATGCAGAAGCTTCAGGCAGGTGAGTGCCATATCGCAGCCTATCCCGCGCCGGCGGATGTCGCACGGCTGAAAGCCGATCCAAACCTTACTGTTATGGAACAGCCGGGACTGAACGTGGCTTATCTCGCCATGAACACGCTGGACGCTCCATTCGACAAGGTGGAAGTACGCCGCGCCCTGAACATGGCCATTGACAGAAAGGCAATTGTGGAAGCTGTCTATCAGGGCATGGGACAGGTTGCTCAAAGCGTCCTGCCACCCAGTATGTGGGGCTATAATGGTGATATAAAGGGGTATAGCTACGACCCTGATGGAGCAAAGAAGCTCCTCGACGATGCGGGCGTCAAAGACCTCAAGATGAAAATCTGGGCGATGCCGGTCAGCCGGCCTTATATGCCAAATGCGCGGCGTGCGGCTGAGCTTATGCAGGCGGATCTCGCCAAGATCGGCGTCGGTGTGGAGATCGTCTCCTACGAATGGGGTGAATATCTCAAGAAGGCTCGTGACAAGGATCGTGACGGGGCGGTGGTGCTCGGAGGCACCAGCGATAATGGTGACCCTGACAATCTGCTCAGCTATTTCTTCAGTTGCTCCGGCGTCGGTGGAAGCAACAACGCCAATTGGTGCTACAAGCCGCTGGAAGATATTCTGCAGAAGGCGAGAGTGAGCTCTAACAAGGATGAGCGAACCAGGCTCTATCAGGAGGCACAGGCAATCGCCATCTATCAAGCCCCATGGGTTCCACTTGCGCATTCAACGGTCGTATTGCCGATGTCCAAGAACGTGAAGAATTACGTTATGGAGCCACTCGGGTCGCACCGCTTCGAGAAGGTCGACATCGCGGAATAAACAATGCACCACTTGCCGACGCTGGCTTTACAGCGTCGGCAACAATTGGATTCTGCTATTTATTGGCTGCGCAGACGTTCAAGCATGCAGGCGATCACTCGGTTTGCACAAAAAGCACAGTTCTGTATGCACGGGTGCCGTTGTTCCGGCAAAAAGCACTGCTCCTGAATATGGCATCACAATGTCGCTGCCGTCGGCGCGTTTCCCGATGACTTCCCCTTTTTCAACTTTTTCGCCAGCCGCAAACTGCTTCAGCAAGTGATCATCTTCGTGATCGGCCAGAATAGCATCGCTGATTTCAAGCACCGATGACGGGTGCACCATGGCTGGCTGTGCGGAGATCAGGCCGAGCGACGCCATTCCGTTGACGACACAATCATAACCGACTTGTGGTCCGTTGGGATCGAGATGCTGACCGCATTCGACAGTCACGCCGTAGCCCCCCGCAAACCGCATATATTCAGTGGTGCCGATGGCATGCAGGGACGACAGTCCTTCGGTGACGCCCGCTTCACGTTTCTGCTCAAGTGCCTTTTCGTGCGCTGGAAGCCAACCATGGATAATGATTGGAAGGCCAAGCGCCTTGGCGAGCTTTTCTTCCGCCTCCTGATGCGCGAAAGGTTCGAGCGTTCCGTTGTTGTTGCGTGGCCCCATGAGAGCAAGCGGTGGACCTTCTGAACTGAAGGAATGAAGATCGATCAGCACGTCGTGGGCGCGCAGCAACGGACAGATGACATTGGCCACGCGGTCTTCGTTATCCTGGGGGATAGCGGCTTCGGAAAGATTGCGGTTGAAATTGCGATCGCCGAAGCGGGTATCGTTACGAAAGGCAAGTCCATTCACAACCGGCACAAAGGTCACCGTGCCGCATTCCAGGCCCCTTTGTCCGGTGCGGAACTCGTGGATCAGGCGTGTGATGGCGTGGGGGCCGCATGGTTCGTTACCATGGACAGAACCGGTCACAATAAGGCGCGGACCGGGCTTCAGGCCATGGAATGTAACTGTCTCTATAGCGGTGGGCGGGGTTGTCACCCGGGGTTCGAGGGTCATTTGCGCCCCGTCGACCGATGCGATATCGATAACCATTCCGGGGCGCACCCGGCGCGCCAGTTCCGTCAGATGTTCGTGGGCAACGACGACACAGCCAGATGTACCGCTGAAATCGGGGCGGGCCGCATGTATGAAAATTGCAGAACCGCCGCGTGCATCGGGCAGGGCATCATTCCATCCGACAGGGATAATCAGATCGAAGAGCCGCTCACCCCGACGGGAGGCTTGGGTTTCATCAGTTTCAAAAACCAGCTGGTTGTAAAAGGGACTGTCTGGATCTTCCACCCAGCGGTAGTTTTCGGGCTTGGGCAAAAAGGGGAAATCGAAACTGCGTGGTTCATCACCAAAAACCGCAGGATCGTAAAAGCCATAACGCAAAGGATAGCGACCGCGGGGTGTTTTTCCATCACCTTCGCGCTTCAGGTGCGGCTCCACCAACCCATTGCGGCCTACCGCGCATTTGACAGTCCACTCGTCAATAGTAAGCAGGCCGATATGCGGGTTCTGCTGGTCTTGGCCGGTACGAACGACAATTGTAGGCTGTTCAAGCGTTCCGACCAAAAATGGATTCTGACTCATGATCTTAGCCTTGTTTTAACAAGTGACAACGGGCTCGGTGGAAGGAACTGCCGGCGAGTTGGTGAAAACGGGAATATCGCCAGAGCGGCAAAAGAATGGCAATGGACAACGAGGATGGAAGGCACAACCTTGCGGAGGGTCGACAGGCGAGGGAGCCTCGCATCTCATGCGGTGCTTGCTGACAGTTGGAGCCAGAAGATCAGGTATCGAAGCGATCAATGGTTGAGTGCGTCAACTGTTCCTGTCGCCAACAGCCCTTCAGCCCATCCGGAAAGGCCTGATCTTCTCTGAAGACAAGAGAAATCATCCAGTTTGCGGATGACTGCCTTATCATAGCCAACCTGTTTCAAGAATGCTGCGCAGCGGCGTTTACGAAGGCGTCAAATAGCCGGCTGCCGGGATGCTCGGCAGTACCAAATAATTCAGGATGCCACTGTACTCCCATCGCAAATGATTGTGAGGGAATTTCAATCGCTTCGATTACGCCGTCGGATCCGCGAGCGGTGACAGTTACCTCCTTGGAAATATCAACAAGTGCTTCGCGATGGAACGTATTCACGTTAAATTTGTCCACCTGCAATATTCCAGCCATTTTTGTTCCCGCCGAAACAGCAACTTCATGCAGAAGATCAGCTTGATCGTGATTGATTGCATTCGGCAGGCTCGCGTGGACGTCCGAAACCATCCGACAGCCGTTCAGACAACCCAGCATCTGCATCCCATTACAGATGCCCAGTACAGGCTTATCCCTGGCAAGAAATCCCTTCATCAGGGCGACTTCCACTTCAAGACGATCAGAAAATGGGAAAGCAGACCGATCCCCTTCCACGTACCAGGAATCGGGAAATTTTATTCGAGCACCGATGCTTAAGAAGCCGTCGAATTCCTGGGTAACCCGATCCACTATATCTGAGAGGTAGGGTATGCCGTATGGAACGCCGCCAGCCCGGTGTATGGCTGCAAAATAATGTTTCGAAATGTCGTACCGATCTCCACCGGCACTGGTGTTTTCTCCCATTATTACTGCAATGGCGGGCTTGGGATTCCCGCTTTTACGTTGATTGTTCAATTTCAGCACCATCATGTTGTTATCGGGATTAAAGCCGCGCAAACTTTATATTGCCTTCGCGGTAGTCGGGGATGCCAAGTTAGGACATTCTCTCTGATAGAGCTCGGTTATTTTCTGTCTTGTCCGGATCAAACGGGATGCTGGGCCATCCAACAGATATTCGGCCGCCTGTGGGCGGCTATTGTAATTGGAGGACATCGATGCTCCGTAAGCTCCTGCGTCGTGAAACACCAGATAGTCACCGACATGAGCCGGTGGCAATTCTCTCATTTCCACGGTGCCATCTTGTTGTTGTGTAAAAACATCTCCTGATTCACACAGGGGCCCGGCAATGACAGTCGGGCGCGAAGCTTCAGTCTTCCGGGCCCTACTATTAGCCGACAAAACTGAAATATGGTGATAACTGCCGTAGAGAGCCGGACGCATCAGGTCGTTGAAGCCCGCATCGACCAGAGTGAAATGATTGTCGCCCATCTGTTTGGTGGCACGCACCTCCGCCACGAGAACCGCCGACTGTGCTACCAGAAAACGACCGGGCTCAATCTCAAGACGCACCGAATGGCCTAGTTTTTTCTCTGCCTGCCGGCGGGTCTGGTCCCAAAGATTGAAATAGTGTGCGACGTCGATGTCCTGGTCCCCATTCTTGTAGGGCACAGAAAGACCCCCACCAGCAGATATCGCCTCAAAATCGTGGTCCACCGATGAAATTATATCGGTCATGGCTTGGCAGACGCGCTCAAGGTGGCGATAGTCGACGCCTGAACCGATATGAAGGTGGAAGCCTACCAGATGGAGACGGTAACGCTCTAACAAGGTAATCGCTTGGGCAAGTTGTCCATGCCAGATGCCGTGTTTGCTGTTTTCTCCGCCGGTGTTGGTCTTCTTGCTGTGACCGTGCCCGAAGCCTGGATTGATACGCAGCCACACACGATGACCAGGTGATCTTTCGCCCAATTGGTGCAGCATGTCCAAAGAGCCTGCATTGACTTCAATCTTCTCCCGCACAACATAATCGAGGGTATCACGGTCAAAAAGATCGGCAGTGAAAACGATGCCCGCGGCGCCGGTGGCTGTAGCGGCTGCTGAAAATCCCGCCTGTTGCGCTCGTTTTATTTCACCGTGAGATACCGCATCAACGTGCACGCCAGCCTCGCGCATGAGCGACAGAATATTGACGTTGGAACATGCCTTCTGCGCAAATCTGACAATATCGAAAGGGGCAAGACGATCAATCTGCCGACGAATTACATCAGCATTATAGATCCATAACGGCGTCGCATATTGGGCAGCCAGCTCGCACAACGTGTCTTGAGGGAATTCACTCTTCATTTTATCACTTTCAGATGGAATATCAGATACGGTCGGTGAGAGTGACCGAGTGAGACAGCGCTTTTCGCTCGCCTTCACCGATGGAGGTTGGATGCGATGTACCCGTCGAAGGTTACGTCTACCGGGCCCGTCAGCATGAAAGTCTCGCCATCAAAAACTTCGACTTCAAGCTGACCACCGGGCGCATAGACTGTAACCTTGTCGCTCGATATGAGACCGGCCCGTCTTGCGGCGAGGACAGCGGCACACGCGCCGCTGCCGCAGGCTTGCGTGAGGATGCCTGGACGTTCATAGACGACGAGCCGGATCGAATCTGGGCCGGTAACTTCGGCCACGCCGATATTTGCCTGCTCGGGAAGATAGCCACTTTTTTGAACGGGATCGGCAAGCGCGGCAATGTCGAGCCCACCCAGGTTTTGAACAAAATAAACGAGGTGGGGATTGCCAATATTGATTGCGATTGGGCTAACCAGCGGTCCGCTCTCCAATTGGGCACCCGCAGATTCGAGGGAACCCGCCAGAGGAATTTCGGGCCAGTCCCATTTGGCGTTACCAATACTGAGGCTAACCTTGTGATCGCCGGCCCGTTTCGCCCGGATCGGCCCACCGAGTGTCTCGATGACAGCTTCGTCTCGCTCTGTCTCTTCCATAATCAACCAGGCTGCGCAACGGGTAGCGTTCAGACATGTTTCCGCTTCTTGTCCATCAATATTGTAGATGCGAAGCCGAACGGAAGCCTCAGGTGATTCAGGCGCTTCGAAAACCAGTAGCTGATCGCCGCCGATACCGACGTGGCGGTTGCAGACCCACTGGATATAGTCGGAAGATTTCCGAAATGGGGTACTGCGACCGTCAATGACGACGAAGTCGTTGCCAAGCCCGTTGCATTTGATGAAGTATTGTTTGCCTTCGTCTGACCGTGGAATAGCGAGCCGGAACGACGTCATTGTATCTACTTCACTCTTTCCATTTATTGGAGGAACGATCCGTCGTCTTCTTGACCACCGACAGGTTGTTTTGCGACCGTCCAGTGTCCCCATTTTTCGGTAAGGCTAACAGAGCATGACATGCCGTCAAATTCCTATTAATCATGATAATAGTCATTTATGATATGTTGTGAAAATCGTCGTGGAGGGGGACCATGCAACTGACGCACCGGCAGTTGGAAATATTTCAGTCATTGATGCAGACTCTCAATGTGACCGAAACTGCCAAGCAATTGAACTCGTCCCAGCCAACAATCAGCCGTGAGTTGAAAGCGCTCGAAGCTGACCTTGGTTTTACGCTTTTTCAACGCGAAAAACGTCGTCTTGAGATGACGCCACAGGCGGTAGCGCTCAATGTGATTGTGCAACGCTCATTTGTCAGCCTCGCCGAGATTGCCCGGACAGCACGTGCCATCCGCGGCGAAAGGCTCCAACGCGTGACTGTGGCGTGTCTGCCAGCATTCGCCCACGCGCTTATGCCACAGGTGGTTCACAACTTTCGCAGCATCTATCCCGATGCTTCTCTCAAAATTCATTCGCTGGAGGAAACCGCATTAACACGTGATCTCCTCAGCAAGTTTTTCGATCTTGGAGTCGTCGAAGGTAACGTCGCAGGCAACACGAACTCCATTATCAATCTCTACGCAGGGGATTTGCTGTGCATCATGCCGCGCAATCACACCCTGGCACAACACGACGTGCTTGAGATGGCTCATTTCGATCGTCATGATCTCATCTATTATTCCGAAGAAGATTCCTATCGCCGCCAGATCGACGCGCAGTTCGATGCAGCAGGCATTGCGCGTAATCTGGTCGTAGAAACAACGACGGCAACCTCGATCGGCACAATGGTTGCCGCCGGAATTGGGGTCTCGATTATTAATCCACTAAGTGCGCTGGCTTTCGAAAGCGCGGGGGTTGTTCTCCGGCCGCTCGCCCAACCCATCCCTTATTACCTGAATATATGGCAACCGGACCCTTTGCGTAGAAGCCAGCTAGGAGAGCGTTTCATCGAGACCATCGTTAACACGATGAATTCAACTGTTGACGCCCTTATCGCGCGAAATCTGTGCGCTCCACGGTCGAATTGAACAACAGCGGAAAACATATCCTGCTTGAATGAAACTATCATCAAACGATATTTTCCAAGTTTTGTTCATGAAGATATAGTCTACACCCGGCTTGCATCGTATAGGAGACCTGTATCTAAGATGAAAATTGGAATAGGTGGCTTTCAGCACGAGACCAATACTTTCGCACCCGGTACAACAGGTTGGGCCGAGTTCAACACGCCCGGAGGGTGGCCTCCACTGACATTGGGAGCCGCTATCCCCGAAGTCACGAGGGGACGCAATCTGCCTATTGCGGGCATGATAGACGAGGCAATTTCACAGAACGTCGAATTCCACCCGCTTGTCTGGTGTCAGGCCGAGCCGGGTGGAACCGTCGAGCGGCTGGCATATGAGCAAGTGGTCGCCCTTTTTCTTGATGCGATTGCATCGAAAGGGCCTTTCGACGGACTATTACTGGATCTCCATGGAGCGATGGTCGTCGAAGACATAGGAGATGGAGAAGGCGACTTCTTGCGTCGTATCCGCGAGGCTGTCGGGCCTGAAGCCCCTATCGCCTGTAGTCTCGACCTTCACGCCAATATCAGCCCGGAAATGGTAGGCCACAGTGATTTCATGTCCGCCTACCGCACTTATCCTCACGTCGACATGAGAGAAACAGGACGGCGGACAGCACAGGTTTTATTCAACATGTGCAGAAGTGGCACGCGTTTTGCCAAGGCGCTGGTTCAAACGCCCTACCTCATTCCCATTCCATCTCAATGTACATTGGCTGAGCCGACATCCTCGATTTATACCCGGCTGGAGCAAATCGAGCGCGAGCATCGTTTGCATCTCAGTTTTGCGCCTGGGTTTCCGCCCTCCGATACCTTGGATTGCGGTCCGGCGATAGTTGGATACGGCAGGGAAGAAGCCCCCGATCTCGACCGGCATATGCAGTCGCTTGCCGATTGCATCCTGAAGGCAGAAACAGACTACGCCAGAGACCGCGTATTCAATGAAGGAGAAGGTGTCAGTCTGGCGCTGGAAGTGGCGCGTTCAACGACAAGGCCGGTAATTCTCGTCGATACACAAGACAATCCCGGCGCCGGTGGTACGGGTGACAGCACCGGCCTGATCCGCCAACTCTTGGAGCAGAGGGCAGGAGATGCAATCGTCGCTTTTGTTTTCGATCCCCAAGCCGCAGAGATTGCACACCGGCAGGGGACTGGTGCCCGGTTCAAGACGGAAATTGGCGGGCGTTCAGGGCCGGATGGCATTACGCCACTCAAAGCAGAGTTCGAGGTCCTTGCTCTGGGAAACGGAAAATTCAATGGAACTGGTGAATTCTATGCGGGGAGCGCAATTGACATTGGTTTGACGGCTTTGCTCCGAATTTCCGGTACCGGTGTTTCTGTAATCGTGGGCAGCAGGCGGTCGCAGGCAGGAACACAGGCCATATTCTTTCATCTCGGCATAGATCCAAAAAGGGTAGGAATCATCACCCTTAAAAGCTCGGTACACTTCAGGGCAGACTTCCAGTCGATAGCCGAGCGAATTATTGTGATAAAGAGTGCGGGATTTAATACGGCCGATCCATCTGAACTACCGTATCGTAAAATCCGGCCCGACCGGCGTCTTTGTCCCGAACCATCGTCCATAATCTCAACACCGTAAGGATTAATCCATAACACCTGAAATGAACCAGTTCTCGGTGTTATGAAAATCGATCAGTTCCGGTTAAATCGGAATCGCGGAAATGCTCTTGCGGTGAAATTTGCATTCACCGAACCACATATTTTGCCAAGTTATCGTATCGCCGTCTTGAGACAGCACAAGCTGAGCTACCTTATCGTCTTTGCCCCACCAGCGTTCCGGAGCCTTCAGCGAACGCAAGGGATATGTACCGGCAGTATCGGCTTCCATGAGGCAATATTGGTAGTCCGGCAAGAGCTCAAGCGAAGTCGTCAAACAGCCGTTGCGGGCTTCGATCCGCAAAGCACCCATCGGTCCGCCTTCAAAAACGCCGGCAATGGAAGCATCAACTGGAGCCGGCTTCATATTGCGCCAAATGGATTTGCGATATTGTGATTGCCTTCCCGCCAAGGAAGAAACCGCTTGCCCATAAATTGTCGCAACCGCTTCTGCCTCACCACGATCGAGCGCCACGGCAAGATCGGCAGCTGCATTGCGGAAATCTTCAATCTCTGTGCCGCTTGCATTGATGGAAATGAAGATTCCGAACCCGCTATCGGGCACCAGACGAGTGAGAGAAAGTACACCGCCAATAGCGCCGGTATGATCCACAACAGTTAAATCGTTACCGCTGCCTATGCGCCAACCGAGGCCGTAGCCAAGGAAAGTGTTCTCCGGGGTGGTTCGGGAATGAATGCGCTTTAGTTCTGCAAGCCTGGCCGCTGGCAGAACCGCGGCGCCATTTGGATGAGCGTTCAGATTGAACAACAACCACTGGGCGGCGTCATTGGGGCTTTGTGAAACCGACCCCGCTCCGATGAGGTTGGAAAGCTTTTCCAAGGCGACAGGTAGCATTGCATCGCCATTTCGCACATGCGGTCGAGCGAAACGCGGATCGGTTTCCAGATCGGGCCGATCAGCGGATGCCGTGGTCATTCCAAGGGGCTCGAATATATATGCCGCTGACGCATCGGCAAATGTCTTGTCGCTCACCCGGTTACATACTTCGGCAGCGACGGTGAAATGGAGATTTGAATAGGAATATCGATCGCGAAAAGGGGCGATCATTGGAACACCCCCAGCGCCGTTGACCACTTCTTCAAAAGACAGGATGGAGCCGTACTCTACAGCGGTTGCCTGGCCTATGCCCGTCCGATTGGAACACAGGTCCCGCAACGTTACCTGTTCGGAAATAACCTGGGGACCAAATGCAAATTTCGGCCATATCTCCTGGATCGGCCGATCCCAGTCCAGCTTTCCTTGTTCCGACAGGACCGCGCATAAAGTGGTCGTAAAAGCCTTTGAACAGGATGCAACGGCAAACAGGCTATCCGCCGTGACGTTGCGCTCGGTGCCCGCCTCCAGAACGCCGATGCCGCCCGTATAGAGAACCTTTCCCTGGCGAACGATGGACAGTCCTATGCCGGGAATACTAAGCGGCCCGCTTTGTTCGCGCAAAAACGTTAGCAGGCGATCAACGAGAGTATCATCGGAGATGCGGGTCATAGGTATCCAATCCGTTCAAAGCCGATCGAAGCTCGATCATGTTTTTAAATGGCCAGTGAAGCTGCGGCGCAGTGCAAAATCTTTCCAGTCTTGAAGCTCGTCAAGCTTCCGCGGGCACTTCGCTAAGCTTGACGCCTGGAAAATGGCAAGCGGCATGATGCAGACCGACATCCCCGGAAAGTACTGGTTCGTCGGTTCGGCAAATATCCCGTGCGCAGGGGCATCGAGTGTTGAAACGGCAGCCCTTGGGCAGGTTCATCGGGCTGGGTATTTCACCCTTCAAAAGCGGGCGGGCCCTGTTGCGCTGGTGCGGATCAGCACGGGGCACGGCGGAAATCAGGAACTGCGTATAAGGGTGCTGCGGATTGTTGAAGATTTCTTCCGTCGTACCCACTTCAACCAGACGCCCAAGAAACATGACACCGACACGGTCGGCGAATTGTCGTACGACACTCAGGTCATGCGTAATAAATAAGTATGTAAGCTGTAGTTGTTCTTGCAAGTCTCGAAGGAGATTAAGAACCTGGGCCTGGATCGAGACATCCAAGGCAGAAACAGCTTCATCGCAGACAATGAATTCCGGATTGTTGGCGAGCGCACGTGCAATACCGATGCGTTGGCGCTGCCCCCCGCTGAACTGGTGCGGATAGTGATTGATCAGATGCGGACGCAGACCGACCATATTGAGGAGCTCTTTACAACGCGTCTCAATTTGCTGGCTGGTACCGAAATTGTGCGCGCGCAACGGCTCGGCCAGAATATCCCTCACCCGCATTCGCGGGTTCAATGATGCGTAAGGGTCCTGAAACACAATCTGGATCTGTTTGCGCAGTTCGCGCATTCGTGCTTCGTCAAGCGCATAAATATCCTGGCCTTTAAAGCTTACCGTACCGCTACTGCGCTCCAGAAGCCGCAAGATGACGCGTCCAAGAGTAGACTTGCCGCAACCGGATTCTCCGACCAGTGCGAAGGTCTCCCGCTCATAGATTTCCAGCGAAACGTCATCGACTGCGCGAACCACTTTCTCGTCAAACGAAAACAATCCCTTGCCGAGCCGGAAGTGCTTGCTCAGTTTTTCGGTGGAAATGAGAACCTTGTTCATAGAGAGGCTCCTGCTTTGTCATGCAGCCAGCAGCGTGCTTTGTGCCCATTCTCCAATAGGTTCAGATCAGGCGCCTTAAAGCTGCAAACGGACATGGCATCACTGCAACGGGGATTGAAACGGCAGCCACCAGGAAGTCTGGCCAGATTGGGCACCATACCGTTGATGCTCTTCAGACGCGTACCGTCCGGCTTCTCGTTGGCCTTCGGTATCGAGGCCAGCAGGCCACGGGTGTAAGGATGAGATGCACGATCGAAAACATCGTATACATTGGCCTGCTCGATGATCTGACCCGCATACATCACATTCACTTCGTCACACATTTCGGCGATGATGCCCAGATCATGAGTGATCATGATGATGGCAGTGCCGACGCGGTCGCGCAGTTCCATGATGAGACGCAGTATCTGCGCCTGCGTCGTGACGTCCAACGCTGTTGTCGGCTCATCAGCAATCAGCAATTTGGGTTCACAGATCAATCCCATGGCTATCATTGCCCGCTGGCGTAGGCCGCCCGATAATTCATGCGGGTAGGCGTCCAGGCGGGCTTTCGCTTCGGGAATGCCAACCATCTCAAACATTTGCCGGACTTTGTCGCGAACGTCGCGTTTAGAAAAATTGCCATGAATCTGCAGCGGTTCACCCACTTGCTGCGCCATGGTTATGACCGGGTTGAACGAAGTCATCGGCTCTTGGAAGACCATCGACATGTCGCGGCCTCGTTTCGAGCGGAGTTGATCTTTGGTGAGGGTTGTCAATTCCACGCCATCCAGCATGATACTGTCAGCGCTAACGGTCGCGGGGGGTGATGGAACCAGCCCCATCAGGGACAAAGCCGTCATGCTTTTGCCGGAGCCGGACTCTCCCACCAAACCGACAATCCGGCCCTGCCCGACATCAAAAGATACATTGTCGAGGATGCGGACTGTTCCGCGATGTGACTTGAATTCAGTGCGCAGGTTGCGCACTCTCAACAGAGGCCTTTGATCGGTCATATCAGCCGCCTTAATCTTTCATGTAAGGATCGAGAGCGTCACGCATCCCATCGCCGATGAAGTTGAATGCCAGCACCGTGATCAAAATTGCCACGCCGGGCATGATGGCAACGAGAGGAGCAGCAAAGAGATATTCCTTTCCCTTGGCAACGAGCAGGCCCCAACTTGCTTCAGGGGGCTGCACACCAACGCCAAGGAAACTGAGACTCGATTCCCACATGATCGCTTCAGGAATGCTGAGCGAGAACAGAACGATCAGCGTAGGCACTACATTGGGAAACAGATGCCGGAACATGATCGTTGTCTTCTTCGATCCGTTGGCGCGAGCGGCCTCGATAAACTCCTTTTCTTTCAATGCCAGCGTCTGGGAACGTACAACTCGGGCTACACTTGCCCAGCCGACCAGGCTGAGAGCTATGAAGATGTTGAACAAATTCGCGCCAAGTGTGTACATCACCACCATTGCCAGCAATAGCGACGGAAAGGCGATCATCATGTCGGCAAGGCGCATGATCGTAAAATCGATCCGTCCGCCATAATAGCCGCTGACGATGCCCATGATGGCGCCGATTATCAACGATATGAAGCTCGGAACGATGCCGACCACAAGCGAAATGCGCGCACCGTAAAGTATGCGTGTTAAAACGTCCCGTCCAAAATTATCAGTGCCGAGCCAGTGTGTGAGCGATGGCGACAGGAATTGCTCGTTCATATCGACGCGATATGGATCATGAGGACTTATATAAGGTGCAAATACTGCCGTCAGCACCAGAACGACGATAATAATCAAGCCCGTCATTGCCATTCGATTGCGACGAAATATTCGAACTGTGTCGCGCAGAAAGCTGGCGCTCTCCGTTTCTTCGACATAGGCGTCGTTTGCCTGAGCGAGTTCGGTCATTTCGCCCCTCCCTTCATCTGATGGCGAATACGGGGGTCAAGAACGGAATAAAGTATGTCAGCAACCAGATTGCCGATCAGTACCAGTACAGTGGCAAACAGAACCGACCCCTGAAGTAGAGGCATATCGCGCGCCTGAATTGCGTTAACTGATATGCGGCCAATACCCGGAATGCCGAAAATCGCTTCCGTAATGACTGCGCCAGACAACAGTCCGGCAACTTGGATTGCCATGATTGTCACAACGGGAATAAGAGCATTTTTAACGGCATGGCGAAGGATGACGAAAATCTCGCGCAGGCCCTTTGCGCGCGCTGTTCTCACATAGTCGTTTCGCATGACTTCCAGCAGGCTTGACCGCGTCAAACGCGCGATAACGCCTGCCGAACTCCAGCCCAGCACAATAGCTGGCAGAATGACATATTTGAAGCCGTAGAAGCCCGATACCGGAAGCCATTTCAACTGCATGGCAAAAATATACTGCAACAGGAGCGCGGACCAGAAAACCGGCATCGAAACGCCCAGCAGCGAGAAACCCATGAAAAAATGATCGAGCGCTGAATCGCGCTTTACGGCTGACAGGATGCCGACCGGAATGCCAATCATCCATGATACGAGGGCCGCACAGGCCGCCAGATAAAGCGTGTTGGGAAACGCTTGAAGGATCAGGGTCGTGACATCGCGATTGAGCTTTATGGAAACACCCAGGTCGCCTTGAACCGCAGCGAACAGAAACCGGAAGTAACGAGTGATCAGTGGATCATCAAGATGCATCTGAGCTCGCACGCGCTCTATAACTTCAGCGCTGGCATGCTCTTTCATCAGCAAGGCGATTGGATCGCCTGGAATGATATTCATCATGATGAAGAGCAGTACGGTCACGCCGATCAAGACGGGAATGGAGACCGCAATACGCTTAATCAGAAAGGTCAGCATTGCGTGGAGGCTTTCATCTGTATGGCTAAGATAACGCCGCACGAGCATTATCTTCGGCTGACATGAATTGACGAGCTGGAGCTGGCTCATCAATTCATGCTGGGATGGAGCTGTAAGAATGGAAGTATGACCGAGGAGTAGGCATGACTCCTCGGCCAGTATGATTAGTCTTCAACTTCCATCTTATAGTAGCTCATGCTTGTCCATCCGTTCCATGGGACCACAAAATTCTTCACCCGCGGCTGTACGACAAACAGATGGTTGAGACTATACATTGGAACCCACGCAGCATCCGTCTGGACAATACGCTCGGCGAGCTTTGCATACAGTTCGCAGCGCTCGTCGGGGTTGGTCATGCTCCGGGCTTTTTCGATGCCGTCGAAAACTTCTTGATCTTCGTTATTGAAACCACGCACCGAAGTGCCGGTCTTGCTAAAGAAGGTGTAGAAGAAGTTATCCGGATCATTGAAATCGGCAGACCAGACCTGGGAATAATTGTTGATGGTGCCGCCTTTGCGCATGGCGAAATATGCCGATTCATCAACGACTTTGATTTCAGTGTTAAAACCGGCTTCTTTCAACTGCGCCTGAACGAGCTGATTCAGGTCAACCCACTTTGACGACCAGCTGCTCACTTGAGAAAAGGCAATGTCCACCCCGTCTGGATAACCTGCTTCGGCCAGCAGTTCCTTGGCCTTTTTGGGGTTATATTCAATCGGCGTGGCCGGCTTGTAACAGGTGAGACCGCTTGGAAGAACACCATTCTCGAGCTGTCCTTCACCATAGAACATCTTGTCTAGTATTTCCTGACGGTTAATACCCATCTGGAAAGCTTTTCTCACCCGCACATCGTCAAAGGGCTTAATCTTCTGGTTGATGTGGTAATAATCCAAGCCGGCAATCGGACCCTTTCGAATCTGGTCCTTCCATTTTTCGTTCTTCATAAAATATGGAACTTGCGTGATAGCTGAGTCCGTATCGAAAACGTCTATCTCGCCAGATTCGAACAACATACGCATGGTTTCCGCGTCGGGAACAACACGGATGAGAACGCCATCCAACTTGGAACGGCCTTTGAAATAATTCTCATTGGCTTCCATCATCTGGCTGTCGTTCAGATTATACTCTTTCAAAATGAACGGGCCGGTACCGTTAACAGTCTCAGGCGACAGACCATATTTGTCACCGAGTGGCTCGGTAAATTTGCGATTATAGATTGATGCCTGTGGACTGGCGAGCAGTGCAATGAAAGCCGAATAAGGTTGGACCAGAACAATCTTGACTGTATATTTATCAACAGCCTGCAAACCTGAGACGGACTGCGCTGAGCCATCAAGCCGTTCTTTCGCCCCTTCGACGAAGTCCAGGATATCGGTGTTCAACGCTTTGGTTGCAGGATTCAGCATGCGGTCATAGGTGAACACGACATCGTCGGCTGTCAGTTCCTCGCCATTATGGAACATAACGCCTTTGCGCAAATGCAAAGTGTAGGTTTTCCCGTCTTCAGAGACTTCCCAGCTTTCAGCAAGCGATGGAACGATTTCCGACTGCCCGGGAGCTACCGTTTCTGCTTCCACCAGCCGGTCATATACATTCAGCGGAATTGTATAGTCATTCGTCGTCATCTGGACGTCTATGGTCCGAGGATCGTCAGAATTCGCCAAACGTAGTATCTGATCAGCGAGTGCTGGTGACATCAAAGTCAAATTGACCAATCCGGTGGCCACTAGCAATCTAGCTCTTGTAAGCATTCTATCCCCTTTTATACATTCAACCCGAATATTCGGTTGTGTTTTGTTTTTCAGGCTTTGTGGTTCATTTCCAATGTAGACTTAAATATATTGGAAAAAATAATCATAATATCCAATAATATTTGAGTTTATTTAATTCTCCTGCGTCGAATTTACTTCATTTGCAATTGAAGGCGCGACGTCGCCGACCGAAGATAGATCGATGGCCACAAATTGAAGCAACCCTTGCATCTCCTTGAGAGCACATGGCGTTGAATACAGCTGCCCTGTGCTCCGGTTTACGTAGCCAGGTATCGCTAATCACTGGTCGCAACTCTCATTTCCCCATTTTTAGTGAAAAGCATGCGGTAGGTGGGTACAAATGTAAAATCCCAAATGGGTATGGTGTTATTCAAACCTGATATGAATCTACTAACTAAGAGACGGCCTATCTCCAAGAAAGATATGTTAGAAACAGCAGTGGATGGTTAGCCTTAAGCATTCTGTTCTCAGGCTCAGCGGACCCCGTTAAATTACAGAGTATCCGCGAGCCGTTCGAGCAGGAATGAGGGAGTTCAATCCCTGAGGAAAAACTCTTCGCGCTCAATAAGGGTTCAATATGAAGCATGACGATCGGCGTTCCCACTGTGGAAGTCGCGCCTGATATCGGCTGGCGCTGCAAGTCTTACATTGCGTTGATTGGCAACCTTATGAAACAGCCGGCGGAGTACAGCCCGCTTGGCAGGCTGAGGGTAGCAGCGCCGCCAAGCTTGCACTTAAGATTGGCGCACGTAATGCGTTGGACTGATCTGGTTCATTGGTAGATGAATTGGCACAAAATCCGGCGCCCTTACGGCACTCGGAATTTCATCCGACATAGGTTCGCGGCCGATTGGACGCCGTGCGGGGTCGGCAACAGGAACGGTCGAAAGCAGCTTCTTGGTATACGGGTGCTGAGGATTGTTAAAGACCGAGCGGCGATCTCCGATTTCCACGATCTCGCCCAGATACATGACTGCAACCCGATGTGCGATGCGTTCGACGACAGCCATATCATGGCTGATAAACAAGATTGCGATACCGATATCCCGTTGAAGGTCCATCAGCAGATTGATGACTTGCGCCTGAATTGTCACGTCAAGTGAAGCAACAGCTTCGTCCGCGATGATCAGGCGCGGATTGAGCGCCAGTGCGCGAGCAATACAGATACGCTGGCGCTGACCACCGGAAAAGGCGTGCGGGTAGCGGTCAAGGTGGTCAGCCGGGAGGTTGACCCTGGCGAGCAGATCAACAGCCCGTTCCCGCAGTTGTTTTGTTCGTCCTGCCCGATGGACACGCATGGGATCAATCAAGGCCTGTTCTATAGTCATGCGCGGGTTGAGCGATGAGAACGGATCCTGAAATACCATCTGTGCTTCGCGACGAAATCGTGTGAGCGCCGCTTTGGATGCGCCGATGAGTTCGGTTCCATCATACCGGATCGAACCGGACTGCGGTTTGTCCAGTTGCATGATGCTCCGTGCCACCGTGGACTTGCCGCAACCGGATTCGCCCACCAGCGCCAAGGTTTCGCCGGGGAAGATATCAAAGGAAACACTCTCGACCGCATGGACACGGCCGGTAGTACGTCCCAAAAGGCCGCCCTTGAGCTCAAAGCGTGTAATGAGGTTACGAACTTCAACAAGAGGAGCTTTAGCAATATTTTGCATGGCAGCATCATTCATTGCGCCACCTCCGTCAGAACCAGATCTGGCTCGTAAACAAGGAGAGGAAATTTTTCAGGTCCGTCCTTATCTGCCATGCTGCCAAGCCGCGGGACAGCCGAGATCAATGCTTGTGTATACCGATGCCGCGGATTGTTGAATATCTCGTCGACAGGTCCGGTCTCAACTATCTCCCCCTTGAGCATCACACACACGCGATCCGCGATTTCTGCAACAACGCCCATGTCGTGGGTGATGAACAGAACTGCCATACCGATTTCCCGTTGCAGCGCTCGCACCAGATCCAGTATTTGAGCCTGGATAGTAACGTCCAGCGCCGTCGTGGGCTCGTCGAGGATCATCAACGACGGCCGACATGCCAGAGCCATCGCGATCATCACCCGTTGGCGCATACCGCCAGAAAGTTGATGCGGATATTGGTCCAGCCGCCGCTCGGCATCGGGCACACGGACAAGTTTTAGAACATTTAGTGCTATCTGCCTTGCATCATTTGGCGTTTTTTTCTGGTGCCTGATAACGGCTTCCGCAATCTGATCCCCGACGGTGAAGACGGGGTTCAGGCTAGACATAGGATCCTGAAAGACGATTGAGAGTTCAAAGCCGCGCAGCCCCTCGACACGCCTTTCGGAAAGTTTTACCAGATCTGCAATCGAACCGTCCTTCAGCCGCATCAGGATTTGGCCATCAGTAATCCTCGCACCATCAAATTCAGTCAGGCGCATTACCGTCATCGCCGTCACGGATTTCCCCGAGCCGGATTCTCCCACCAGCGCGAGGGTTTCTCCATGCCCGATCTGAAACGATACTTTGCGCACGGCGCGCACGGGCTTTGCAGCGTTCGGGGCGAAACACACTTCGAGATTTTCAACGGACAGGATGATGTTGTCGGGAAGGGCTAAACTACTTGTCGATATCCTGGTCAAACTGGTTCCCCTTGCGATTGGCCCGCTTTTTGGGAACATCTAATGCTTTGTCCAAAGCTCGTGTCAACATACCGTCTTCGTAACAAATGGCTTGCCGCGGGGACAAACAGCTGGCGGGAAGAGACCAACCATGCCTATTCAATCAAAAAATCCGGCCGAGAGTGCTTCTGAAAAAGGTTATGCAAACTTTGCATTACCCTCTCTGTTTTCGCATGGACACTCTCAGCGCAGCTTAAGTGCGGGATCGATTAGGCTGCGCGCGCGGCTCTGGTTTTCTGCGAGATATTTCCAGAATGCCTCTGCATCCCGGTCTTTCGCGCCAGCGCGCCGGAAGATTCGAATTTCTATCTCCAAGGACATTTGCTGGCCGCCGATTTGAGTCAATTCGTTCTGGCTGATCGATTTCTGCACACATATCTGGGGCAACCACGCGATCCCTTGACCGGCGATAGCCATTTGTTTGAGGCCCTCCGCAAGCGAGGATTGATACACGGTGCTGAGGTTGAGCGGACGTCGCCAGCGTGACTGGATGAGAGAAATGAGCTTTCCCAGATAGCCGTCATTCCATGAATAGGAAAGGTAAGGAATTCTTTCGCCCTCAACCGTGTCCAGATCGTAAAGAGGTTTGCCTGCTGCATCAGTTCCCGAGACGAGGATGAGACGATCTTTTCCAATCTGCAAAGATTCGAACGGCCCCGCTTCGAGAACGGGTGGCCCATCAGGGTGGTCATAAGTAATCGCGAAGTTACATTTTCCAGAAGACAGGTGTTCAATACATTCGAGAAAATCACCCGTGTGCATACTGCAGCGAACAGGGGAACTCGGAAATCCGGAACCGCTGATCCAGTTCGGGAAGAAGTAGATCGCCAGTGTGTGCAGGGCGGCGAATGTAAGAAGCTGCGAATTGGCGCCCGCAACATTGTGGCAATCGGTGCGAAGACGGTACATGTCTCTAACGAGTTCCTGACAGCGCGGTACGAACATGTTACCAGCACTTGTCAAATGCACCGGATAGGTACTTCGATCAAGAAGATCTGCGCCGACCCATGACTCCAGCGACCTGATGCGCCGACTGAACGCTGGCTGCGAAATATTTCGCGATGCAGCAGCCGTGGAGAAATTCCGCGTCGCAACAATTTCCAGGAAGTCCTCGAGCCAAGCTAGCTCCATAACGACCTCATGCGTTATTTGCATAATTCATTCTAACTACGCATTGGACACCGATGCAAGTGTGCTCCTAGCTTAAATTCAAAAGAAGACTGCAAGACCAAATAGGGGAACATATCCATGAAACGTGCTTTGGCTCTGGCCCTTTCCTGTGGCCTTGGCCTGGCGGTGGCGCCTGCTGTCGCGCAGACCAAGAATCCAGGAACATTTGTCTTTCTTTGGACTGACGATATTCAGTCCTTCGATCCGGCCTATATTGCAAATACGCCCAGTTCCTACGGCGTGCTGAACGTCTATAGTCGCCTTCTCAATTATAACGGTTCACAGATTTCGGAATTTGTGCCCGCCCTTTCCAGCGAGGTGCCGACGCTGGAAAACGGACTTATAAAACAGGGCAGTGACGGATCGATCAGCTATACGTTTCCCATCCGCAAGGACGTCCACGCTCACAAAGTAGGGATTAAGGGTAGCGACGGTAAGATAACCTGGCAAAACTACGACGGTTTGGCGGGTGACCAGAAGGCGAAGATAGAACCTGGATATGGCCAGATCACACCTGAAGACGTGCGATACTCGCTGTTGCGGGCTATTCTCATGGGTCAATCATGGATGTCGAACGCCATCACCGAGGTGGTAACAGCCGGGAAATATCCGGATGTCACGAAGTGGGTCGAGACCGAGGCAAATGTCAAGGATATCAAAGACGCCGATCCTCAAGCCCTCCGCAATGTTTATGACCAGCTTGCATCACAAATTACCGTCGAAGGGGACAATGTCGTCCTGAAACTTCCGAAATCCTTCCCGGCTACGCTCGGTGTTCTGGCTCTCCCTTTCGGTGCTTCCATTGTTGACAAGGAATGGGTTGCTTCGGTCGGCGGGTGGGATGGCAATGGTGATACGTGGATAAAATATTATCGTCCCGAGCTTGGCGACGACCCGTTGTTTGCCCAGGAAAACGGTACCGGGCCTTTCATGCTCGAAGAATGGGATCGTACTGATCGCCGCATCACGCTCAAGCGGTTCGATAATTACTTCATGGGACCAGCAAAGCTCGAGCGCGTGGTCATGCGCACGGTGCCGGAATGGACGACACGACGCCTGCAACTCCTTTCGGGGGACGCCGATTTCGTCACGGCTCCCGTTGAATTTCTTGATGAACTCGGCAAGACCGAGGGTGTCAAGGTTGTTGACGGACTGCCTAAGGTTTTCAGTCGCGGACTTTATTTTGCGTGGCCTTTGGATGACGCGGACAATCCCGCACTCGGCAGCGGCAAGCTTGACGGAAACGGTATTCCGCCGGATTTCTTCGCCGACATTGATGTGCGCAAAGGTTTCAACTACGCACAGAACTATGATGCGCTTATCAAACAGGTTCTTCTGAACAAGACCGTCCAGTCGCGTGGCCCGACCGTGCGCGGCATCATGGGCTATCGTGACGATTCTCCTATCTATAGCTACGATCCGAAGAAGGCCGCAGAACATTTCAAGAAGGCTTTCGGCGGCAAGCTCTGGGAAACAGGCTTTACCTTCACGGCCTATGTACAGGAAGGCACGCCGCAGGGTACAGCCGCATTGTCTGCACTGCAGCAGGGTTTGCAGCGCATCAATCCCAAGTTCAAGATGAAGATCCAGTCGCTGCCTTGGGCATCGATTTCGGACAAGCTCAATAATCGCGAAAAGCCGGCGTCTCCGCTGACCTATATGGGCTGGGGCCCAGACTATTCCGATCCAGGTGGTCCGCTCGGTGCAGCAACTTACTATCTTTCACCAACAGGTCTCGTTGGCGGCATGCTCGGCGATGGTTATCGGGGGCTGATGGCCGAAAAATTCAAACCCTTGCTGGACGAGGCTTGGGCTTCCTCTGACCCTGCCGTTCGCGAACCAATCTATGCAAAACTGCAGACGATGTCTCACGACTACGCAACCACCCAGTTCCTCTGGGAAGATTTCGGCTACATCGTTACCCGGAGTAATATCGACGGTTACGTACATAACATGATCCTCTACGGTGCCTGGGATTTTTACCCGGTGACCAAGGCTGACTGAGCCCTTGCTGAAACGTGCCGGGCGATACGATCGCCCGGCTCTTTTCCCCAACTCCAAGCGAAACGGATTCTGGTGTGCTGAATTACGCTTTGAGGCGGTTGCTGACGCTTCCCGTCGTCCTTTTTGCCTTGTCATTGATGCTCTTCGCGCTGCAGATGTCGCTATCGCCAACACAACGGCTGGCGGCTTACGCTCCTTCGCCTGACTTTCTCAAAGGGGGACAGGAGAGCATCCGGCGCATGATCGAACAATACGGGCTTAACGATCCCTTCCACGTTCAATACGGCAGATGGATCGGTAATATCATGACCGGCAATCTCGGTTGGTCCGAGACTGCACGTCAACCTGTATCCCATGCGCTGACGTCTCTTTTGCCTGCAACACTGGAGCTGGTTCTACTGGCCTTCATTCCAAGTTTTCTGCTTGCGATCTATCTGGGCTCGCGTGCGGGCATTTATCTCAACAAATGGCCGGATCACCTTATCCGTATATTCACCATTCTGGGGTGGTCGTTTCCTGTCTACGTCTTTGGACTGTTGATGCTGCTGATTTTTTATTCCGCGCTTGACTGGTTTCCGCCGGGAAGGCTCAGCCAATGGGCGCAAGCGACTGTCATGTCCCCGGATTTCACCAGATATACCGGCGCCAATACCATTGATGCGATCCTCAATGGCAATCTTCAGATATTCTGGGATTCCCTTCGTCACCTTGCAGCCCCTGTCATTACGTTGACCTATGTCAATCTCGCCAGCATGACCCGTGTGATGCGAACCTCGATGCTGGAGACCCTCCGTCAGGATTATGTGCGTACTGCACGAGCCAAGGGTATGCCTAAACGCGTTGTGGAACTGCGCCATGCCCGCCGCAATGCGCTTCTACCCGTTACCACAATTGCTGGCATGGAGCTGGCGACGATGATGGGCGGCGTCGTTATCACGGAAACCATCTTCGATTATGCCGGGCTTGGTCAGTTCGCCGCCAAGTCTGCCGCCAATCTGGATTTTCCGGCAATTCTCGGCTTCAGCCTCTATTTCGCGATCGTGCTTGTACTAATGAACCTGATCGTTGACCTGATTTATCCGTTACTCGATCCAAGGGTGAAGACACGATGAAATTGCTGCGATATCTGCTGCGTAATCCTGTCTCGCTCATTGGAGTCCTGATTTTGCTGGCCTTTGTGCTGGTGGCAATATTCGCGCCGGTACTGGCGCCGCCGCAGGAATTCCAGATGTCGGTCTATGACACGCCGCGAGCCGGCTTTCTGGCGACACCGCAACCGCCCTCCGCCGAAGCGATCTTCGGGACCACGGAAGGTCAGTATGACATCTATTATGCAGTCATATGGGGCACCCGTACGGCCTTCAAGATCGGCCTCGGTGTGGTCGCCATTTCCGTGTTGATCGGAACATTGATCGGTTCTGTCGCCGCCTATTACGGCGGTGCAGTCGATGAGATTCTGATGCGCATTGTCGACGTATTCATGGCTGTTCCATTCCTGATTGCAGCCATGGTCCTGACCGCCCTTCTTGGAAAGGGCATCGGTCCGATTACGATCGCGCTGACAACTTTTGGCTGGATGGGATACGCCCGCGTCATCCGCAGCGAAATCCTGCGTATTCGTGAGATGGATTATGTCCATGCCGCCCGAAGCTATGGAGCCGGAGATCTTCGTCTTATTGCGTTGCACATTCTGCCCAACGCCTTTTTTCCCGTCCTTGTTCTGGCCACCATGGCGACGGGCTCAATGGTACTTTCGGCTTCAGCGCTCAGTTTCCTTGGTGTCGGCACTGAGGAAGGCTATGCAGACTGGGGGCAATTCATCGCGTATTCGCGAAACTGGATCGTGGGTCAGCCGGGAAACCCTTTCCAATACTGGTACACGCTGGTCTTTCCCGGCGCTGCAATCTTTCTCTTTGTTTTGTCATGGAACCTTGTCGGCGACGCGCTGCGAGATGTTCTTGATCCTCGCCACTCAAGCTGAACCTCGGGAGTATTGTTGTGTCCAAGCTTTCAAATCAATCAATTGAACTCTTCGAAAGCCTTATCCGCCATGAGGTGGAAGACAAGACCATACCTTCAATTTCCTATGCACTTGTTGATCGGGACGGATTGCTGGCGGAAGGGCATATTCAGCATCCCGAACGACATTTCGAGATGAATGCTCGAACATGTTTCCGTATCGGTTCGATTACCAAAACCTTCACTTCGGTCGCGATTATGCAATTGGTCGAGAAGGGCCTTTTAGACCTCGACGTGGATGTTTCTGAATATCTTCCAGGTTTTCAGCCTATCAATCCGTTCGTCGGTCGTGAAAGTGGGCCTTTCGGCTCCCATATCAGCCTTCGCAAGTTGATGAGTCATACCGCCGGTATCGTCCGGGAACCCAAAAGCGGCCATTATCTTGACGCCCATCGCCCTCCGCTTGCAGATACAGTGGCCGAGCTTGCAACTTCAACACTCAAACAGGACCCCAGCGCCGGAACCATGCATTATTCCAACGCCGGAATTGCGGTAGTTGGACTGGTTATCGAGAAGGTAACACGCAAGAGCTATGCAGACTATATAACTGACAATATCCTCAAGCCTCTCGGTATGTATGACACCTCCTCGGGTATGGCAGAGGGTATTCGCGAACGTCTCGCGCCTGCTGAGATGTGGACTATAGACGGGGATAGTCCCGCGCCGGTCTTCAGCCTCGGTGGTTCTCCTGCTGGAAACATTTTCTCAACTAACCGTGACATGGCAAGCTACGCGAGATGTCTTCTGCGCGGTGGTTTTACGCCCAATGGTCATTCCGTTATCAGCCCTGCTTCATTGCGGGAGATGTGGACGCCGATTGGAAGGCGACCAACCGGCCACGACCGAACCCAGAACGGCTATGGACTGTGTTTTGGTGTTGGCGACATGGATGGCTGGACTTCAGTTGGACATGGCGGAGCGGTTTATGGTTATGCATCCCAGATGACCTTGCTCCCCCGTGCTGGATTTGGCGTTCTTATCTTTGCCACACTGGATTTTGCCAATCAGATTGCCTCGCGCCTGGCTGGCGATGGTTTGCGTATTGCATTGTCGGAAAATGGTATGGGCAAGCGCCCGCACGGCGTCCAGGTGCCGCCCGCTATAACTGACGAGCAGTTTGCCACCCTTCCAGGCCTTTACCGTCAGGTTGAAAGTGGTGAAGTTATCGAGGTAAAGGAAAAGGCAGGCAAACTCTATCTCATGGGAGAGGGTGTGCCTCTGCAAATTCGTCCGAAGTCCAAGAACCATTTTGTCATTGACGGTCGCATCTACGGTCGTGGAGCAGACTATCCTCATATGGATGTCTCGTTTCCCGAACCCGGCAAACTCGATTGGAAAGGTCAGGAGTGGCTGAAAGCCGATAGCCTTCCTACAGAGCAAGTTCCAACGGAAATAGCCTCTCATCTGGGCAGATACGGGCCAGACTTTAACATCACATACCTGACTTATAGCCACGGCCAACTCAAATGCCTGATCGAGTATTTCTGCACGCATACTTGCGAACCTGTCGATGGCAACCGGTACCGCATGCGCGGGTTGCTTTATGAAGAAGAAATACTGGAGCTGGGCGCAACTGACGAGGCCGGGCGAACCGGTATACGGGTCGGACCGATGTTTCTGGAACGTCGGGAAGCCGGAAAGGCCGCCTGAAAGAGGGCTCGCGGCCAGCCAAGTTAGTCTCAGAATATTAACGCACCTTCGGGCGCACGTATGCGGATAAGGA
Source organism: Brucella ciceri (assembly GCF_041930145.1). Classification (NCBI taxonomy): domain Bacteria; kingdom Pseudomonadati; phylum Pseudomonadota; class Alphaproteobacteria; order Hyphomicrobiales; family Brucellaceae; genus Brucella; species Brucella ciceri. The sequence goes on along the minus strand of NZ_JBHEEV010000005.1, from coordinate 161,532 downwards.
GCGAAGTCATGAAAATATTCATAAGCGCGGATATCGAAGGTACGGCTGGTATCACCAACTGGGACGAGGCGCGAAAAGGGCATGCTGACTACGAAGAGTTTCGCGAATATATGACAGACGAACTGGTCGCCGCCTGCGAGGGTGCACGGGCAGCAGGTGCGAAGGAGATCGTGGTAAAAGATGCACACTCTACCGCGCGTAATCTGATCCTCTCGAAACTTCCCGACTATGTTCGCATCGTCCGGGGCTGGAGCGGGCACCCCGACGCCATGATGTTTGGTATTGACCGCAGTTTCAGTGCGGCGCTGTACACCGGTTATCACAACAAGGCTGGCACCGATACCAATCCGCTAGCTCACACGTTGACTGGCACTGTTTCGCGAATGCTGATCAACGGCGAAGTTGCTTCTGAATTCACGCTGAACGCCCTCTGTGCGGCACGCTATGGCGTACCTTCGACGTTTCTTTCGGGGGATTCGGGAATGTGTAGCGAAGCGCATGAATTCGTGTCTGGTATTCGCACGGTCGCCACCAGCGAAGGACATGGCCCCGCAACCTCCTCTTTGTCACCGCAGGCTGCCGTTAAAGCAATTCGCGACGGCGTTGAGCGGTCGTTATCGCGCGACCTGTCCAAATGCCTTCCAAAACTCGCAAACACGTTCGAGCTCATTGTGGAATACACAAACCCAATCGAAGCCTATCGAGGCAGTTGGTATCCGGGGATCGAACATCCGGCCCCCCGCACACTGCTTTTCAGAGCTAATGACTTTTTCGATATTCAGCGTGCAATTCGATTTGTCGTCTGATTATGCTGAAATTTTGCAACTGTGTCTGAGTTGGGCTTTGATGCGTCGATTTATTGAGGTTCGTGTTGAGATTGTAACGAGCGTCGCACATGGTCTTGACTGTAAAGAAGTATGGTACTCGCAATCGAGCGCCATAATTCGATCTATCAGGACCAACAGGGAAGGCGAACGACACAGTGACTGCCACATTGTGTGATCTTGCCCGCTGAAAAATGCCAAGCTGAAGCGTTTCGCTGCGATTTTACGAGAAGCCATTAAAACTCATTATACCAGATTGAGGCTTTTCATCACTTTGCGCAGGGTTGAAACGCTTTGATAGCCCGCTTCCACGCTCGCCATGGCCAATGGGACACCTTCAGCCTGACGACGCATGACATGGGAAGCACGCAGGCGCTGACGCCATTCAATAAAGCTCATCCCAGTTTCCTGGCGAAACTTGCGCGTCATCGTCCGGCGGCTCATGCCCACCTCTTCAGCCCAGTCATCGATGGTAAGGTCCAGACCCGGATTTCCAAGAAGATTCCTGCACAGCTTTCGGAGCTGCTTTTCTGTCGGAAGCGGTACCGTCAAAGGCTGCCTGCCCGCGCAGCGGATTTCGTCCAAGATGAGAGCGGAAAGATGCCTGCCACGTCCGTTTTCGTCATAGAGCAGGGGCTCCTTGGCAAGCGCCTGTATGCTGGCGTCGAGCAAGGCGGAAACTTTGAGGACCCGCGTCTCCTCCCATAAGTCGCGTGAAATGTTCTCTTCAACATAGACCGAATACATTTCCGTTTCGCCGAACGTTTCCACCGCATGCGGCAGATCTGGTCTCAATAACACCGCGTAACCGCTTGGAAGCATGAACGCGCCCTCTTCGGTCAGCGCCGTCATGTAACCGGTATTCCCGTAGAGCAATTGACCGCGCCGATGACTGTGCCAGCCAAAATTCATGCCGGTTTTATATTCACGCCGCATGACCGCCAGAGGCCGCGGTAAATTCTGATAGTCGATGGCGTGTTTCGGTCGCATGCAGATTTCCGTTTGGCCCAATTTGACTGAAATTGTCATATTTAGCGGAAATTGCAGAATTTTGACCCAATTGCAACGGAGTTTGGCCTGACTCCATCAAGGTTGCTGAAATATATTCAGCTGCGTAACGCGTTCATTGATAAGCACAAATTAGAATTATTCTGAAATTCGAGTTTGCGCAACGCCAAAATCATCGCATAACCCGCAGCCACGATCAGCTAGCGGGAGAAAGTGCCGTCGGCTGGCCGGGCGGCAAGGAGAGCCGAATTGAATACGAGTGGTGCTGCGCGCAAACAGGGCACAACGAACCCACGCCGGACGAGCGTCAAGTCTCTGCTGGAAACCGTAATTTTGGGTGGTGCGGCTTCCATCGCAATCGCATCGCCATCCGCAGCGCAGGAGACCGGAATCCTCAAGCTCGACACGATCGAGATACAGACGTCGGATGGGAAAGGTCCGCGTGCTCCTGTAGAAGGTTATGTTGCCGAGCATAGCCGTGCCGCAACCAAAAGTGACGTGCCGATCCGGGAAGTCCCCCAGTCTATTTCGGTTGTGACCCGTGACAACATGAACGACCGCGCGGTGCAGTCGGTCAGCGAAGCTATGCTCTATAGCGCCAATGTGAACGCACAGCGTTATGGTGCCGATGTTCGTTCGGACTATTTTACGGTGCGCGGCTTTCCGGCCGATCTTTATCTGGATGGCCTGCGCATTCCCCAGATTGCCAGCCAATCTGGCGGCTATTCCGGCTTCGTCGTCGAACCTTATTCTTTGGAAAGCGTGGAAATCCTGCGCGGCCCGAGTTCCGCCCTGTTCGGTCAGAGCAATGTGGGCGGCATCGTCAATATGGTCAGCAAGCAGCCGCAGGCCGAAGCTTCGCGCGAGATTTATCTGCGCGGTGGAAGCTTTGAACGTAAGGAATTCGGTGCCGATATTACAGGGCCTATCAACAACGATCCGCGCTTCACCTATCGTCTGAACGGAATTTTCCGCGATAGCAACACATCCTATGATCTGGGCAAGAATGATCGTATTGCAATCAACCCCAGTTTCGCCTGGCGGCCGGATGCTGATACCAGTCTCGTGGTTTCCGGCGGCTATCTGAAGGATGATATGGGACAGGCCGGCGTCATAATCCCGGCCTATGGCAGCGTGTTGCCAAACCCGACCCGACAGACGATCTCACGCGACTTTTCCGATGGAGATCCGCGCAATGCGATCTACAAGAAAGAGATCGGTTATGCGGGCTACGATTTCGAGCACCGTTTCAACGACACGTTCACTCTGCGCCAGAATTTTCGCTACTCGCATATGAAGACGGATTATCGCAATCTGTTCACAGGCGTCATCCCGACAAAGGGCTGGGACGGGCATACGATTCCCCGCACCAACTATCTGGCCCAGCCCGAACTGGATGCGATTGCCTTCGATACGCAACTGGAGTCGCGTTTCGATACGGGACTGGTGGCTCATACGCTTCTTGTGGGCTTCGATCAGCAATGGCAACGTCTCGACAATTATACTGCCTCGGCAAGCGGCCCCACGCAGGATCTTTTCAATCCGACCTATGGCCAGCCTCTCGCGGAGCTGTCGCCGACAACGCGGCTTTTGCAGAAGCAGTACCAGACCGGCATTTATGTTCAGGACCAGATCGAAGTCGGCAAATTGCGTGTCACGCTGGGCGGCCGCAAGGATTTCGTCAGCATCCGTTCCGAACAGACCGCACTCGCATCAGGGAAGACCACGGATTACGAACAGGATCCGGACAAGTTCACAGGCCGCGTGGGGGTGGCTTACCTGTTCGATTCAGGCCTCGTTCCATATGCCTTGTACTCGACTTCGTTCCTCCCGACATTGACACTCGCCGACACGCCGCTCAAACCTACTACCGGCACCTTGAAGGAAGTGGGCGTGAAATATGCACCGGAGGGAGAGGATTACACCGTCACACTTTCGGCTTTCGAGGCTGAGCAGCAGAATGTCGTGAACCGCATCTCCGGGGTTTATTACCAGACGGACGAAGTGCGGGTTCGCGGGATCGAGCTTGAAGGAACTGCACGTCTCTGGGACAGGCTGAACCTCACCGCTGCATTGAGCTTCCAGGACCCCGAAGTCAGCGAAAGCCAGAATCCTGACCAGATCGGCAAATTGCCTTATACCGTGCCGAAGAACCAGCAATCCTTGTTCCTGAGCTACGACATGCCGTTGCCGGGCAATATCGAAGGCAACCTTGTCGTCGGTGGCGGTGTGCGTCGCATCGGAAAGACGGCGGGCGACACGCTCAACACCTTCTATGTGCCGTCCTATACACTGGTGGACGCGTTTCTGCGTTACGACATCGGCAATTATCGTTTGCAGGTCAATGCTTTCAATCTCGGCGACAAGAAATATGTTGCCGGCTGCAATTCCACCAGCCAGTGCTATTATGGTCAGGGTCGTTCCATCGTCGCGACGACGAGCGTTCGATGGTAACAGTTTTTTCTCGGCGTGATATTCTTGTAGGGGCGGCCTTGGCTGCCCTTACATCTGTCGCCCGCGCAGAGTCCTCGAAAGTTGTAACGCTGGAATGGGCTGCAACTGAAACTCTCCTTTCGCTCGGCATTGTTCCTGTCGGGGCTGCCGATCTGGCTGGGTATCGCCAGTGGGTGAACATTGGGAACGATAAGCTTTCCAGTGCGGTCGATGTCGGCGGGCGTCAGCAGCCAAGCCTTGAGGCCTTGATGCGTCTCAAGCCCGATCTCATTGTCACATCCGCATTGCGCCATGGCGCCATTGCAGATCGCCTGAACGAAATTTCGCCAACCTTGCTGCTCGACGAAGGTTCCGAAAAGTCCGACTTCTACGACAACATCAAAGCCGGGCTTGTGGCTTCGGGCAAAGCGGTGGGGCGAGAGCCGGAAGCACGTGAGGAATGGGTCTCTTTTGAAGAGCGTCTTTCCTCAGCGCGGTCGAAGCGCTTGCCGCAGGAAACCAGGATTGTCATTGCGCAGCCACTGCCGGGCGTCGCCCGTCTGCGCATCTTTACATCCAATTCCGCCGCGATGACGACGCTGTCAAAAGCCGGATTTTCCACGGCTGTCGATCTTGGCAGCCAGTCCTTCGGTTTCACCACGCTGGGGCTGGAAGATCTCGCCGTGCTCGATGCTGACACGCATCTCTGTCTTCTTGGCGATGAGCCTTCGCGGGAACTGACGGAAAGCGCCCTTTGGCCGGTCCTGCCAATGGTGGCGAGCAATCAGGTGCACGCAATAGGTCCTGATATCTGGCCTTTCGGGTCCACACGGTCGATGTTGCGTCTGCTGGATCGCGTGGAAAGCGCGCTCCCCGCCTGACCCAAACGCGATGAGCATTATCTTACGCAAAACCATTCTTGCGGGCGATGGTCCGGCATTCCGGGCCGGATACAAGCAGAGGTTATCGCGATTCACGGCGCATCAGCAGAATGAATAACGGCGCTCCGATGAAGGCGGTGACAATCCCTGCGGGAATTTCCTGCGGCGCTATCAGGGTTCTTCCAAACATATCCGCGAAGGCGGTGAGGATTGCTCCGATAAGCGCCGTAACAGGCACGAGCTGGCGATAGCGGGCGCCGCTGCACAACCGCGCGGCATGCGGAGCGATCAATCCCACGAAGCCTATTGCGCCAACCGTCGCCACAGCACCCGCCACCGCGAGCGAGGCCAAAAGCATCGTCCATATTCGGGCGGACATTGTGTTGAGACCAATGGATTCCGCTTCGTCCCGCCCCATTGCCAGAATATCGAACCACCGTGCGAGTATCATCATCAAGGGGATGAGGACGAGCCAGGGAGCAAGTGCCGTGACATCCTGCCAGTTGCGGCCGTGCGTGGACCCCGCCAGCCAGGAAAGCGCCTCGGCGACCTGCAATTTGGCTTCAATGACGATGATTGTGCTGACCGCCGCGAGACTGGCGGCGACCGCAATGCCGGTCAGCGCGGTGCGCTCGGGCGACATCCGGATCGAAAGAAGCGAAATGCACAGGACGACCAGGCCTGCACCGAGCAAGGCGAGAAGCGCGAATAACGGGCTGCCGGGCACGACCCCGATCAAAAGTCCGGCAAGACCGGCAAGCGCAGTCCCTTGCGACAGGCCCAAGGTTTCCGGACCCGAAAGCGGATTGCGGGTGACGAGTTGAAGCAGCAGGCCAGCGCATGCAAGCAATGCTCCCGCCCCCATGGCGATCAACACGCGCGGCATGCGCAGGGCGTAGACGGTATTCCAATCGGTTTGCCAACCGGCCACTCCGTCACCGAAGAGCAGGCCGAGCAGGAAAGCCGCCACCATCAATCCGGCGAGAACGGGATAGAGCACTGTTTTCCGCTGAAACAAAACCTTATGCGAAACGACGTTTGCGCGCGTACGCGTCTCCCCTTTGATCCTGCGAAGAACCAGAATCAGGACGGGGGCAGCGAAACAGGCGACGAAAACTCCAGCGGGGATGATCGTGCCATGGCTGCTCAACAGCTGTGCCGCAACATCGGCAGCCAGAAGTGCGACAGCCCCCAAAAGCGCGGCTGCCGGCAGAAGAAGACCGTGTTTGTGAAAACCAACAGCCCGCAGGAAATTCGGGACGGCGAGGCCAATGAAGCCAATCGGTCCCGCGATGGAAACCGCCGCGCCGGAAAGGACGACCGTAGCCAGCAAACCGATGATGGCCGGCGCTTTCCCAAGGCCGAGACCCGAGGCCATGTCGTTACCGAGCGCCATAACATCGAATTGTCGCCCCAGGAGTGCAAGCAGCAATATTCCGGCTAGTATTGCTGGCGCCAGCGAAGCAACCCTGGTCCAGCCGGATTGCTCCAGAAGACCGGAAGACCACAAAAGAATGCCCGATGCCCGATCGTCGGCCATAAGCACAATCGCTGATGAAAGAGCCGAGAAGGCGAGGGAGATTGCCACCCCTGCAAGCGCAAGCCGAACCGGCTGCGCGCGCAATCCGCCTCCCACCAGAAGACAGAGACCTCCGCCGATAGCTCCGCCGAGGATCGTTGCGAGAAAGCCCGGAAATGCGAATGGAAGCAATAGACTGGCAATAATGAGGGCCAGCTGGGCACCGCTGGTGACAGCCAGTATGTCGGGTGCGGCCAAGGGGTTGCGCAGCACCGTCTGCATGATCACGCCCGTGGCTGCAAGGGCGGCCCCGACAAGAACAGCGGCAAGAGCCCGGGGCAGGCGGATGGTTTCAATGATGATCTGCGCCAGCGACTGGGGCCGCGACGGCGCTTGCAAAACGTCGGACAGCGTGACGTTACCACTGCCGACAAGGAGTTCGGCGATAATCAGCCCCAGCAGTAGCACCGACGCCAGTAAAAACAGGCCGAACACATGGGTTCGGGGCTTGGCAGCTTCCGCGACGGCGTCCCGTGACCTCATCTCGCGGCCTGATTTTGATCATCGACAATCCAGCGCGGCAGACAGAAGGAGATCGGCAGCACAGGGTGGGCGATAACGTCCATGTCGAATTCAAAGGCTTCCTTGAGATGCTGTCTCGTCAGGACGCTTTGCGGGTCGCCGGAAGCCATAAGCCGCCCCTTGCGCATTAGAATGACATCGTCAGCCAGCTCAATTACCTGATTGAGATCGTGAAGTACGGCTATGATGGTGAGATTACGCTCTCGGTTGAGCTTTTTCAGAAGAGTTAGAAGCTCGGACTGATGCCGTATATCGAGAAAGTTCGTCGGCTCATCAAGGAAGAGTACGGAAGGGTTCTGCGCAAGAGCAAGGGCAACCCAGGCCCGTTGCCGTTCGCCGCCCGACAATGAAGCGACCTGCCGGTGCCGAAGGTTTTCCAGTCCGACCTGTGTGATCGATTGTGCGATGATGGCCCGGTCGGCCTGCCCCAGGCGCGAGAGCAGCCCCCGATGAGGATGGCGACCATTTTCAACGAGTTCCTCGACCGTAAGGCCTGCCGGAACTTCAGGCATCTGCCCAAGTACTGCGACCTTTCTGGCAAGTTCGTGGCGGCGCATGCCACTGATGTTCCGTCCTTCGAAAAGCACGGTGCCCTGCGAGGCTTTTTGCAAGCGTGCCATGCAACGCAACAATGTGCTTTTGCCGGAACCATTGGCGCCGCATATCGCAGTTATCCGACCGGCGCTGACAGAGACATTAACGGATGTCAGCGCAGGCGAACCGTCATAGTCGACGGATAAATCGTTGACCTGAATGACTGCCGGCTTCGTCTCCATTCTCGAATTCTGTTCCGGCAAGGTTCACGCGGCTTTCATTGAAACTAGGACGATCTGAAATAATAACTTTTCTCAACAGAGGCAAGCGGGTTCCTGATCGCGCAGAAATGGTCAAGTCAAGCTATTAAACAATATCTCCTCGCAACCGCGCCTGGGCGAACGAACCCGCCGCGTAGAGACGGTTGCTAGGGCGGTTCCTGTTCTGACAGAATCGCCGGAACCGCTCTAACTATTTGTTTTATCGCATTATCCAACGCAAAACCGTTTCACACTTTTGCTGGAAATGCTCTATGGAAAGCGGTAGATTGTAGCCGCTAATTGGCCCAGCAATAGCCGAAAGCGCAGCCGGAAATGGTTACTTTCTGGGATACTGCGAAGGGGTTTTCATTCTCAAGCGCGATGCGGATCAACCGAGACCGGTCACGTGGACGGAACATGTTCTGGAACTCCGCGGGCAGGGCATCGGCAACGGTCAATATAGTTTCGATTTTACCCTTGGCAGACTGTGCTCCACCGGAAACATTCACCGTCATGCCTTTGCGGACATTGAACAGATATTCATCCGGCAGGTATGCGAGAATATAGGATTCTCCGCCATTGATCTGCATAAGCTCGTCACTGAACTTCACCACCTGGCCCGGGAGAGGCACCTTGGCGCCCACGGTTCCTGCCATGCTGGCACGCAGGAAACCCTGATCATAAATCCCATTCAGTTTGTCCATCGCCTGACGATAGATGGCACGCGATTGCTGAAGGAGCTTCAGTTCGTTTTCCGTAGCTGCCTTTTCGCTTTGCAGTTGGGCAACACGTTCAGCGGCTTGCAGGCTGTTGCGAAGCGCGTCGTCCTTGGCAAGCGAAGACACGATGCCTTTCCCTGAAACAGTATCGAACTGGCTCGAAGTGCCTTTCGTTTCGCGTGCGGTGCGCTCTGCCAGAGGAAATACAGCAGTGATGGAGCCGAGTTTGCCTTGAAGCTGCCCCTCACGGATAGCGAGATCGCTGTCCCGGAAGGCGATATTGGCGAGTTCCTGAATCATCTCGAATGACTCAATGCGCGCAAGCTGCGTACCGGCTTGCACTTCATCACCTTCCTTGACAAAAACCTCTGTCACCTTGCCTGGATAGTTGGCGCTAACCAGATAGCGCTCTTTCAGGACAGTGCCATCGATAGACAGGACGAACATGTTGCCGATGAGGTAATAAGCGAGCGAACCTAGAAAAACGAAGACCAGGCCGAGATAGATCATACGCCCGAGTTTTCCGGAGGACGAGCGCTTCTGAGCATCGAGAACATCGATGCGAGTTTGTTTGCGTAGACGTTTCACTTGATTTTCCGTTTTTACCAGGGACGTTGCATGCGGACTTTCACCGGTGTGTAATTGTCACGGTGAGAGCCGGAGAACACCCATTCGTCAATATAGGCAATGAGTCTGACGGGGCGCATGACATAAGTCATGAACAGGGAATAACCCGGCAGGAACAAGAGGTTGCGCAGGAAAACATGCCGACCCGTACACCAGGCGGAAGCAGCCAGAATGAGCACATCGATTGCCAGCAGACCGATCTGCATTGCGATCAGGATTGCTGGTGTGAAGGCTCCATACTGGATGAACAGCCAGACCAGATAGACCGGGAAGATAAAAGCTCCCACGACGTTGAAGAGCAGGAAATCCCACTGATGGACGGCCTCGGTGATCCGGAATGCGGGCGATAGCGGGTTCATCAGCTGAACGTGCTTGCGATAGCGAATCCAGATCGCGTCGCGTTCCCACCGCAGGCGTTGCCGTATGTACTGATAAACAGTCGTAGGCACATCGGTATAACACACCGCCTCGGGGGCGTATTCGATCCGCCAGCCCTTCAGGCGAAGTCTGATTGTCGTATCCAGGTCTTCCCCGCCGCCAACATCAAAGCCACGGATGTCGTCCAGAGCCTTGCGCCGGAAAGCACTGAAGGCGCCTGACGCGCAGACGACCTGATTGACCGCGCTGGCAATGCGCTTGCCGACTGCAATAGATTGCAGGTATTCGATTTCCTGAAACTGGCTGATAACACTCGCATCGCTGTTGCGAGGAGCGATATCCCCACAGACGGCGCCCACTGCAGGATCGGAAAACGGCCTCAGCAGATATTCGAATGCGTATCGGTCGAACGAACAGTCACAGTCGACATTGATTATGATATCGCCCGAAGCGTAGGCGCATGCTAGATTGATGCCGCTGGACTTGCCGCCGCGCAGACTGGTGGATAGCACTTTCGTTGCCAGTCCCTGTTTGACGAGGGATTGAGCGACCTCGACCATGCGGTCAGTAGAACCGTCGCTGACGATGACGATCTCAAAGTTCTGTATAGACTGCTCGTGCAGAGAGCGGACGCAAGCCTCAAGCGCATCTTCCTCGTTATGCCCCACGAGAATGACACTGACGCTGGGATGCTCGCTGGCCGTGCCGTCTTCTTCGATCAGCGCCTCGGCATCCGGCGAACGCATGACCATTCCCGCCACGAGAAATGGCAGGATGTAGCGTGGAAATTCGAAGATCAACGTGTACCAGAAGACCGACATGATACTAAGGGTCGTCTGGCTCAGCAGAAATGCGAAGCCCAGTTCCAGCGTGTTCACGGTCAGCCTCTTCCGAGACGTTGTTTCACCGTCAACACGGGAGACAGCTTGACACGTAGGACTTCCTCGCTGCTTCGCACGGTGTCCTGCAACTCCCGCTCAAGGACCGCATCAAAGCGTTCTGCCAGAAGATAGGCCATATCACCATCTACAAAGAGCGAAGCGGCAACGCCCAAACGGTTACGCAGATTCTCGAAAAAGAGATCCCGGGACTTGTCGAATGTGGGGCGGCCATTGACCGAGATTACCTGTTCGCCATCGGCGAACCGAATTTCTGCCAGGGCTGCATTCGCACCCGCGGATGCATTGATGCGGTCGATCTCTCTTTGCAGCGGAACTGGTAGAGAAGAGTCGGTCACGGAAAGCCTGCCCTCCAGAAATGCCGCACCGGCGTCCGTCAGGAGATAGCTGTGGAGATCCACTTGCTGGATTGCTTCACCATCCGTACGGGCATTGCAATCCAGACAGACGAACCCGACTTCGACTTCCGACGATGTAGCTTCACATGTGTTGCAAGTATACGCTTCGCCCGGGCGATCGTAGTCTTTCCCGTAGTTGCGAAGCTGGCGCTGGCATTTGGGGCAGACCAGCGACATTCCCTGCCGGAATTGCTCTTGCGGCAATATGGTCGCACAATGGAAATGATGAATGAGCGGACTTTCGCGCAGATCGGCCGAGCGGCAGGATGGGCATTCCTCGCGGACGGACAGACGACGCGAGTGGCAGTTTGGACACTCGTGCAGCCGATCGAAGAAACGCCGTTTCAGGAACCCGCGCAACACAAGGCTTTCGGCAAGCGGGACGATCTTCCCGGCCGAGTAGAATCCCGGATAGCAGACGGCTTCCGGTGCCAGCGGATAGCGCATTGCTCGCAGCTCTTTGTTCGAAACGTACATGTGCGCCAGCAATTGGATCTCGGGATCCACCGACTGACGGAACTGCAGGGTCAGTGCGTCCCCCTGCTGACGAAACTTGAGGATGCGCCGGGCGGTTTCTGTCCACGTCCGGGGCTCTTGCAGGTCGAAATGCGCGTCAGCAAAATCGCCGGCACGCCCCTTGAGGTCTATGAGCGGGGACTGAAGTGAGCCGACAAAATCGCGAATGTTGTGCAGAGGCGACGAACGCCGCTCGTCGGCGAACAGAATGGCATCGACATGCCCGTCTGCGTCCGTGTCAAATAGCAGGCCGAATATCTCGTCCAGATGTGCAGGCATACGTGGAAACCAACGGGCGGTAGGTTTCCACGTCAGGCCATTGTCCTGCCAGACGGCGCGGATCTGGTTGGCAAGTTGCTCGGGGGTGGCGAACCCGCCATGTGCCAGACGTTCGTGGCCATTCGTAGGAAGAGTCATTCTGAGCTCGTAGTGATTAACGTGATGCGATTGACCGGGCCTCAGAGAGGCTCCAGTTCTGTGACGGCTATTGGGACATCCAAGATGAACCGAGCCTGAACATGTTCCTGAAATGCGTTGTTCCCCCCTTTTAGGGGGAGAAATCGCAGACCTCATATAAACAGCAATCGGAAAAAGCAATGGGGTGAATGTGGCGATTATGCAACTTTTAGTGGACCGCGTTTATCCACGGTAACGATCCGCTTCAGATAACGTCCAAATTGAATGAGAACGTGAGATGAGAACGTCTCGATAGACAATTCTCTAAAGTCCCCGGGACCAACCGTCACCGGATTGGAACGACCGCGAAAACCTCATTGCCTTCACTGAACTCCTGCTCTCCTCAGAAACCTAGCGCCTTGCGTTCGTAATAAGAGTGATTGAACGGGCTGCCGCCGTCACAAGAGGCGCATATTTCTCTTCTGCTTCCTCTGGCGTATAGCGGCTGCGAGATACAGCAATATTGATTGCGCCATAGGGATGGCCCCGAGCGTCCAGAATAGGCGATGCGAAGGAAAGATCGCCGTGGAAATATTCCTCAAATGCAGTTGCATAGCCCTTGGCTGCGGCTTGCTTGAGCTTTGCATTCAACTCGTCGCGATTCCATGTGGTGTGGGGTGTGTAGGGATGCAAATGAGAGCGATCCAGCACTGCGTTCGCTTCATCTTCCGACAGGGCCGAGAGGATAGCAATGCCGGGTGCCGTGCAGTAAGCCGGTAGACGCATGCCGGTGACGACATCGTTGTTCAATACATGGCGGCTCATGAATCGCTGGACGAAAACGATGTCGGTCTCGTCCAGAACGGTCAGGTTTACCGTCTCTTCCGTGGTTTTGCTCAGGTGAAGAAGATAAGGCGTACCCCGTTCGACGAGCACACTGGCGCGGCTGTAATGGTAGCCGAAGTCCAGCGTCTTTACGCCCAGTTCAAAACGCTTCGTTTCGCTGCTCTTGGTCAGATAGCCCAGTTTGGTGAGTGTATAAGTGAACCGCTGCGCCGCTGAAATATCCAGCCCGGTCTCTTCCGCGATCTGAGACAGGCTGAGAGTTGGCCTGCTGCCATCAAAGGCCCGCAAAACACGAAATGCTTTTTCGACGGATTGCACGAGCAGTGGATCGCGATCACTGCCCACGCTTTCATTGACTGATTTCACTGACTTTTCCGCTTTGCGTACCATCAAAAACTCGCCTGAGATAATCGTCGTTTAATAGCAGAATTATCAAGAATCTGAAAAGATGCTTGACATTATAATACAATAAAATCACCATAACATAATAGTTATTGCAATGCAATAAAAGATTTGTAAGCGCATAACCCCAAAGGGAGAACACAATGGATCGCTTTATCCTGACTGAGCGTCGAGGCGAGGTCGGCATCATCACGCTCAACCGTCCCCACATCCTCAATGCGTGGCACAGCGCGATGCGCCGCCAGCTCATCGAGGCTTTCGATGTGTTTGAAGGCGACGCCGATATCCGTGCGATCATTCTGACCGGGGGCGGCGACCGTGCGTTCAGCGCAGGTCAGGATCTCAATGAAACCCGGACGTTCGATGCCGAGCGCGGCAAGGAATGGGTTGGCGAATGGGAGCGTCTTTATGATCGCATGCGTTCGCTCTCCAAACCACTGATCGCGGCGCTCAACGGTGTCGCTGCCGGGTCTGCCTTTCAGGTAGCGCTTCTCTGTGATTTCCGTATCGGCCATCCGGCCGTCCGCATGGGCCAACCGGAGATCAATTCCGGCATCGCCAGCACCACCGGCCCGTGGATCATGCGCGAGATCATCGGTCTTGCCCGCACCATCGACCTCACGCTGAGCGGGCGCCTGATGGATTCCGAGGAATGCCACGCCATCGGAATCATAAATCGCATTGTCGATCAGTCCAAGGTCCTGGATGAAGCTGTCGCGCTCGGACGGGAACTCGGCGCCAAGCCGCCGGTAGCCATGCGTCTCAACAAGCAGCGTTTCCGCGAAATGACGGAAGCAGGCTTCCGCGACTGTCTGGCTGCGGGATCGCGCATTCAGAAGGAAGCCTATGCATCGGGTGAACCGGCTCGCATGATGGAGCAGTTTCTCGCCGAGCGTGCGGCCCGCAAAGCTTCCTGACCAACCAATGTCCGTCCGTCCCAAAAAGGGGCGGACGGTTTGATATCGCATACCGAATGACATGCCGGAGGGAAAACAATGAAAAATGGGAAGACGATTACAATTCATCGCCGGAATCTACTGAAGCTCGGAGGCGGGCTCGGCATAGCACTTGCTACCCCGGCCATTCTTACGCGTCGGGCTTCAGCCGCGGAGCCACTGACGGTAGCCGATCCGGGTGGACCTTACAGCCCCGGCTATCGCAAGGCATTCTATGATCCCTTTGAGAAGGCGACAGGGATCAAGGTGGTCAATGTAGCGCGCGATGCCGAACCTACGGCGCAATTTCGCGCCATGGTCGAGACCGGTTCCTATAGCTGGGATGTCTGCACGCTGACGCTATCAGCACGCGATATTCTCCAGAAGCGTAATCTGCTCGAGCCGATCGGTATTGTCGCCGCCGATGCTCCGGGCCTGATGCCGGATTCGCTGACCGAAGTCTGGCTCGGTGTAGATGTCTATTCAACGATCATGGCCTATCGCACCGACCGATTTGACGATGCGGCAGCGCCAAAATCCTGGGCGGACTTCTGGAACGTCGAAAAGTTTCCGGGCCGCCGGTCGTTGCGCAAGAACCCAATCGATACGCTGGAACAGGCATTGCTCGCCGATGGCGTTCCGCTCGACAAGCTCTACCCGCTCGATATTGAGCGCGCCTATGCCAGCCTCGAAAAGATCAAGCCGCATGTGGATGTATGGTGGACGGGCGGCGCCCAGTCGAGCCAGCTTATCCAGAGCGGCGAAGTGGACATGATCGCCTTGTGGAACGCACGTGCGCAAGCCGTCATCGATGGGGGCGCTCCGGTGAAAATCGGCTGGAACCAGGGCCTTTATTCCATCGAAGGTTGGGGTATCCCCAAAGGATCGCCGCGTGCCGATATCGCCCGTCAGTTCGTCAAGTTCTGCACCGATCCGAAACAGCAGGCGCTGTTCACGGAGTTTCTCGCTTACGGCCCGACCAACCTGAAGGCCTACGAGCATATTCCGGCGGAACGGGCATCGTCGTTGCCGACCTTCGAAGCCAATCTGAAACAGATGAGCATCGCCAGCGAAGACTGGTGGAGCGCCAATCGTTCGGAAATGACCGAGCGCTTCAATGCCTGGATACTTGGCTGAGCTGCACTTGAGCAAAGCTGAACCTGGGCGACCCATGCGGTCGGACTGACTACGCAATATGAAAAACAAAAGATGGAGCAGCGGCCGGCGAGGTCGCTGGCTCCGGGTTTAAGGGGAACGACATGCTTGCCAAACCCGAACACGCTCTTGAGCCGAAACTTCTCGTTGACGGACTATCCAAGCGCTATGGCGAAACCATCGCGCTCAAACCGACAAATATTGCGGTGAAGCCGGGCGAGTTCTTGACGCTTCTTGGACCCTCGGGGTCCGGTAAGACGACGCTCCTTCAGATGATCAGCGGTCTCGTTCTGCCGAGTGAAGGCCGACTCTTCATCGATGGCAGGGACGAAACGGATACGCCGGTGCATAAGCGCGATATCGGCCTTGTTTTCCAGCATTACGCGTTGTTTCCGCATCTTACTGTCGAGGAAAACATCGCCTTTCCGCTAAAGATGCGGGGTCAGAAGTCTGCTGACGTCAAGGCTCAGGTGCAGCGCACGCTGGATATGGTGCAGCTTGGTCATCTTGCCTCGCGATTCCCGCGTGAGCTTTCGGGCGGCCAGCAACAGCGCGTGGCTCTCGCCCGCTGCTTTGTCTACCAGCCGTCCATCATTCTCATGGATGAACCGCTGGGAGCGCTCGACAAGAAACTGCGCGAGCATATGCAATTCGAAATCAAGCAATTGCATCGCCAGACAGGTGCCACCATCGTTTATGTGACCCATGATCAGGAGGAGGCACTTGCTCTCTCGGATCGCATTTGCCTGATGAACCACGCAATGGTCGAACAGATTGCGCCGCCGCAAGAAATCTATTCCCGTCCCACGACAGCCTTTGCCGCAGACTTCATCGGGATCTCCAACATATTTCGCGGCAATATCGAAACCGGCAGTGACGGTCGCCCGCACCTTTCGACTAAAAATGCGAAGCTTCTTCTCGATAAGGCATGTGACATTCACGATGGCGAGATGGCGCTGGTGGTGCGGCCTGAACATATGGAACTCGGCGATGCCGGCGCAAATCGCGTTCGCGGCCGGGTAGCGGAAGTGGTCTATGCAGGTTCTGAAACGCGCGTATTGGTGGATGCAGCCGAAGCGCGCCTTCTGACTGTACGGGTGCTGCCGGGTCGGCCTATCCCAGCGCTCGGCGAAAATGTTACCCTGAGCTGGCAGCCGGAAGCGGCTGTTCTGGTGACGCCATGAGTGTTGCTGCAGTTTCTCAGGCGGGTACGACACGTGCTCGCTTCCGTTTCGGTCCGCTTTGGCTGGTCGCGCCGGGACTTGTCTTCCTGATCATTTTCTTTCTGGTGCCTGTCGCGCGGCTGATGGGCTTGAGCTTCGAAAACGCGGACACCGGTGCGATTACGGGAGCGCATTACACGCGAATTTTCGACACGGATGTATATTTTCGTGTTTTGCTTATCACGTTTCGCATTGCGGCCCTGACCACGATGTTCTCGCTTCTGTTCGGCTATCCGCTCGCCTATTGGCTGTCGCGCCTGCCGGAGCGCAAGCGCGGCATGATGATTTTGCTGGTGATGGTGCCGTTCTGGACGAGTTATCTCGTTAAGAGTTTTGCGTGGGTTATTCTTCTTGGACGCACCGGGGTTATCAATCAGCTTGGTCTCGGTTCGGGCGTGATAGGCTCGCCGTTGGAAATGTTACACAATGAGTTCGGCGTCATGATAGGCATGGTTCATGCCATGCTGCCGCTTGCCGTATTGACCATGCTGCCAGTCATGAGCGGGATCGACCGCAGGCTCACACAGGCTTCGGGCACGCTGGGGGCGGATTCGGCCAAGAGTTTCTGGCTGGTTTATTTCCCGTTGTCCCTGCCGGGCGCGGCTGCGGCCGGTCTCCTCACCTTTATTTCTTCCCTCGGCTTCTTCATTGTTCCCGCCCTTTTGGGCGGACGCCAGCAGACCATGCTCGCGCAGTTGATTATCGTCCAGGTGCAGGAAATCCTGAACTGGGCCTTCGCGGGGGCGCTGGCTGCCATGATGCTGGTCGCGGCCCTTGTCACATGCTGGGTCTATGATCGCGTCTTCGGCCTTTCAAGCCTTTCAGGTGATACGGGAGCTGCACACAAAGGCAAGAATGGTATTCTGCGAAATATCGGCTTGCGTATTCTGGAAATCAGTGCACTTGCGTCCAGCCGCATTGCCATGGCTGTCCGCACTTTGCTCGGACAAGCCATCACGAAGCGTCTATTGGGAATTTACTGCTTTCTGTCCTGCGCGTTTCTGATGCTGCCGACGCTGATCGTGATCCCGATTGCTTTCACCAGTTCGCAGTTTCTGGAATTTCCGCCTCCCGGTTTCAGTCTCGACTGGTTTCGAGCCTATTTCACCTCCGACCTCTGGTTATCCGCAACCGTGCGGTCGTTCGGTGTGGCTTTTGCAACGGCAATCCTCGCGACAGTCATCGGCGGCTTTGCTGCGCTGGCGCTGGCTCGCTCGCGGTCCCGTTGGGCCGGGCTGATATTCGCATTCTTCCTCGCTCCCATGATCGTTCCACGTATCGTTATCGCGGTCGGCCTGTTTTATCTGTTCGCCCAGATCGGCCTTGTGGCCACGAATACCGGTCTCGTGATCGGTCATACGGTACTGGCCTTGCCCTTTGCCTTCGTTGCGATTGCGGCAATCCTGAAAAATTATGACTGGCGTCTTGATCAGGCCGCGGCAACGCTCGGCGCGAACAAGGTACAGGCGTTGCGTTTCGTGACCGTTCCGCTCATCCGTAGCGGTCTGACCGCGGCATTTCTCTTCGCCTTCATTACCTCCTTCGATGAACTGACGGTGGCGATCTTTGTCAGCGGCGGCATAAAGACCACTCTGCCCAAACAGATGTGGGACGACATGATCCTCCAGCTCAATCCGACGCTCGCAGCGGTATCAGTCGTCGTATTCCTCATCGTCACAACACTTCTTCTGGCGGCGGAAAAACTCCGCCGCTCCTCCTGACCAAACAGAGTGCCTCCCATGACTATGAAATTTGAAGGCTTCCTTGGAAGCTTCCTGACCAAGGCTGCGCAAAAGCCGGACCAGAACTTTGCACTTTTCAATGGCCAGCCGATCACGTTTGCCGCCATTGACCGTCAATCGGCGGCGCTTGCATCGCATTTCAACGCTCGTGGACTGAAGCGCGGTGATCGGGCCGCCGTGATGATGCGTAACTCAGAACTTTCGTTGACAGTGTTGTTCGCCCTTGCCCGCGCAGGCATCGTGTGGGTGCCGGTTAATGCGCAGCAGCGCGGCGAGGGGCTGCGCTATATTCTGGAACATTGTGAACCTGGCGTGGTCATCTGCGACCCGGATGCGCAGGAAACGATCCGCGAATGCGGTGCGGAATTACCAGCGCATGCCTTTATCCTGACTTCCGGGGAAGGATCGTTACAGGATATTGTCGCTCAGGATGCGTGGGGCCCAGCCGAAGAATTGCCGGTGGCGGACGACCTCTTCGCAATCATGTATACGTCCGGCACTACCGGGCGGCCAAAGGGGGTACTTGTTACCCACGGCATGATGCGTCTTGCTGGAGAAGCGGTACGGCAACTGACTTTGGTGCGTCCGGGCGACGTATTTTTTGTCTGGGAGCCGCTTTATCACATCGGTGGTGCGCAGCTTATTGTTCTGCCGACGCTGGAAGACGTCACACTCGCGATGGTCGACCGGTTCAGCGCCAGCCGCTTTTGGGCACAGGTCCGCGAATATGGAGCAACGCATATCCATTATCTGGGCGGCATTCTGCAAATTTTGCTGAAGCAGCCGGAGCGCGCTTCTGATCGAGATCACCCCGTGCGCATCGCCTGGGGCGGCGGGTGCCCGAAAGAAGTCTGGCCGCTTTTCCGCGACCGCTTCGGGGTGGAAATGCGCGAATGCTACGGCATGACTGAAGCCTCCAGCATCACCACCTGCAACGATAACGGAACAGTCGGTGCTGTCGGCAAGCCAATGCCGTGGTTCACGGTCGAGCTTCTCGACGAAACAGGAAAGCCGGTGGCTGACGGTGAGAAAGGTGAGATCGTTGTGCGGTCTTCCATCGAAGGCGCGTTGTTCCAGGGATATCTGCACAACCCTGAAGCGACTGCAAAGACATTGCGCAACGGCGCGCTTCATACCGGCGATTCCGGTTCGTTCGATGCGGATGGCAATCTCTGGTTCCATGGTCGACTGACCGACAGCGTGCGCTGCAAGGGCGAGAACGTTTCGGCATGGGAAGTCGAACATGTCGCCGGAGCCTATCCATCGGTGGAGGATTGCGCGATTGTCGGCGTTGCCGCCGAAATCGGCGAGCAGGACATAAAGCTGTTCGTCAAGCCGAAATCCGGCTGCGAAGTTGATCCGGGGGCGCTTTCGGAATGGCTGACGAGCCGTCTCGCGGCCTATCAGAACCCTCGTTACATTGCGGTGGTCGAGGAGTTCGAACGCACACCGAGCCAACGCATCATGAAGCACAAATTGTCAAGGGACCTTGGCGATTGCTGGGACCGATATGCGGCCGCGGGTCGGTAGCCAAATCGCAAGCGGCTCATCATAAGAGCGGGAAAACGCTGAAAAGTTGGCTTTCGCGGATTTCGCGAAGGCCATGACATTTGATCATGGACGATCAAGAAGTCTTCGCAGCCTCGTGTTCGAGGGCTGCCGTTGTTGCAAAAGCAACACTGTGTTCCTTCCCCTGAGGCTGGTGCTTCGACCCAAACTCATCATACTGAAGCATAGCGCGTATGAAGAAAAACAAGGAGGCCCGCGTGAAGGGGAATAATGTATTTGCGATGCGCCATATCTGGTTGCACGCGTTTGTACTGGCAATCATCTGTATTTCCGAACTGATCGGTATACGGAAAATATCCATCGGCATCGGTGCCGTAATCTTTCTGCCGATGCTCTATGCCTTTGCTCTCGGTGTCATCCTGAATCCAAATATCTTGAAGGCGACGGGGAAAGTTCTGAAGTCTGACTCGGTCAAGCTGTCAGGCACAATGATCACCATTGCTATCATGCCGTTCATCGCCAAGTTCGGAACGACGGTCGGTCCTCAGATCGAGAATATTATTGCTGCCGGACCTGCTCTCGTTTTGCAGGAGATTGGCAATCTGGGAACGATTGCCGTCGCCTTTCCTATCGCCGTTTTCCTGCTGCGCATGGGACGGGAGACCATCGGCGCAACCTATTCGATTGACCGGGAGCCTAACTTGGCCCTGATTGCTGACAAATATGGTCTGGACAGTCCGGAAGGTGCGGGCGTGATGGGAGTCTACGCTACCGGAACTCTGATTGGCACGTTCGTTTTTGCCTTGATGCCGCCGCTCGTCAACAGTCTGGGGCTTTTTGATTTTCGTGCGCTGGCCATGTCGTGCGGTGTCGGTTCGGGCAGCATGCTTGCGGCCTGCACGGGCGGTCTGGTCAGCGTCTTGCCGGAACAGAAGGATCTCATTCTGGCGCTGGCTGCCGCCAGCAACATCCTCACCTATGCGACGGGACTATATGTCGGCCTGTTTGTGGCGCTGCCGCTCACGGAATGGCTCTATAAAAAGTGCCGCCCCGAAGAATATCGCGACGCGGCGTAAGGGAGAGACTGATGACTTCAAAATCAGTGAAAAATACGATCGACCATCTGACCCTGTCTGTCGAGACGACTGACGAACGCAAGATCGATATTGTAGAAAATGCCTTGCTTCTGGTTATTGCCTGCTTTCTCGGATTAGTCGCGAACTGGGTCGGCACGGGCGTGACACCTGCACAGGCGCTGCCGGGCATGGCGGTGCTTTACGCTGCATCCATCGGCGGCTTGATATTGGCCCGTTATATGCCTTTCTATCTGCCGAGCGTTGCCTGGGTTTCCCTCATTGCCATTGTCATCACCATTCCCGGCGTCCCCGGATCGGAGTTTGTTCTGGCGAAAGTGGGGGAACTGAACTTTCTCGCGCTGGCAACACCCGCGCTGGCCTATGGCGGTCTGGCGTTGACGCGCAACGAATTCGAGATTGCTCGCCGTTCCGGCTGGAAGATCGTCGTTGTCGCTATCTGCGTGATGATCGGCACTTACCTTGGTTCGGTAATCATCGCAGATCTGACGTTGCGCATTACGGGTTAAATGCATCATGGCAGGCTCGATCCGCGGGCCTGCCATGAATAATATAGGGGAATTGCTCGCATGGCTGTTTTTCTCAGTGAAGCCGATATAGCGGAAGCAACGGGATGGCGGCATGATCTGCACCGGCATCCCGAACTTGCTTTCGAGGAAAAACGCACAGCCGCCTTCATAGCGGAAAAGCTCCAACTCTGGGGGTTTAGCGTCCGGTCCGGCTTTGCGGGAACGGGCGTGATCGGCAGCCTGACGCGCGGTACGTCGAAACGCGCTATCGGCATCCGAGCGGATATGGATGCCTTGCCGATCATCGAAAAGAGCGGTGTCGGCTATGAATCGGAGAGACCCGGCAAAATGCATGCCTGTGGTCATGACGGACATGTAGCCATGGCTCTTGCTGCCGCAAAGGTGGTCAGCAAACTTGAATTTGACGGAACCGTACGCTTCATTTTCCAACCGGCCGAGGAAAACGAAGGCGGCGGTCGCGAAATGGTGCGTGGGGGACTGTTTACGGACTTTCCAGTCGATGCGGTTTACGGCTTGCACAACTGGCCGGCGCTCGATGTAGGGACCTGCGTAGCTCGTGACGATGCGATGATGGCAGCATTCGGGACGTTCGAGATCGAACTGATCGGCAAGGGAGCGCACGGGGCGATGCCGCATGAGGGCGCAGACCCGGTGGTCGCCGCCGCGCAATTGGTCACGGCATTGCAGACTATTGCCAGCCGCAATGTTTCGCCGCTGGAATCCGCGGTTGTTTCCGTCACGCAGATGCATGGCGGTGACGCCTGGAATGTCATTCCGGAAAGCATGGTGATCCGCGGAACCACCCGCTGGTTCTTGCCCGATGTCGGGGAGACGATTATCCGCCGGATGCAGGAGCTCGCTGCTTCAATCGCAAGTGGTTTTGGTTGTACGGCACGCGTCGATTACGAAAAACGTTATCCTTCAACGATCAATACAGCAGACAATGCCCGCAGAATCCGTGAACTCGCTGTGTCACCCGACCTTGGCCTCGAGGTTCTTGATGTGGCCCCGAGCATGGCAGCCGAAGATTTCGCTTTCATGCTGCAGGAGAAACCGGGTTGTTACTTCTGGCTCGGTAGCCGTCGTGACGGACGCAATCCGGGTCTGCATTCACCATATTATGATTTCAATGACGCCCTTCTGCCGATAGGTGCCAACTTCTGGATCAAACTGGTTGCAAGCGAACTGGCGTCAGGCTGATGGCTGCTCGGCCTCGTTCCCATCTTCCCTTGATCCCGGACACCAATCAAGCAACATAGTGCCATGGAAACGCTCGATGCGAAAGAATTGCGAATGTTCATGGCGGTTGTTCGGATCGGGTCGATTCGAGGTGCCGCCGAGCATGTGAACGTTGCGCCTTCTGTCGTGAGCCGTCAGATTGCCGAAACAGAGCGCAAGATCGGTTTGACCTTGTTTGAACGAAACGCACGCGGCATGGCTTTGACAGAAGCTGGCGAGCTGGTCCTGGAGCATAGCAGGCGTGTTCTGGAAGAACACAGTCTCCTGAGGGAGCAACTGGGCTTTCTTAAAGGTGTGCAGCAAAGGCGGGTCCGCATCCTGTGCGGCGAAGGGTTTCTCGCTGACATTCTGCAACATGGACTTGGTTCCTTTGTCAGGATCTATCCGGACGTGCAGTACGATCTACAGCTGGGCGGCACGGAAAGCGTGCTGGACGGGATTGCCAACGGAGACGCCGATATTGGCATCGCCTATAATCCGCTGACGGATGCCCGGGTTCGGTCGCTTGCCATTTCCAAACAGCCGCTCTGCGTGGTCGCACCGCCAGGCCATCCGGTATTGGCAAAGGACCGGCTGGAACTCGCTGACTGCGCAGGTTTGCCCAATGCGTTGCTAGGGCCAGGCCATGGCATTACACAACTTGTCACGCGGGTCGCAGCTGATCGTGGATTTGCAATTTCACCCCTGGTCGAAACGACATCGATCGATGTCTTGAGGCGGTTCGTGATTGCAGGGCTTGGCATATCTTTTCTGCCCCGGTTCGCCGTATCCACGGAACTGGCTCGCGAGGCCGTCGCCATACGCGAACTGTCCGACCCGCTTCTGGCTGAAGCGAGTGCACATCTGATGGTGCGTGCGCGGCGCCGACTGCCGCTATCGGTAGAACGGTTGAGCGGGTTTCTCGCCAACAACATGGCAGCGTTTCGATAGGTCTTGCGTGTTGCTGTTGCGCATGACGGGACGCAGCGTTGTCTGCAAACCGGCTATGCGACCGCGCGCTTTGGTGCGAGCTTTTCTCCATTCGAAACGCGATCTGCCGCACGGGGGTCGAGGAGCAATGGAGATTAGGAATGGCGCAACAGGAACTCCCGGTGATCGGTGTGGTCGGCCTCGGCAGCATGGGGCTCGGCATGGCGCAAACCCTGGCGGCAAAGGGGTTCGCTACGCTGGGATTCGATTTGTCGCCGGAGCGTAAGGCATTGGCCCAGAAGGTGAATGTGACGCCCGCAGATACGCTCGACAAACTGTTCGAGAACGCTGATTTTCTGGTTTTCTCACTTCCAACTGCGCGTGATGTCGAGACGGTTGTCAATGCGCATATCCACCAGTTGGGTGCTGGGCGCAGCCGCGTCGTCATTATCGATACATCAACATCCGAACCGGATGTCAGCCGCGCGCTTGCCCAGAAGCTCGATGCGCTTGGTCATGGCTTCCTCGACGCCCCTGTGAGCGGCGGCCCGGCCGGGGCTGCGTCGGGTAAACTGACAATGATGATCGGTGGCAGCGATGCGGATCTGGCACTGGCTCAGCCCGTTATCGAAACCATGGCCGCCAAGGCATTGCATGTGGGACCGAGCGGCGCGGGCAATGTTGCAAAACTCGTCAACAATCTGCTTGCAGCAGCCCACATGGTGACCACCAGCGAAGGCCTGAAGCTGGCGCTTGCCGCTGGAATAAGCCCCGAATCCGCACTCCGTGTTCTGAATGCAGCTTCAGGAAAATCCATGATCAGCGAGGTTCACTTTCCGACTTGGATAATGAACGACCGTTTCGACAGTGGTTTCACGATGGGCTTGATGCGCAAGGATGTGCGCTTGGCGCAGGAACTGGCCGAACGCACCGGGGCAGATATCCCCCTGACATCCGTCGTGGCGAAGCTCTGGGCTGGCTCGAACCATCTTGAGGATCGCGACGACTTCACCCGCATGGGTGCTTTCCAACCTGACTCGTCCAAGTAAAGGCCAGAATAATGACGCACCCAATTGACCCCAAAGCGCAAGCCGCGCGCATTGCCGAAATTTTCCAGAGCTTCTTCCCGAAGAGTGAGATCGGCAGCTTCGTGAATGGAGAAATCGTTGTCGGAAGCGGTGACGAACAGAAACTGACCGATCCGGCGACCGGCAAGGTATTCGCGTCCTTCAGGGATGCCGACCAGTCGATTGTCGATGCGGCAATGGACGCTGCCGCCCGCGCTCAAAAGGAATGGATGGCCCTGACAGCGTCCGCCCGGGGCCGCGTGATGAACGAGATTGCCCGGCGCATTCGCGAACATGCTCCTTTGATCGCTGAAATCGAAAGCCGTTCTGCCGGTCGCCCCATTCGCGATATTCGGGGTGAAGCAGTGCGTGTCGCCGAGATGTTCGAATATTACGCCGGCTGGTGCGACAAGCTCTATGGCGATGTCATCCCGGTGCCGAGCAGCCATCTCAACTATACGCGCCATGAACCCATCGGCGTCGTTACACAGATTACGCCGTGGAATGCGCCTCTGTTCACCGGCGGGTGGCAGATAGCACCGGCAATTTGTGCGGGGAACGGTGTCGTCATCAAGCCATCCGAGTTGACGCCGCTCTCCACGCTTATTCTCGGCCTCATGTGTGAACTGGGTGGCGCGCCGCGTGGTCTGGTGAATGTGATTGCCGGGCAGGGCCCGACCGCCGGACAGGCTGCGGTTTCCCATCCAACTACAGGCCTGGTCGTTTTCGTCGGTTCGGCACAGGCCGGTTCAGCGATCGCGGCAACGGCGGCGAAGAACGTTGTTCCGTGTATTCTCGAACTGGGCGGGAAATCCGGCAATATCGTCTTCGCGGACGCCAATATTGACCGTGCACTGATCGGTGCGCAATCGGCCATTTTCAGTGGGGCAGGCCAGAGTTGTGTCTCCGGTTCACGCTTGCTGGTTCACCGTTCCATTCATCAGGAATTTGTGGAGCGTTACGCCGCTGCCGCAAACCGTATCGTCGTAGGCGACCCTTATGACGACAATTCACATATCGGTCCGATCAACAATGCGCGGCAATGGTCGAAGATCGACCAGATGGTCCGGGACGGCGTGACGGATGGGGCGGTGCTCGCGGCGGGAGGCGGAAAGCCGACGGCCCTGGAGGAAACCGGAGGCTACTATTATGCGCCGACAATCCTCGATCATGTCGATCCGGCAATGACGATTGCCAGGGAGGAAGTGTTCGGTCCGGTTGTGGCCGTCATGTCTTTCGATGACGAAGCGGAAGCAATTGCGCTCACCAATGACAACGCCTACGGACTCGCAGGCGCTGTCTGGACGGAGAATGTCGCGCGAGCTCACCGTGTTGCAGCCAGTGTTCGGGCCGGAACCTTCTGGATCAACGGTTACAAGACCATTTCCGTCATGTCGCCGTTCGGCGGTTTCGGTCGCAGCGGCTACGGTCGCTCGAGCGGTAAGGATGCGTTGATGGCTTATACGCAGGCGAAGAGTATCTGGGTGGAAACAGCCGAAAACCCGGCTGCAACCTTCGGTTACTCGCCAGAAGCCTGAATTGGTCGAATGGCAGCAAGATGTTGCAAATCTTGCTGCCGCAACCTCCCGATCGAAACGAACCCGTGACGTTGTGATCAGCCCCAATTTCAGAATTCGCAAAGGCGGGTGCTTACCGCCGGATATCGGGCAACGAGGGCAGGTTTATAGGTTCACGAAAGGTGCGGTGCAGTTGCCCCCAGCCCGGGTCATGCATATGGCTTTGCAAGCCCGCTCTCGCCACCAGCGCAAGCGCTTCCGCTTCACCGAAGGCCAGCGCTTCATGCATATTGGCGGTGAGCACCTTGCCATCCTCCATGAGGATTTTTCCGTCCACGATCACGGTATCCACGTCGCTTCCCAGCGCCTGATGGATCAGACGGTGAACCGGCATCCAGTTGGGTGTCAGATGAGGCTTGCGCATATCGATAATGGCGATATCGGCCTTTTTGCCTTTTTCGAGAGACCCGATCTCGTGATCCATGCCGATTGCACGCGCCGCGTCGATGGTGATCATTTCGAAGACTTTGCCCGGCGGGAGGATATAGCGATCGTGATTGTGCAGGATATGCTGCGTCGACTGGGCGATGCGTGCGATTTGCAGCATGTCAAAATGGCGGCTGGGAGCCGCGCCGTCCGAAGTGATGGCGACAGGAACGCCTCGGGCCATCATCTGCATGATCGGTGTCGAACGGCCAGGCGGAGCGTGGGTGACATGCGTGCCTGTCTCGGCAAGGATGTCAATCTCTTCATATGAAATACCCCAGCAATGCTGGAGGTGCACGTCGGGGCCGAGAAGCCCATTCTCCTTGTCCTGCCAGGCCATGCGGATTTGTCCGGCAAAAGCGTCGGAATGGATACGCACACCCCATTTGCGCGCGGTTTCACGAATGCGCCTTGCCTGCATCCGGTCATCCTTGGTCAATGTTACGGCGAAATCCGGCGTCGACGCGTTCGACGGTTCAACCGACGGGACGATGGTGAAGGGCGTCAGAAAGACCTTTATGCGTCCATCGGCGGTTCCGTTCAGGCTTTCGATCACGGCCTCGGCACCATCCATCATTTCCTCGAAAGAAACGCTGTGTCGCTCCGGTTCGCCTCTATCCCAACGTGTAACCGATTGCGGCCATGGCAGGCCCCCGGGGCCGACGCAGATGATCTCCCGTAAACCGAGTTCTGAATAGGCGCGAGCATGATTGATTGCGAAGGCCGGATCATCGCTGCGCGGCATGGAGGTGATGACGCTGGCGGATGTCGTTACACCGGCGCACAATCTTTCGAGGCCAGAGACCAGACCATCAGCGTACCAATAATCGCGCGTGACATAGTGATAGTAGGTTGGAGTGACGATCCGCATCCACAGCGAGTTGGTGTCAGCACCGATGCTGCGGATCAAGGCATGCCCAGCATGCCCGTGAGCGTCGACCAGTCCGGGGATGATCAGTTTGCCGGTGCAGTCCATTATTTTTTTACTGGCATGCCGGACATGGAGTTCTTCTGCCGTGCCGATATCGACGATCCTGTCCTTTTCGATCGCCAGACCACCGTCCTCAATGATCCGCCGCGTGCTGTCGACCGTTACGATTGTCCCGTGGAGCAGCAGAAATCCATCCATTCACTTTCCCCTCGTTGTCCGTTTCCCTGCGCGTTTGCCGCATTGAAAACCGCTTTTTAGTGTCGATGTTCTAAAGCATAATTGGCAACAATATCGTTGACAATAATGAAACGGATTATGATACTGCTTAAAAATTCGGACGAACGAATTTGATCGTTACTCATGAAGGGAAGAGCATGACGCGTCTAAACAGATTTCTCATATCGGCGCTGACCGCAGCGGCTGTCGCTGCTCCACTCGCGGTTTCATCGGCGGGTGCGGCTACATTGCGCTGGGGCAGCCGCGCGGACATCTACTCCCTTGATCCGGATTCAGTTCCTTCGACTTCCAATCTCGCGTTCTTGAACCATATTTACGAAGGACTGATCCGCTACGGTCCGAATTTCGAGATTGAACCGGCGCTTGCGACGGAATGGAAGCTCGTCGACAACAAGTACTGGCGCTTTACCTTGCGCAAGGGCGTGAAGTTTCACAACGGTGCGGACTTCACGGCTGACGATGTTGTCGCATCGATGAACCGTGTTTCAGATCCGACCTCGCCGCTGCGTGGAAATATTCCGCTCTATGTCGGCGTGAAGAAAGTGGACGACTTCACAGTAGATATCGAAGTTTCGTCGCCAACCGCATTGTTCCTGAACGACATGACCAACGTCTTCATGTTCAATGCAAAATGGCTCAAGGACAACAATGCCGAAAAGCCGACCGATATCGCCTCCAAAACCGAAAATTATGCCACCCACAATACCAATGGCACCGGTCCATTCAAGCTGGACAGCCGCGTTCCGGATTCGAAAACGGTTCTCGTGGTCAACGATCAGTGGTGGGATGAGAAAAAGCATAATCTCGACCGCATCGAGTATGTCCCGATCTCCTCTGCTGCGACCCGCGTTGCTGCATTGCTTTCCAACGAAATAGATCTGGTTGACTCCGCTCCTATTCAGGATCTTCCAAGGCTGGAATCTTCACCGGGTATCAAGGTGAGCAAGCGTACCGAACTGCGCACGGTCTTCATAGGTTTCAACGGCAAGGAAAAACTTGAGGATGGGCGTCCAAACCCGTTCCTCGACGTTCGCGTCCGCCAGGCAGTCGAAGCGAGCATCGACCGCGATCTTATCAACAAGAAGATCATGCGCGGTCTGGCGCGGCCTTCCGGTTCGCTCATAGCACCGGAAATCGCGGGTTATGCCAAATCCCTCGACGTCTATCAGCCCGCAGATCCCAAGCTTGCACAAAAGCTGCTGGAAGAAGCAGGCCAGAAGGGGTTGACCTTCACCTATCTGTGCATGAATGACGAGAGCATCAACGAGGAAGATATTTGCTCTGGCATTGCAAACATGCTGAAGCGTTCCGGCTTCGAGCCGACCATCGATATGGGTCCGCGTGCCGTGCAACAGCCCAAGCGTACGAACGGCAAAGCTGATATGTTCAATCTGAGTTGGGCCAACGAGCCGACCCTCGATGCCTATTCGTTGCTTTCCCAGGTTCTCTCGACACGCAGCGGTTCCACCGGTGTTTCCAATTATGGTGGATGGTCCTATCCAGAACTTGACGAACTGGTGAAAAAGGCGGCTCAGGAGCCGGACACCGCCAAACGTCTGGCGCTGGAGGAGGAAGCGCTGAAGTTCGCCAAGGAGAAGGCCATCCTGATCCCGCTTCACCAGCAGCCTATCGCCTGGGGAATGCTCGACAAGGTCCAAAACGTGGATTTCCGTGCCGACAACAAGCCGCGTCACTGGCACACCATGATGGCTGAGTAAGGTTAGTCACCAGATAATTGGAAAAATGGAGCGTTTCATCTCGATGAGACGCTCTTTTAGTATCCGGACGACCGTGACATCGGAAGATGCAGGCGAGCAGAAGCGTCAACATCGCTGCCTTTCGTCCCGACACATTTATATGACGCCCAGCATCGGCCCGGCTACGGCATTTGGTGGTAGGCGGTTCTGATAAAGACAGCTTGGAACGCTGCCCCCATCGGCGATCTTTGTCGACATATCAGCCGCGCAAATATAATTATATTGTCAACAATCACGTTGACAACTTTTGACTAATAGCCATACTGTCCCTCGTGGCCAAGAAGCAAGCCGGAAAGGCAGGCCCGTGTTGGAGGGAGGAAAATCACAATCAATGCGAAGCGTGCCATAGGGGTGCGAAGTCACCATGCGAGCCATGGTTGCGGCTATCCATGAAAATAGACCTCGAAAAGAGGCGCAAATTTCCAGAAGCGGAGCAAATCAATGTTGAAAAAACTGGGCCTTGCGGCGACCGTGCTGGCGAGCCTGACCCTGTCAGGCCACGCGGAGACGCTGAAATGGGGGGCATCGCGCGATATCTACTCGCTCGATCCATACTCCTATGGTGACAGCTATACCTTGTCTTTCCTCAATCATGTTTATGAAGGTTTGGTGCGTTACGATGCCGAACTGAAAATCGAGCCTGCACTTGCCGAATCCTGGGAAAATGTTTCGGATACGGTGTGGCGTTTTCACCTGCGCAAAGGCGTAAAGTTTCATGACGGTGCCGAGTTCAACGCAGATGACGTCCTCGCTTCATTGAAACGCGTGAGTGATCCAGTCTCGCCATTGCGTGGAAATCTTCCTGCCTACAAGTCCTCCAAGAAGGTAGACGACCATACGGTCGATATCGAGTTGAGCGGGCCTTACCCGCTGCTGCTCAACGACCTTACCAACATTCATATCTTCGATGCCGGCTGGTTGAAGAACAACAATTCGGAAAAGCCGACGGATGTCGGCGCGAAAATTGAAGGATATGCCACCTACAACACCAATGGCACCGGCCCGTTCAAGCTTGAAAGCCGCGTGCCGGATTCCAAAACCATCCTTGTGAAGAACGCGGACTGGTGGGACAAGTCGCAGTCGAACATCGATCGGATTGAGTTCACACCCATTACCTCGGCGGCGACCCGTGTGGCGGCCCTTCTCTCTGGTGAAATCAACTTTACGGAGAACGCGCCGTCGCAGGATCTTCCGCGTTTGCAGGCCCAGCCGGACCTCAATGTGCTCGAGCGTACGGACTTGCGCACGGTGATGGTTGGCTTCAATCGAAAATCGAAGCTTGCCAATGGTTCGGAGAACAAGTTCAACGATCTGCGTGTGCGCCAGGCTTTTGCCCATGCGCTTGACCGTGACCTGATCCAGAAGCGCATCATGCGGGGCAAGTCGCGCACGGCAGGTGCCGTAGTCGCGCCGGAAATTCCGGGCTATACGCCGGAATTGGACACCACGCTCAAATATGACCCAGAGCTCTCGAAGAAGCTTCTGGCAGAGGCCGACGCCACTGAATATCCATTCACGCTGGTGTGCACGACGGATGCTTATGTGAATGAGGAGGAGCTGTGTCAGGGCCTGGTGAATATGCTGAGCAGGGGCGGATTCAAGCCCCAGCTCGACATCGCCCCGACCGCAGCGCAGGCGCCCAAACGCACAGGCGGCAAGGCCGACGTCTATCTAATCGGCTGGGCGACTGAGCCGATGCTCGACAGTTATTCCATTCTTCTACAGATGATCGAGACCAAGACAGCCAATGCCGGTGTCTTCAACTGGGGTGGCTGGAGCTATCCGGATATCGACAAGCTTATCGTGCAGGCATCGACCGAGATGGATCGAACCAAGCGTCTGGCATTGCAGACCGAAGCCTTAAAGATGGTGAAGGAGGAAATCGTAATGCTGCCTTTGCACCAGCAACCGATGGCATGGGTCATGTCGAAGAAGATCGACAAGATCGTGCAACTGCCGGACAACAAACCGCGTCATTGGCTGACGCACTTTGCAAAATAATACAATCATGAGGCCGCAGGGGACCGGCGTCCCCCGCGGCGCCCTGTTCTTACCGAGGGAATTCCATGCTGGTTTTTATCATTAAGCGCCTGGCAAACGCTGTCATGGTGATGTTGGCCGTCGCTTTGCTTGCCTTTTTGATTTTTCGGCTGGCTGGCGACCCTGTCGAGATGATGGCTAACGAGCAGATGACGCAGGCCGATCGTGATAATCTGCGCGAGCGACTTGGCCTTAACGATGGTCTTATGACGCAATACACCCGTTTTGTGGTCAATGCGGCGCAGGGCAATTTCGGCATTTCCTATCGAAATGGGCAGGATGTATTGAACCTCATTGGTGAACGCTTTCCTGCAACACTTGAGCTTGTGCTCGTTGCCACCCTGATCTCGCTGCTGGTCGGCCTGCCCCTGGGTGTGCTGACCGCGATCAAACGAGGCAAATGGTATACGGAGGGCCTCCAATTTCTCTCCATTGTCGGCGTTTCGCTGCCGAGCTTCGTGGTCGGTATTCTGCTGATCCTCGTTTTTTCAGTGTCGCTTGGATGGCTTCCGGCATTTGGGCGCGGTGATGTGGTTCAGCTCGGCTGGTGGTCTACAGGGCTGCTGTATCCTTCGGGCCGCGCCGCTATCCTGCTGCCATCCATTGCGCTTTCGCTTTATCAAGTGACTCTCGTCATGCGGCTTGTGCGTGCCGAAATGCTGGAAGTGCTGCGTTCTGATTATGTGAAATTCGCCCGCGCTCGCGGCATTCCACGTTGGCGCATCTATTTCAGGCATGCGCTGCGCAATTGTCTCATGCCGGTGGTGACGATGACCGCCATGAATGTCGGGTCGTTGATTGCCTTCGCCCTCATCACCGAGACAGTGTTCCAGTGGCCGGGCATGGGCATGTTGTTCATTCAGGCCGTCACCTTCCTCGATATTCCGGTGATGGCGGCGTATCTCTGCATCATTTCCTTCATCTTCGTCGTGCTCAACACGCTGGTGGATATTGCCTACGCGGTAATCGATCCCCGCTTGCGCACTGCTCGCTGATTAACGGGAGTCCATATCCATGAGCACCCAAACGTCACAAATTACTCCCGTCATGCGACAGTCGCTTTTCCAGCGTATCCGTAAAAGCGATCTTTGGTGGTCTTTTACGCGTAGCAAGACGGCCATGTTCAGCGCCGCTCTTCTGGCAATCCTGATCCTCACGGCTCTTTTCGCACCGCTGATTGCGCCGCAGAACCCCTATGATGGCGCCGCGCTTGATATGTGGAAGGCCGAATTGCCACCGGTATGGGAGGAGGGCGGCGAATGGCCATATCTTCTCGGCACCGATACCCAGGGTCGAGATATGCTGTCTGCCATTCTTTACGGCACGCGCATTTCCATCGTCATAGGCATCGCTTCGGTGGTTCTCTCGCTCTTGATCGGTATGAGTGCGGGGCTGGTCTCGGGGTATTTCGGCGGCTTTATCGACAATCTGCTAATGCGGTTCGGCGATATCACCCTGTCGATCCCGACCATCCTTGTCGCCATTCTGGTATCCACGGTCGTGCGTCAGATGCTGCCGGTCGGCCTGCGTGAAATTGGCGCTTCTGGGGTTCTTATTCTGGCGATCGCCCTTTCGGCGTGGGTTCAATATGCCCGCACAGTGCGCGCGCAGGCCATTGTCGAGACCGGCAAGGATTACGTATCGGCGGCGCGATTGATCGGCGTTCCGGCACGGCGCATCATGGCCAAGCACATTCTTCCCAACACACTTACGCCGATAATGGTTGCGGCGACGCTCAATTTCGGCATGGCAATCCTTACAGAAGCAACGCTTTCGTTCCTCGGCATCGGCATGCCGCCCAGCCAGCCGTCGCTCGGAACGCTGATCCGTATCGGCAATCAGTTCCTGTTTTCCGGCTCCTGGTGGATCGTGCTCTTCCCCGTCATTCAGCTCTGTCTGCTGGTGGTCGCTGTCAACATGCTCGGCGACTGGCTGCGTGATGCTCTTAATCCGAAATTGAGGTAAGTCTTATGAACAATCTTTTGCTCCGCAACGTCCGGCCGATGGCAGGCGAAACCTGCGATATCCTCATCAGGGACGGAAAGATTGCCGGTTTCGGGCGGTTCGAGGCTGAACCAGGAATGGCTGTGGAAGACGGCGGCAGTGCTATCGTCGCGCCGGGGCTGATCGATGCACATACGCATCTCGACAAGACTACATGGGGCATGCCCTGGCATGTCAACAATCGTGCAGCTATTCTGCGCGAGCGTATTGATTTTGAACGCGAGCATCGGCTGGAAATCGGCCTTGATCCGCATCGCCAGTCAATGCGCCACGCCATTGGGCTTGTTGCCCACGGCAGCACGCATATTCGCAGTCACGTCGACATCGATCCGACACATGGCCTGTCATTGGTCGAAGGTGTCTGGGAAACGCGGGAAAAGCTCAAGGGCATTATCGATATCGAAATCGTCGCCTTCCCCCAGTCGGGGCTGATGGTCATGCCCGGCACGAAAGAACTGCTAGATGAGGCCCTCCGCCAGGGTTGCGAAGTCCTCGGCGGGATCGATCCGTGCGGCATCGACCGCGACCCGAAGGGTCAGCTCGATATTTTGTTTGCTCTCGCAACCAGGCATGGGGTGCCTATCGACATCCATCTCCACGAAACGGGGGACCTAGGCGCCTTCACGATGGAACTCATTTTCGAGCGTATTCGCGCCAACGGCATGGAAGGCAGGGTTGCGATCAGCCACGCTTTTGCGCTCGGCATGAACGACTATCTGCGTGTGAATCAGTTGATCGAACAGCTCGCTATCCTCGATGTTGCCATCCTGACCACGGGTGCGCCTTCGGCCACTGTGCCCTCAATCAAGCGGCTCAAGGAAGCAGGAGTGCGCATTGGCGGCGGTTGCGACGGTATCCGTGACACCTGGGGTCCTTGGGGGCAGCCCGACATGCTTGATCGCGCGAAGATCATCGGCATGAAAAATGGTGTGCGTTCGGATCACGATCTGGAGCATGTCCTGCATATCGTCTCTCAGGGCGGTGCAGATGTCATGCGTCTTGAGAACTACGGACTGGATGTTGGCTGCAACGCCGACCTTACCCTTCTGACCGGTGAGACGCTGGCTCATGCGGTGGTAGATGTTGCTCCGCGTCCGCTGGTCGTCAAGGGAGGTCGCGTGACGGCCCGTCAGGGTGTGGCCCTGGTGGAGATGCCGTAATGGACAAGACACTGGAGACCCTTCCGCTTGGCCGGAGACCGGAAGGACGCACGCTTATAACCGCCAGCTGGGTGGTCGGACACAAGGACGGCGGCCACCGGCTTCTGAAGAACGGCGAAGTCGTCTTCGAGAACGGCGAGATTCTATTCGTCGGACATGACTTTGAGGGCGAAGTGGCCCGTCGCATCGACTTCGGCAACGCATTGATCAGCCCTGGATTGATCGATCTTGATGCGCTTTCAGATCTCGACACGACCATCCTAGGCATCGACCACCATCCTGGCTGGGCGAAGGGTCGCGTTTGGCCGCGCTCCTATGTCGAAGCAGGTCCGTACGAAATGTACACGCAGGAGGAACTGGCCTTCCAGAAGCGGTTCGCTTTCGGCCAGCTATTGTTGAACGGTATCACCACTGCCGCTCCGATTGCCTCGCTGTTTTACCGCGAATGGGGAGAAACGGTCGCCGAGTTCGATGCTGCTGCCGACGCTGCAGGTGAGCTCGGCCTGCGTGTCTATCTCAGTCCTGCCTACCGTTCAGGCGGGATGGTGCTGGAAGCACCGGGCCATATGGTACCTGTCTTCGACGAGGAGCGCGGCTTCCAAGGGTTGAGGGACGCGATTGCCTATATCGAGCGCCAGAATGGTCGCTACGGCGATCTGGTGCGCGGCATGCTGGCCCCGGATCGTGTGGAGACTTCGACACTCGGGCTTATCCAGCGTACCGACGCTGCAGCACGCGACCTTGGCTGCAAATTCCGTCTGCATATGGCGCAGGGCGCGATGGAGGTCGATACGGTGCGTATGCTGCACGGTTCGACTGCCCCGGTCTGGCTCGCCAGGAATGGCCTGCTGAGTGATCGTCTGATCGCGCCACATGCCACCAATGCCACCGATGAAGACCTTGGTCTCTATGCCGAATACGGTGTTTCCATCGTCCATTGCCCGCTGGTCTCCGGCCGCGGCGGGTCAATTCTTAGATCGTTCTCCGATTGCCGCAGGCGCGGGATCAACATCGCCATGGGCACCGATACGACGCCTCCGGACATGTTGATGAATTTGCTGGCCGGCCTCATCACGGGTCGCATTGCCGATGGCGCGCCGGATTGCTTGCGCGCAGCCGATCTGTACGACGCCGCGACGATCGGGGGCGCACGGGCGCTCGGTCGTGGGGATCTTGGTCATCTCTCGCCGGGTGCGCGGGCAGATATAGCCGTCTTCCGTCTCGACGATACGTTCATGGCACCATCCATCGATCCGATTACGACAATCGTTACCGGTGGTTCAGGCAAGATCACACAGGCCGTCTTTGTCGATGGGCGGGTCTCCATGGTCGACCGCCGACTGGCCGGGTTCGACATGCAGAAGGCGCGGGATCAGGCGCAAGTCCAGTACGATGGCCTTGTCGATAAATATCCACAGCGGAGCTGGAACAACCCTCCGGTCGCCAAGATATTCCCGCCTAGCTATCCGATAGAAGGGCCGACAGAGGGAAAAGCAAATGGGTGACACACAAGAGCCTGTCATTGACGTCCGCAACCTCCGCGTGGATTTTCCGGGCCGTCGCGGTACTGTAACCGCGCTGTCGGATGTCAGCCTGTCGATCCGTCCAGGTGAGATTCTGGGCGTGGTAGGCGAATCCGGTGCGGGAAAGTCCATGACCGGTCTCGCCATACAGGGACTGCTTGAACGACCCGGTCACATCGCTGGCGGTGAGGTCTGGCTCGGCAAGCGGCGCATCGATACGCTCGATGATCGCGCCATGGAAAAAATTCGCGGACGTGAAATCGGCGCGATCTTTCAGGACCCACTCACGTCGCTCAATCCGCTGTTCACCGTAGGCGCGCAGCTCGTGGAAACCATTCGACGGCATCTCGGTCTCGGCAAGGCCGAAGCGCGTGCCCGCGCTGTGCAACTGTTGCGCGATGTGGGTATTCCGTCACCCGAAGAACGGGTTAACCAGTATCCTCACCAGTTTTCGGGCGGCATGCGGCAGCGAGTGGTGATCGCGCTCGCGCTCGCGGCATCGCCGAAACTGGTCATCGCTGATGAGCCCACAACCGCATTGGATGTGTCGATCCAGGCGCAGATCATTTCGCTCCTGCGCAAGCTGTGCAAGGAAAAACAGACCGCCGTCATGCTCGTAACCCACGATATGGGTGTGATTGCGGAAGCTGCGGACCGAATTGCAGTGATGTACGCTGGACGGTTGATTGAAATCGGGCCGGTGGAGCAGGTTTTGCACCAGCCGCGTCATCCCTACACGCAAGGACTGATGGCTTCGATCCCTTCGCTTGGCGCGCGGGTCGAGAAGCTCAACCAGATCGATGGCTCCATGCCGCGCCTCGATGCGATCCCCGATGGCTGTGCCTTCAATCCGCGCTGCAAGGCAGCGGGACCGCGCTGTCTGCGTGAGCGCCCGGACCTCATTTTTTCCGATCAGACCGCTAGTGCATGCTGGCTAAATGCAGGAGGCACCGCATGACGAAACCCTTGGAGAGAACTCCGGCCCTGACTGTCGATCGGCTCGTCAAAACTTTTGATGTGTCCGCTCCCTGGCTGAACCGTGTGGTGGAGCGCAAGCCCAAACAATATCTGCAGGCCGTGAATGATATCAGCTTTACGGTGCCGGCGGGCGGTTGTCTCAGTATTGTAGGCGAAAGCGGCTGCGGGAAGTCCACGGTGGCGCGGCTGGTCACTGGTCTGCACCATGCGACGAGCGGTGAGATGCGCTTTGCGCCGGGCAAAAGCGGTACCCCCTTGTCAGCCCAGATGATTTTCCAGGACCCATACGCCTCACTCAATCCACGCTGGCGAGTGAAGAACATCATTGCAGAACCGCTGCGCGAGCTGAAGTTGCGCAACAGCGCTGCCGAAGTGACAGAACGTGTGGAAGAACTTCTTCGTATTGTGGGGCTCTCTCCATCGGATGGGGAGAAGTTCCCGCACGAATTTTCGGGTGGACAGCGCCAGCGTATTTCAATTGCCCGCGCCCTGGCGAGCGAGCCGGAGTTTCTTGTCTGCGACGAACCCACCTCGGCGCTCGACGTATCGGTTCAGGCACAGGTTTTGAACCTGATGCGCCGACTGCAGGACGAACTGGGCCTGACTTATCTGTTCATCAGCCATGACATGAGCGTCGTTCGCCATATGTCAGATCGTATCGCGGTGATGTATCTGGGACGTATAGTCGAAGAAGGGGATACAGAAGAGCTTTTTGCCTACCCGCGTCATCCCTACACGCAGCTTCTGCTGCAAACGATCCCCAATATCGAAGCGCCCAATCGCAATCGCGAACCGGCAAGTGGCGAAGTGCCGAGCCCGCTCAAGCCGCCCTCCGGCTGCACCTTTCATCCGCGCTGCCCATTCGCAATCGAGCGTTGTTCCAAGGAAGTACCGGCGATGCAGCTATTGCCAAATCGTACTCGCGTCGCCTGTCACCTGGTCGAGATAGAGGATTGAGAAGCCGACATCCGGCTTCCATCGCTTCAAGCCAAGGCTGCTCGCAGATCATGGGAAAGATCCCGTATCTCGCTCAAGTCCAGTTCGGATTCCACATGTTCCAGATGATGCGCCATAAGATGCACGGCCTTCTGCGCTTCCTTTGCCGAAATCGCTTCAACGATCTCGGCATGCTCATCAGGCCCGCAATTGAACCGGGCAGTATTTCGATAGACCGCTGTGATGAGCGAACTGCGCGCAATAAGGTCCCGCATCGTTGTGAACAGGAAATCGGAGCCGGTCAGTTCCGCCAGCAAAAGGTGGAAGCCGCCCGAAAGTTTAATAATGTCCGTGGTGCTGTCTTTCGCGTTTGCAACACGCTCCAGATTCACGTGCTCGCGAAGCCTTTTCACGCTGTCCTTCGGGGTCAATGTGCAGAGCCGCTCCACGATGCAACGCTCGACGGCTTGCCGAACAAAGAAAACGTCCCGCGCCTCTTCTACAGACGGCTTGCTGACGAAGGCCCCGCGATTGGGAATGATGGTCACAAGGCCATCGCGTTCAAGGACTGTCAGCGCCTGGCGGACACGGGCGCGACTGACGTGAAAGATCGAGGCCAATTGTTCTTCTTTGAGCTGTACGCCAGGACGCAATCGCCGTTCAGCGATCGAAAGCCAAACCCTTTCAACTATCTGCTCGACCGGCATTGCGGCTGGTGCGTTCATCTGTGGTTCTCCTTGTTGACGCAGACAAGCGCCAAACGCGTGAAAAAGTCAACTCGGGCATTTAATTGCTTGCAGTATTGTCGACAATATGAAAGATGATTGTAGATGATAGTATCACCTTTTGGGTCACCAATGGAATTTGATTTCGAAGCCATCGAACCGCAAAGCCGCTATAGGCTGCTGACGAATTTCATCGGCCCCCGTCCTATTGCGCTGGTGACGACCCGATCTGAGGCGGGACATAACAACGCTGCGCCGATGAGTTTTTTCAACGTGTTTTCACACGACCCGGCTATCGTTGTACTGGGTATTCAACCCCGTCTGACGGGCGAGCAGAAGGACACAATGGTCAACATACGTCGTTCCGGCGCGTTCGCCATCAGCATGGTCGACATGGCCCTTTCCCGGCAAATGTTGATTTGCGGACTTGGCTTCGACAGCGAGGTCGACGAACTTGACGTTGCAGGATTGACCCCCGTTGAGTGCCGCAAGATTGATGTCGCTTACCCTCAGGAGGCGCCATGCGTCTTTGAATGTCGGGTCGAACGCCTGATCGATTATCCGCGACGCACTCTGGTCCTGGGCGAGGTGGTGCAGATGCACGTCCGTCGCAATTGTCTTGATGCCGAGGGCCATTATGTGGACCCGGAGTTCTATCAACCCATAGCCCGGCTTCACGCGGACAACTATGTGACTTCAGATCGCCAGTCCGTTTTGAAAGCCCCGCCTATCGGCGATTTCAAGAAGCCGAAACAGTAGGTTAAAAAGCTTAGGCAACGAGAATACCATTATGCATATTCGTCTCATCAATCCTAACTCCACAGATTCCATGACAGCGCAAGCGCTCGAAAGCGCCTTGCTGGTCAAGCATGATCGTACCCTTATTTCCTCCGCAAATCCGACGGATACACCGGTAAGTATCGAAGGTTATGCGGATGAGGCGATGGCCATACCCGGAATGCTGGCGGAAATCCGAAAGGGTGAAGCTCTGGGGGTGGACGCTTATGTTATAGCTTGCTTTGACGATCCCGGTTTGCATGCCGCGCGGGAAGTGGCGAAGGGGCCTGTCATCGGCATTTGTCAGGCTGCCGTTCAGGTGGCGATGACCATCAGCCGCCGTTTTTCCGTGATAACGACGCTTCCGCGGTCGGTGGCTATCATCGAGGATCTAGTGAGTGAATA
Source organism: Brucella ciceri (assembly GCF_041930145.1). NCBI lineage: Bacteria > Pseudomonadati > Pseudomonadota > Alphaproteobacteria > Hyphomicrobiales > Brucellaceae > Brucella > Brucella ciceri. Next base: position 121,431 of record NZ_JBHEEV010000005.1, on the reverse strand, counting down.
CGGCGCCGACCGTCACTGCCGGAAGGTGCGAGCAATCGATCTTCCGGTGCTGGCTCTGGAGGACGACTCGTATAAAGCTGAACAGTTGCTGCTGAAAGAAATTGAGCGCGCCAAGGCAGAGGACGGTGCAGAAGCGATCGTGCTGGGTTGCGCAGGAATGTCGTCATTGTGCGAACGCCTCAAGGAGGCGAGCGGTATACCTGTTATTGATGGCGTGACGGCTGCCGTCAAAATGGCCGAAGCGCTGGTGGGTGCCAGATTCGCAACCTCCAAGGCGAACAGCTACGACTATCCCCGTGTCAAAAACGAGCGCGGGTGCAGGGTTTCGGCTCAAAAGGGGTGAGCCTCAATAATTGTTGACAATATTGTCCTCTTTGCTTGCTGTGATGGTTGACTTTCTGCTTTGCATCAAGCTTCGTGAACAGAAGAGGGAGCAAAGTCATGGCTGAGTGGAGGGGGGTGTCGACGCAGCAGATTGTCGAGAAAGTCTGGTTGTCCATAGCGGAGCGGCGTCTTCGTCCCGGCGTGCAGCTCAAGGAAGAGAAGATGGCGGAGATTTTCGATGTCAGCCGCGCTCGTATCCGGCAAGCGCTTGCTTCACTCAAACGGGAGGGCCTTGTTGATATTCTGCCTAATCGCGGCGCGTTCGTCTGCAAGCCTACTGTCGGGGAAGCCCGGGATGTTTTCTTTGTAAGGCGCACGGTCGAACGTTGCGTCGTGGAGCGGCTGTGCCGGTCAGCAACGCAAACCGATTTCGGGCGCCTCAGCGATCACGTTGACAAGGAGCGGATCGCCAATGCGGGAAATATCACGACCGACATCATCAAGCTCTCCGGTGGCTTTCATCTTCTTCTGGCCGAACTGGCATCTTCGGATTTCCTGTTCACTATGATGCGTGACCTTGTGTCCCGCACATCGCTTATCACTGCGGTCTATCGCAAAGCTGATTATTTCAATTGCGGACCAGACGAACACGCCGAGATCGTTGATGCGATATTGCAGAAGAATGTGGCGAGAGCCGTTCGTCTGATGGCGCATCACCTCGATCATGTGGAACGCCAACTCGATCTTCGCGAAGTCAATGACTATTCGGATGATTTAAGTTCCGTCTTTGCCTAGGTGACCTCTGAAGCCGGAGAACCCGGCCGGGCATCTGCCGGATTACCGATGATAACGCGTTCATAATCTGGATGACGTAAAGAAACTCACATCAGATATTGTTTGTGCCTGCGTGACTGACGATTTTTTGCCGCTACGAGCAGTCAGATCATGCCGACCCCCGCCTGCATTTCGTCGGCGTGGATATGATCTGGCCACCGATCCGCCGGTACAGCTCGAAATCGACTGCAACTATTTTCGGTTCATCGAATTCACATGGAGCAGTGGAATGCGCGACGCGGTATATTGGTGCAAATACTGATTGGCTAGGGTGTGGAGATAGTCTTCGGGGTGCCCGGTGATACGAACGTACGTTGAAGACGATCAAGGACATTTGTCGCGCCACGCGGCTTGTGCCCTAGGCTGTAGTGACGATTTAACTATCGCAGCCATATGGCTATGGCTGCGATGTGACGAAGCCCCTGAAGTTGGCCAGCAGCTTGTCGTAACGAGTGGCAACGCGACGGAACTGCTTGAGCTTTGCAAAGAAGCGTTCGACGAGGTTTCGTTCTTTATAAATGCGCCAGTTGCATGGGTGTGGTCGCCGCCGCTCGGGCCGTGGCGGGATGACTGGAATAGCGCCGGCATCCAGAATGGTGTCGTGGAAATGCTCGGCATCATAGGCCCTGTCGGCGATGACATAGCCGGGGTTGAGACCAGCGAGCAATTCTTTGCCATAGATCACGTCACCGCGGTGTCCTGGCGCAAGCACAAAGCGCACCGGCAAGCCTAAAGCATCGACGGCAGCATGGATCTTGGTGCCTAACCCGCCGCGTGAGCGGCCAAGGCCTTGGGCGTCCGCTCCCCCCTTTTTCGCCTCGCGCCAGCGGCTTGAGGTTGGGCACGGATGGACGTGGAATCGATAGAGACCCAATCAAGGTCCGCTTCTCGCGCCAGCGCCTCGAACAAGCTTTCCAGAACACCCATCTCGATCCAGCGGTAATAGCGTCGCTTGACGGTCTGGTGATCGCCATAATGCTCAGGCAGATCGCGCCAGCGCCCGCCGGAGCGGGCCATCCAGATCAGCGCTTCGATAAATCGGCGGTTGTTGGAACGCGGACCCCGCCGCCCTTTGCGTCCTCCTGGAACGAACGGCTCGATTCGAGACCATTGTTCGGCACTCAGCCTATCAATATCCATGACCAACCTCCAAAAGTCAGCCTTGAATCTGATTTGCTCCCAGTTGGGAATCCCAAATCCTTAAATCGTCACTACAGCCTAGAGCGTTTCATCTTTTGACGGAATCATACCCGGCACTTTCGAGATAGTTTTGGCATTCGGCGGGCTGAATGGTTTCGACCAGCCTGCCGATATGACGCCATGTGTCGTCGATGGTGCGCTTTTGTGCATTTCTCATCCAGTGTTTAATCTTGGAGAAGGCCTGTTCGATCGGATTAAGGTCCGGCGAATAGGGTGGCAGGAACCAGAGCCTCGCACCGGCTGCTTTGATCAATTGTCGGATGGCTGCCGATTTGTGGCTGCCGAGATTATCCATGACGACAATGTCGCCTGGCTTGAGCACCGGCACCAACTGTTGCTCGACATAGGCGCAGAAGCACTGGCCGTTCATCGGTCCGTCGAAGACACAGGTGCTGTAAGCCGATCGTTTCTCAAGGCACCCAGGAATGTCAGCGTGCGCCAGTGGCCATGCGGCGCGAATGCCCGCAGTCGCTTGCCTTTTGGACCCCAGCCCCTGATCGGCGACATGTTGGTCTTGATCCAGGTCTCGTCAATGAAGACCAGCCGTTTCGGGATCGAGATGATTTTGCAGGGCCTTCCATCGCTGTCTTCTGTGAGCAACGTCGGCACGCGCCTGCTCAAGGGCGAACAGCGTTTTTTTTGAAGCGCAGCCCTTCGCTGCGAATGAATTCCCAGATCGTATTGTGCGAGACGGAAATACCGCGCTCGGACAGCTCCGCCTTCAGGCCATGCAACGTCAGGTGCGGGTTCTCGGCGAGCCGTTGCACAATGATATCACGATGCGGTTCGAGTATCCGCTTGCGATGGCCGCCCATCTTGCCGGGATGAACCGATCCGGTCGCACGATGGCGCTGCGACCATTTCACGACTGAAGACGGGGCAATTTCAAACCGCGCCGCCACGCAACGAACGCTTTCGCCGTCCAGGACGGCGGCAACAACACGTTCGCGAAGGTCATTCGATATCGGTGCGGTCATCGGATGCTGGCCTCCATCCAGCCAGCATCAATGAATCAGAACAAAACTGATTTGGGAACCGCTCTCGATTCAGAAAAAAACATAAATGCTCTAGGGAGCGGACGCGTCTGTACAGAACAACCGCTGCCGACCGAGATAAGCGGCCTTAGGGCCTGACCAAGGATGGCGCGGGCACGACGGTGTTTGCCGGCATGTTCTCATGCGGGTAACTTGCAGCTTGAAAGGCGCCGACGGACCAATAAGTTACGAAACGTCACCAGCTCAGCATCAGAGTATAGATCACAAAGCGGCCAGTATGGCCGATGGCAATTTGTTGCGCTCCGGTGCTGGGGTACCCAAAGTACACTTCGCTTCGGTACTCGAAAATGGTCATTCTCGCAAATACATATCGTTTTTTTGATTCAGGCTCTAAATGGTTATCCGTGGTGGTTATGTTCTCACTGTCGTTGGTGCTAGCATACCTAAGGAAAGCCAAGTCGATTGCCTTAGCGAACGATATCGCCACAGCAAATCTATCCGGTCCGCTCACCAGAATGGGCAGACCGGACGCTATTCAGGGCTCAGCTGACCAGCCCCGCGACCGCCAGGAGAGTGGTGAGCGACGAAGGCTCGGACGAGAACACGTCGTAGACACACGGCGCTGCGAAGGTTGCAATCGTCAGAAAGCCGACAATGAGGATACGCATTGGATGCTCCTGTGGTGAGTGCACTGTTCAGGCGACCTTCAGTTCAACATTGATATTGCCGCGAGTTGCCTTGGAGTAAGGGCAATTCTGGTGGGCGTCGGTGACGAGTTCGCGAGCCAGTTCCCGATCCAGACCCGGCAGGCTGATGGTCAGGCGGGCCTGTAGGAAATACGCCCCGTCCGTGGTTCCGAGATCGACTTCCGCATCAACGGTCGTTTCAGCGGGCAGCTTCAGTTTCCGCTTACCGGCAGCCAGACCCATCGCCCCGATGAAGCAAGCCGACCAGGCAGCTGCAAAGAGTTGCTCCGGATTGGTGCCTGGCTGTGGCGTACCGGGAGGCGAGAGCTTCACGTCGAGCTGGGCGTCGTCGCTGCGTGCGAAACCGTCACGTCCACCTGTGGTGCGGGTCTTGCCGGTGTAGAGAACCTTGTCAATCTGTGCCATCGAACACTCCTTTGGTTTGTCGCTGCTGCGACGTTGTTGATGGAGAGATGTTTGAAGGATCGACGTCTCCGGAATGTTTCAGAATTTGCCCGAAATGTATCGCAATGTAATCGCGCGCTCGGGCGACATGTTTTCATACACAGTTTTACGTCCGGGAGGGCAGGACTACTTCCGCCACCAGTCCTCCCTCCGGTCGGTTGCGCAGCGCAATCGAACCGCCGATCGTGGCGACAAGTTGCTGAGCGATCGCGAGCCCAAGACCCGTGCCCCCGGTTTCCCGGTTGCGAGATTGCTCCAGCCGGAAGAAGGGTTGCATGGCAGCTTCCAGCTTGTCGTCTGGTATTCCCGGACCGTGGTCGAGAACCGAAATGACAATCCCGCCATCTCTCCATTCGACGCTCAATTCAGCCTCTCCTCCATATTTCAGTGCGTTGTCGATCAGATTGGTCAGGATGCGGCGCAGCGCATGCGGTTTTGTCGATGCTGTTCCCCGAACGATACCCAGAACGGTAACCGGCTTTCCGGTGTCCTGATAATCGTAGGCAATGCTATCGATAAAAGAGGATAGGTCGATACGGGAAGTCTTCTCACCATTGCTATGCGAGCTGCGGGCATAGGCAATGCCATCCTGGACCAGCCTTTCGATCTCAGCAAGGTCATTGGCCAGCTTGTCCTTCTCTGGTGAATCATCCGTCATATCGGCGCGCAGCCGCATCCGCGTGATAGGCGTTTGAAGGTCGTGAGAAATTGCCGCCAGGATTTGCACCCGCTCCTCCAGATAGTGGACAATACGCTCGCGCATAGCATTGAAGGCCCGCGCTGCATGGGCAACCTCGCGTGGGCCGGCTTCGCTAATCGCTGGCCCCGCCTTGTTTGGATCAAGCGTATCGGCGGCAGCGGCGAGGTAGGCCAGTGGCCGGGTCGTTTGTCGGACCGCGTAAAAGGCACACAGAAGGAGTAGGAGCATTTGCAAGGCGAAGACGTAGGGCAGCCATTTTGCTAAGGGCATGATCGGGCGGGGGGTCACGTCTATGGTGAGCGGGTCTCCGTCGCTGAGTGTCAGATGGATCTGAAGCCGCCTCACATCACCAGGGATAGATTCAACCCGTAACGGAACCCGATGCCCGGCCGCTTCCTCGACACGTGCAGCGATTTCAGCTCCTGTGGGCGAATTATCGGGGACGCCTTTCAATCCTTCGCCCAACACAAATCTGTAATTGCCCCGGCTCAGCCAGTCGGTAAAATTTGCCCTTTCGTTTGCCGGAAGGCGATCGAGGACGGCGATGGAAGTGGCGACATCGCTCTCGAGCGTGCCGAGCATCACTGCCTTCGCAGACATATAGCGTTCCGCATAAAGGAGGCTGAACGAAAGGCCGTAGGCGACCGCGAGCCCGAGGAGAAGAATGACGAAGATACGGGCGCGCAGCGTGCTTGGCCACGGCACTATGCGGGCAATGCTGCCGAACGTCATGGCCGTGGCTCCGATATCTCTATCGGGACTGAAAACACGTAGCCTTCACTGCGTACTGTTTTGATATAGGTGGCGTCACGTGCATGGTCGCCCAGCCGCTGGCGCAGCCGGCTGACCAGAAGATCAATTGATCGGTCGAACAGTTCCGCATCGCGCCCCTGAGTAAGGTTCAGCAGCTGATCGCGGTTGAGCACGCGCTGGGGATGATCGATGAAGACACGTAACAGACGATATTCCGCGCCGCTGAGCGCAATTTCCGTGCCTTGCTCGTCGATAAGATGACGGCCGACGGTGTCCAGCCGCCAGCTTCCGAACCTCAGCACTTGTCCCGCCTCGCTGATCTGTAGGTTTGGCGGCAGCATGCGGGTGCGCCGCAGCACAGCCTTGATGCGTGCGAGAAGTTCACGCGCCGCGAAAGGCTTCACGATATAGTCGTCTGCACCCATTTCGAGACCGATGATCCGATCCATTTCGTCGCTGCGCGCTGTCAGCAGGAGAACCGGGACGCTTCTGTGTTTGCCGGAGCGCAGTTCGCGGCACAACACCAGTCCGTCATCGCCCGGCATCATTACGTCGAGAACAATCAGGTCGACAGCATTCGCCTCAAGGAATGTACGCATTTGGCGGCCATCGGCGGCAACCGACGTCCGCAGCCCGTTCTTCTTCAGATAAGACGACACCAGTTCTCGAATTTCACGATCATCGTCAACGATCAGAATGTGATCGACATGCTCCATGGACATCCCTCGAATCCTCGCGTGTTATCGCGGCGCGGTTTACTCTGTTTAAGCTTGGAACCGGCTGCCGAAAAGCGGTCATGCGTTTTCCGGCAACCAAAATGCTTCAGAATTTGGCAACGTCCAAAATCGCCTGAGCAAATGCTTGTGGCGCCTCCTGGGGCAGGTTGTGACCTATTCCGCCGCCAATGGTGCGATGTTCATATTTTCCAGTGAACTTCCTGGCATAAGCTGCCGGATCAGGATGCGGCGCGCCGTTGGCATCCCCCTCCATCGTGATCGTCGGCACGGAGATGAGAGGCGCGTTGGCGAGCTTTTGTTCGTAAGGGTCAAATTTCTTCTCGCCATCGGCAAGGCCCAACCGCCAGCGATAATTATGGATGGTGATCGCCACATGATCCGGATTGTCGAAGGCGGCTGCCGATCGCTCGAATGTCGCATCATCAAATTTCCAGGTTGGAGAGGCGGTTTGCCAGATCAAACGGGCGAACTCGCGCGTATTCGCCTGATAACCAAGACGGCCACGCTCGGTCGCGAAGTAAAACTGGTACCACCAGGAAAGTTCTGCCTTCGGCGGCAGCGGTTTCATGTTTGCTTCCTGGCTGCCGATCAGATAGCCGCTCACCGACACCATTGCCTGGCACCGTTCCGGCCAGAGCGCGGCCATGATGTTGACGGTGCGCGCGCCCCAGTCGTAGCCAGCGACAATCGCCTTGTCGATCTCGAGTGCATCCATCAGTGCTATCATGTCTACGGCGAGTGATGATTGCTGGCCGTTGCGTGGGGTTTCGCTCGACAGGAAATGCGTGGTTCCGTAGCCGCGAAGGTAAGGCACGATTACGCGATAACCGGCAGACGCCAATAAGGGCGCGACATCCACATAACTGTAAATGTCGTAAGGCCAGCCGTGGACTAGCAGAACAGCCGGACCGTCCTTAGGCCCCGCTTCCGCGTAGCCGATATTCAGGACGCCCGCCTTGACCTGCTTCAGCGTTTTGAAGGACATATGCCTGCCGGCCCCAGCGACCGGTTGCGGCGAGGCCCCGGCCGGTCGCGCGCTGGCCAGCGAGGTGATGCCGAATTCGACAGCAGCGACTGTCATGGCGGCGATGCCGAAGAAACGGCGGCGCTGATGATTGATTTCGTTGGACATGGCGTGGTTCCGATCCTTGTTGATTGCGATCGAAAATTGCCGCCCGCTTGTATCCCCGTTGTGTCCTGGCGACGGGCTATTGAATGCAAATGTAGCATCCTGTGGTCTGGATACATTTTGATACAATTCGATTTCCCGTCCGCAGGGCCCCTGCATGCAGTCTCGTGCCGGGCGTTTTCTACACTTCGATACACTTTGCCATGTTCCCGGAAATACAGGGGATACGTCGCCTTGATCAGTTTGGCGCCGTTACTGGCCGTGCCTCATCGACGTCCAGATCCCCAAATTTCGGTTTTCGAGGTGACGATTATGACGCTTCTTGTTATTGCCTATCTCGGAGGAGCGCTGACTATCCTCAGCCCCTGCATCCTCCCCATCCTTCCCTTCGTCTTTGCCCGAGCCGGGCACCCCTTCATTCGCAGCACCTTGCCGATGCTGGGAGGCATGGCCGTCACGTTTGCGCTTGTGGCGACACTTGCCGCAGTAGGGGGCAGCTGGGCGATCCACGCCAATGATTATGGTCGCGCCGCCGCACTGCTGCTCCTTGCCGTCTTTGGCATAAGCCTGCTTTCGCCGCGTGTTGCGAGCGCGATCACCCGGCCGATCGTCGATTTTGGCAACCGGATTCTGAATGCTTCCGGCAAGTCCGGTTCCGCACCGACCCTTGCAAGCTCGCTGATACTCGGGATTGCGACCGGCCTGCTTTGGGCGCCATGCGCTGGCCCGATACTCGGCCTTGTGCTGACGGGTGCTGCGTTACAGGGCGCCAACCTTCAGACCACTTTCCTGCTTGCTGCCTATGCAGCAGGAGCGGCGACCTCGCTTGCTGTTGCCTTGCTCGTTGGCGGAAAGGTCTTTGCGGGAATGAAGCGTTCGCTCGGCGTCAGTGAGAAGATCCGCCAGATGCTCGGCCTTGCGGTGCTGGCCGGCGTCACCGTCATCGCGCTGGGGCTCGATACCGGCCTTCTGGCGCGGGTCTCCTATGCTAAAACCAGCGCCTTCGAACAGGTCGTGCTCGACCGCCTGATTTCGAAATCAAACGCCGGTAGGACATCGGGTTTCACCAGCAATGGTATGGCGACAACTGCCGCAGATACCGCAGGACCGTTCCGCAGCGACCTGCCGGTCGAAGGTCGTGCTCCCTCTCTGGATGGTGCTGTCGAGTGGCTAAATTCACCCCCGCTCACGAATGAACAACTGCGCGGCAAGGTCGTACTGGTGGATTTCTGGACCTATTCCTGCATCAATTGCATCCGCACTCTGCCCTACGTTCGCGCCTGGGCGGAAAAATACAAGGATCAGGGACTGGTCGTAATCGGTGTGCACGCTCCGGAATTTGCGTTCGAAAAGAAGATCGATAATGTCAAAAAGGCTGTCGCTGACTTCAAGATCGGCTATCCGGTTGCAATCGACAACAATTACAGGATCTGGCGTGCCTTCGAAAACAGCTATTGGCCCGCTCACTATCTGATTGATGCCAAAGGCCAGATTCGCCATCATCATTTCGGAGAAGGCAATTATAGCGGAACCGAGCAGGCGATTCAGGAGCTGTTGCGCGAAGCTGGCAGCGACAGGGCGGCGACAACTGCAGTAAAACCGACCGTCAAAGGCGCGGAAGCCAGCCCCGACCTGAAGAACATCCGCTCTGGCGAAACCTATCTTGGTTACGAGCGCGCCACCAATTTTGCGTCGCGGGAAAACCTGCGTGCCGATACTGGAGTCGCCTATTCGATCTCCAGACCGGGCCTCAACGAATGGGGCCTGTCCGGGAGCTGGACCGTCGGTGCGGAGCAAGCGAAGCTGGACCAGAAGGGCGGCAGCATCGTCTACCGTTTCAGCGCCCGTGACCTGCATCTGGTCCTCGGTCCGGATGCTTCCGAAAAAGCAGTTCGTTTTCAGGTGACAATCGACGGCCAGGCGCCTGGAGTCGATCACGGCGCCGATACGAACGCAGACGGCAACGGTGTTGTGACGTCGACCAGGCTTTATCAGCTCGTCCGGCAACCCGGTCAGGTGGAGCCCCGCGAGTTCGAAATCCGTTTCCTCGATGCCGGTGTTGAAGCCTATGCCTTTACCTTTGGCTGAAGCGAGCGGTGTGGTCAAACACCGGAAGAAGAATGTCATCGTAGACGCTGGAGGACACTGTGCAGGAAGAACCTGCACCGGGCAGACGGCAACGGCGTGCGCGCCGCGCAGGCGCCATTGTACAATACTCTACAAAACTGCCCGTATGCGGACATATTCAGGATACCTTGGACGACAATAAACCCAGCATCGCTCCTGCCAAAACGGCAAATGCAGGAATTCACGGAGGAGAACCAGCTTGACAAACAATTCAACAGCAAACGCGCGAACAGCTCAACGCACCGTCTTTGTCAACGAACTGACAAATGGCTTGCTCGATCCTGCAGCGCCCATGCTCGGCCCGGTCGCGGACGGAGGCGTGATCATCGCCAACACATCGCCGGGTTGCTGGGGGCCAATGATCACGCCTGAAATCCGCGGTGGTCATGAAGTCACCAGACCTGTCGCCGTGGAGGGGGCTGAGGTCGGAGACGCGATAGCAATCAGAATCCGGTCCCTCGTCGTCACATCCGCCGCCACGGCATCCGGGAACGACAAGGTCATGGAGGGTCGTTTCAACGGCGATCCCTTCTGTGCTGCCGTGTGCCCTGGCTGTGGAACACAATGGCCAGCGACACGTATCGAAGGCATTGGTCAAACCGCTGTCCGCTGCGAGACATGTGGAGCCGACGCTGCGCCATTCACTTCCACCCATGGCTACACGATTGCGTTCGACGATGAGCGCAGCGTGGGTCTCACCCTTGGTCGCGCTGAAGCAGAGAAAATGGCTGCTGACGCTGCCCGGCTCATGGCCCTGCCGGATGCCTCGATCCAGAATCCCATCCTGACCTTCGCGCCAGCCGATCTCGTTGCCGTCGCGACGCGACTGCGGCCTTTTCTTGGCCAACTCGGAACGACGCCCGGCAAGGCTATGCCCGACTCGCACAATGCAGGCGATTTCGGGTCGTTTCTGCTCAACGCTCCCCACGCTTATTCATTGACCGAGGAAGAGCTGATCGCAAACAAGACCGACGGCCATCTCGACGTCAACACGGTTCGCGAAGGCGCCGTCCTCATCTGCCCAGTCAAAGTTCCCGGCGGCGGCATCTATCTGGGAGATATGCACGCATTCCAGGGTGACGGGGAAATCGCCGGTCATACCGCAGACGTGGCAGGCACGGCCACTCTGGAAGTTCACGTTATCAAGGGACTGAGGCTTGACGGCCCGATTCTTTTCCCGGTCGCCGAGGATCTGCCCTATCTTGCACGTCCGCTCACTTCGAGTGAAAAACATGCGGTCAAGGCTCTGGCCGCCAGACACGGGGTCACGACGGTGGAAGAGGATGCGCCGGTCACCTTTATCGGAACCGGAGCCAACCTCAATCTCGCGACGGAGAACGGTTTGCAGCGTGCTGCCGAGGTCCTCGAGATGAGCGTGCCGGAAGTCATGAATCGCGCGACAGTGGCCGGAGCAATCGAGATCGGCCGCAATCCGGGGGTCGTTCGTGTGACCTTACGGGCTCCCCTCCATCTACTCGAAGCAAAAGGTCTGTGCGCCTTCCCGCGCAGCCTTTACGGCCTCTAGCCTACTTCCACTTACTCGCCGCGCCTTTCGCGCTGACATCCAATTCCCCCGATCCACCCTGTGCATCGGGCGGATTCCTGCGCGCCCTGGCCCGCCGGAAAGCTGGTACAAACAAGGAGATTTATCCGTGACAACATTGAAACGACCCGCCGCTTGGAAGTTGGCCGCCTCGGCAGCATTTCTGATCGCAGCCGGGCTTCCGATCGGCGCGCAGGCCGATATTGCGAAGCCCGTGAGGGTAGCTGAAACCCAGCTTCCGGCAGACACCTCCATCAGGCCATTTCATTTTCGCGCGTCCGATGAGGCTCTGGCCGATCTGCGTCGCCGCATCTCCGCCACCAAATGGCCGAGTCAGGAGCTTGTTGGCGACGACACGCAGGGCGGGCAGCTGGAAACGATGCGCAAGCTCGCGCAATATTGGTCGACCGATTACGACTGGCGGCGCGTCGAGGCGAGGCTCGAAAGCCTTCCCCAGTTCGTGACCAATATCGACGGCGTGGATATTCACTTCATCCATGTACGCTCCCGGCACAGGAATGCTCTGCCGATCATCGTCACGCATGGCTGGCCGGGTTCCATAGTCGAGCAGCTCAAGATCATCGATCCACTGACGAACCCCACCGCGCACGGCGGCACCGATGCAGACGCCTTCGACATCGTCATCCCGTCACTGCCGGGCTACGGCTTCTCCGGCAAGCCTACCGAACTGGGATGGGAACCGGCACGCATCGCCCGCGCCTGGACGGAACTGATGAAACGGCTCGGCTACACCAGTTATGTCGCTCAGGGCGGCGATTGGGGGGACGCTGTAACCGAACAAATGGCCGTGCAGGCACCGAAGGGCCTGCTGGGGATACACACCAATATGCCCGGTGCCGTTCCGGACGATATCCAGAAGTCGCTGGATGCGAACCGGCCGGCACCCGCCGGACTATCCGCGGAGGAAAAGCGCGCCTATGGGCAGCTGGATTTCTTCTACAAACACGGCCTTGCCTACGCGCAGGAAATGACGGCCCGTCCCCAGACGCTCTATGGCGTGGAGGATTCCCCAATTGGCCTCGCCTCGTGGATGCTCGATCACGACGCAAAAAGCTACCAGCTGATCGCACGCGTATTTGACGGACAGGAAGAAGGCCTGACGCGCGATGATGTGCTCGACAACATTACGCTCTACTGGCTGACCAACACCGCTGTGTCTTCGGCACGGCTCTATTGGGAAAACAAGTTCGCTTTCTTTGCACCGAAGGGGATCAAGATCCCGGTCGCCGTCAGCGCCTTCCCGGACGAGCTTTATCAGGCACCGGAAAGCTGGGCAAAACAGGCCTTTCCAAGTCTGATCTATTACAATCGCCCGGCAAAGGGTGGCCATTTCGCGGCCTGGGAACAGCCGCAACTCTTTTCCGAGGAGCTCCGGGCAGCGTTCAAAGGTCTCCGGTGAGCGAGCCGTTATAGAAATCGCACGCGTAGTATCCGTCAGGGGCACTCCTCCGGGGATGACCCCGATGGAAAATGTGACGACGGAGACTTTGAACGAAAAGAAAGGGCGCGGAGAATGTTCCGCGCCTTTTCTTGCCGATACGTAGAACGTTCCCGGAAGCCGATCGATCCACTTGCGGTTTCACGCTGTTGACGACCCCCCAATCACGCTCTGGCAAATATATGAAGATCACCTTGCAGCGGCCGCTTCTTCGATCAGGTCCACCACCATGTCGGGATGGGAAACCATCACGACATGCGATCCGCCATTGATAACGACCGTCTTGCGGGATGCGGCTCTCTCGGCCATCCAGCCCATTGCTTGCGGGGGAATGTTCTTGTCCGCATCCCCATAGATGAACCAGGATGGCCTGGATTTCCAGGCGGCTTCCGTGGCCTGTTCCGTCAAGCCTGCCTCGCTGAGCGGTCGTTGCGCAGCTGCCATGAGCAGGGCCTCTTCTTCCGGAACATCGGCAGCGAACTGCTGATGGAATTTATCCTGTTGAATGTAGAGATCCTTGCCGCCATTTTCGATCTCGACCGGCACCGCCAGGGCTGCTCCAAGCGTGCTGCCGGGGAACTTAACCGAGAGACCTGTCAGATTTTCACCCTTTTCAGGGGCAAAAGCGGCGACAAATACAAGCGACTTCACATTGTCGGATTGCGCAGCAGCCTGACTGATAACTGCGCCGCCATAGGAATGGCCAACCAGAACAACAGACGTCTTGAGACTGGCAAGGGTGCGCTTGACATAGTCCGCATCTGTCAAGAGGCTGCGCAGCGGATTGGCGATGGCGATAACCGGGTAGCCGTCCTTTTCAAGGCGGGCGACAACTCCGTTCCAGCTTGACGAGTCCGCAAACGCACCATGCACCAGCACGACAGTAGGTTTGTCCTCCTGGGCGATAGCATTTCCCGAAACGAGTGTGGCGGCTGCAATTGAAGCTGCGATGATCAGCTTACGCATTGTTGTTTCCTTAATGGCCTATGTGTTGTTTGGAGCTGAAGCTTGTAGAAATGGCGTTCGCCACCGGATGCGGCTGAAAGTCATGTCCAGCCGCATTCGGTGAAAGGTTGTCTGGCGCGCTTATTCGTAGCTGGACGGAGAGGCATCACCAAAACGATGCGCGGAGCCGTCATGATAAACGGCGGCATCCTTGCCGATGGAGGCAGGCGCACGGAAGTCCAGCTTTACCGAGACCGGGCTGTTGCCGGGAGCGCGTGCCGCCTTATCCTGAAAGGCAAGCGCCTCTGGCTGGCCAACATAAGGGTTCTCAGCAAATGATGCGCTGCTGCTCAGGGCGATGATGGCGGTGGCGGCTGCAAAAACGATCTTGTTCATGGCGATATCCTTCTTTGTTCTACCTAGCGAAATCTGCTGCCCTGCGTCATTGCGGGGCTCTGCGTCGCTTGATGACGAGAAGATGCATCGACCGATTATCCGGGATGTGTCCGCCAGCCCCCCATTTTGTATCGTTGTGTAAAAAGGGGCGCTCACCGTTTCGTGCTGTGGTGGCGAGCACCTTATGGTGGCTTCGAGGACCCGAGGTAGTTGGCGGGATTCGCTCAGGCTTAGCCCTGCGCGCGACCTATCAAGGAACTTAAATTACCACGTCGCGTTACTCAAAGGACGGAGATGCCAGTTTCCTGCCTTGCGCACCGTTGCGCGAACACTAGTTGGCGGGAATTTCACGGCGAGCCAGGCTTCAAATGTCTATCCGACACTATGAGGAAACGAACTATGGGAAAGGAAAAGCCCCGCGAAGACCTGTTCCGCGATGCGCACAAGGACATCTCCTACGAGCGCAGGCCAGCGCAGGCAGTCGGGAACGACGAGATCGCTCGCTCCGGCACCTTGAAGCGATGGGCGAAAGAACGCGGCTTGAACCATGCACAAAATCTGCTTGATCAGACGCTTCAGGAAAAACCCAGGACCGACTGCAATCTGATGAAGCTTGCGGGCGGTTCAGTCAACCAGCGTCCCACGGCAGCGTAATTATGGAAGGGTGCTGTTCGGCACCTTTTTCATGTGAACAGAGATCACGTAAAAGGAGGAGCCAGCCATGTCAGCCAGCGACAAAGCCGCATCTAAACGGAAGCCACGCCAGATTCATGACCAGACGCTTGAGGCTGGTCAGGGTGGTGAGCTTCATCAGGTTGCCGACGACAAGACACCGGTCATGACCACGGCCCAGGGCGGACCGATTTCAGATGACCTCAATACGCTCAAGATCGGTGCACGCGGTCCGACGCTTATCGAGGATTTCCATTTTCGGGAAAAGATATTTCACTTCGACCACGAACGTATTCCCGAGCGCGTCGTCCATGCCCGAGGCTATGGCGCGCATGGCTATTTCGAGACGACAGCATCACTTAGCGAATATACGCGCGCAGACATTTTCCAACGGGTTGGCGAGAAGACGCCGGTCTTTGTCCGTTTCTCCACGGTCGCCGGATCGAAGGGTTCGTTCGACCTCGCCCGGGACGTCCGGGGCTTCGCCGTCAAGATTTACACCAAGGAAGGCAACTGGGATATTGTCGGCAATAACATTCCAGTCTTCTTCATTCAGGACGCCATCCGATTCCCTGATATGGTACACGCCGTCAAGGAGGAGCCGGATCGGGCATTCCCGCAGGCCCAGTCGGCACATGACAATTTTTGGGACTTCATCAGCCTGACACCAGAATCCATGCACATGATCATGTGGATCATGTCGGACCGCGCCATACCGCGCTCGTTCCGTTTCATGGAAGGATTTGGCGTCCATACTTTCCGCTTCGTGAATGACAGGGATCAGTCGACCTTTGTCAAATTCATCTGGAAGCCGAAACTTGGCCTCCAATCCATCGTATGGAACGAAGCGGTCAAGATCAATGGCGCCGACCCCGATTTCCATCGGCGCGATCTCTGGAATGCCATCCAGGCGGGTGACTTTCCGGAATGGGAACTGTGCGTGCAACTCTTTGATCAGGATTTTGCCGACAGCTTCGACTTCGATGTGCTGGACCCGACCAAGCTGATCCCGGAAGAAATCATAAAGCCCATGCCGGTTGGGCGGCTGGTCCTCAACCGCATGCCGGACAATTTCTTCGCCGAGACTGAACAGGTCGCGTTCATGACGCAGAACGTTCCCCCCGGCATCGACTTCTCGAATGATCCGCTGCTTCAGGGGCGCAATTTCTCCTATCTCGACACGCAATTGAAACGGCTGGGTAGTCCCAATTTCACCCACATCCCCATCAATGCACCCAAGTGTCCATTTCACCATTTTCAGCAGGACGGACATATGGCGATGCGCAACCCTGTGGGGCGGGCAAACTATCAGCCAAATTCGTGGGGGGAGGGACCGAGGCCCGATCAAAAGCTCGGATTCCGATCATTTGCGGCGCAGGAAGATGGGCAGAAGGTTCGCCTTCGGGCGGAAAGCTTTGCCGATCATTACAGCCAGGCGCGCCAGTTCTACCTGAGCCAGACCGAGACGGAGCAGAAGCATATAGCGATGGCGCTGACCTTCGAACTGTCGAAGGTGGAAACGCCCAGGATCCGCGAGCGTATTGTGTCCCACCTGCTCAACATCGATGCCACCCTTGCGGAAACGGTCGCCGGCAAGCTTGGCATCCGCACGATGCCGCAGGCGGCAGATGTGATGGTGCCGGTGCGCGACGATCTTGCTCCGTCTCCGGCGCTGAGCATCATTGCAAACGGGCCCGGCAGCTTCAAGGGCCGGAAGATTGGTGTACTTGCCGCCAACGGCTCGAATGCCCAGGTGCTGGACGCAATCCGGCAGGCCACTGAACAGGAGGGCGCAACGTTGGAACTGGTCGCGCCTACGGTCGGAGGTTTCGAGGCGTCCAGCGGCGACTGGATGGAGGCCGATCATATGATCGATGGCGGTCCATCCGTCTTGTTCGACGCTGTCGCACTTGTACTGTCCGAGGAGGCAGCGGATCGATTGACCAGAGAAGCCGCGGCGCGGGATTTCGTTGCCGACGCCTTTGCCCATTGCAAGTTTATCGGGTTTACCGCAGGCGCGATGCCGCTACTGGCAAAGGCGGGCATTGAACCCGATATGGATGAGGGACTAATCTCGCTGGACAATGAAAAGGGAGCGTCGGAATTTGTTACATCCTGCCGCAAGCTCCGGTTGTGGGCGCGGGAAAATGCCGTCAAGCTTTGACATGCGGCACAAGACCGATGTGAAGAGGCCTTTCGAAGACAGATCACAAAGCGGTCCGGCCACAAGCCGGACCGTTTATCATGTCAGAACGTGAACCAAGTGCGCTGGTCCGGTCGGGACCTACGCGTTCTTCTTGCTGCTCCAACCTGTCGAGCGGGTGTCCTGGGCGATGGCTCTTTCTGGATGGGGATTGACCGCCCTACGCACGGGCCACTTCAATCAGCCGACTGCGACCTGAAAAGGGGCAGGGAAACGACCCTGCCCCAAAGCGGATATTATGCCTTTGCCGCTTCCACGAAGCGTGGATTGAAGGTCTGCGCAAACGAAATATCTGCATTCGCCAACTCTGGGTCGAGAGCCTTGAGCATTTCAAACAGGCTCTTGAAGCCGTCTTCCGCGATCAGACCCTTTTCAGAATACATGGCGCGGGACTTTTCGAAGCCGGTCTTGTACAGTTCCCGGTCACCCAGCAGATATTCCTCCGGCACGGCATCCGCCACTTCATCGGCAGAAGCCTTATGGATCCAGTTCAGCGATTTGACGAATGCATTGACGACACGCTGCGTTGTAACCGGATTGGCATCGATGAAGCTCTGTTGCGCATATACGGTCGCTGCGGGATTGGTGCCGCCGAAAAGCTGACGCGTGCCCTCTTCGGTGCGCGTGTCGAGAAGCAGTGTGATGTCGCCATCCACTTCTAGTCGCGTGATGACCGGATCGAGATGGACGAGAGCGGCAATTTCACCCTTCTTGATGGCTGCGACCGCACTTGCGCCACCGCCCACACCGATGATCGAAGCGGCGTCTTCGGCGAGACCGTTCTTGATGAGCGCATATTGCAGCAACAGCGACGTCGATGAACCTGGCGCCGTGACGCCGACATTTTGGCCCTTGAGATCGGCAATCGTCTTGATCTCACCGGCAAGGTCCTTGCGCACGCCGATGCAGATTCCCGGAAAACGGCCAAGCTCGCAGACGGCCTTGATGTCCTGTCCCTTGTTCTGCATGCGAATGGTGTGCTCATATGCGCCAGTGACCACATCGACCGAACCGCCGATCAGCGCCTGCAGGGACTTTGCGCCACCGCCGAAATCATTGATGGTGGCCTTGATGCCTTCTTCCTCGAAGAATCCCTTGCGCTCGGCAATGGTGAGGGGGAGGTAATAGAAGAGCGGCTTGCCGCCGACGCCGAACATCAGTTCCGGTTTTTCAGGTGCCGCGGATGCATCCTGCGCATAGGCGGGCAGGCGCGAGGCGATGCTCGCAAGCCCGAAGGCAGCGGCGCCCAGCAAGATATCTCTACGTGTTGTTCTCATGGTTTCCTCCTTGAATCCTTTTAACCATTGTGTCCGGCAGCTTTCGGGCGCCAGACCAGCAGGCGGGCTTCGATGATAGAGACGCCCCAGTCGATGACGAGCACGAAGGCCGTCAGCACCAGCATGCCGGCAAAGACGCCGGTAACGTCGAACACGCCTTCGGCCTGATGGATCAGGTAGCCAAGCCCCGCCGATGAACCGAGATATTCCCCCACGACCGCGCCGACGACGGCAAAGCCGACAGCCGTATGCAGGCTTGAGAACATCCACGACAGCGCGGATGGCAGATAGACGTTGCGCAAAAGCTGGCGCTCGTTCATGCCGAGCATACGGGCATTGGCGAGCACAGTCTGGTTCACTTCCTTCACGCCCTGATAGACGTTGAAGAAGACGATGAAGAAGACCAGCGATACGCCAAGTGCGACTTTGGACCAGATGCCGAGACCGAGCCACAGCGCGAAGATCGGCGCCAGCACGACACGCGGCAGCGAATTGGCGGCCTTCACGTAGGGGTCGAAGATCGCGGCGAGCAAAGGCTTGCGGGCAAACCAGAAGCCGATCAGCACACCGCCGATTGCGCCGATGGCAAAGGCCAGCATGGCTTCAAGCAGTGTGATGCCGAGATGATACCAGATCGTGCCTTCCGCAAACCATTTGGAGATGCGAACGGCCACATCGCCCGGCGTGGCAAAGAAAAACTTCGCTTTGGCCGGATTGCCCAGCAAGTGGGTTGCGGTGAAGAGGTGCCAGACCAGAATGACGGCCACCGCCACGCTGAGCTGCGCCAGAAACAGCATAGGCTTTTTCATTTCTTTTCCCCACTCGTCTGCTGATAGCCCTTGAGAACCTCTTCCTTGAGCGCACTCCATATTTCGCGATGAATTTCGTGGAACTTGTCGTCGAGGCGTATTTCGGAAATCTCGCGCGGGCGGGCGAGGGGAATTTTATACTCAGCCATGATGCGGGCACGCGGCCCGGCAGACATGATGACGACGCGATCCGCCAGCGCGATGGCCTCTTCCAGATCGTGGGTCACGAACATGACCGCCTTCTTGTCCTGCGACCACAGGTCGAGCAGAAGGTCGCCCATGATGACACGCGTCTGCGCATCGAGAGGGCCGAAGGGCTCGTCCATCAGCAGATATTTCGGATTGCGGATCAGCACCTGCGCAAGGCCGACGCGCTTGCGCTGTCCCCCCGACAGCATATGCGGATAGCGGTCACCAAAACTTGCAAGACCGACGCGGGCCAGCCACTCGCGAGCCTGTTCGCGGGCCTGTGCCTTTGGCGTGCCTGTGATTTCCAGCCCGATGGCAACATTGTCCAGCACGGTCTTCCAGGGCATGAGAGCGTCCTGCTGGAAGAGATAACCTGCCTTGCGATTGAGGCCTTGCAGCCGCTGGCCGCTGATCTCGACAGTGCCGCTGGCGGGTACTAGAAGCCCGGCAACGGCATTGAGCAATGTGGATTTTCCGCAACCGGTCGGGCCAACAATCGCCACGAATTCGTTTTCGGCAACTTCAAGATTGCTTTCGGCGACAGCATCGAAACGGCCACCATCGGCCAGTTTGAACGAAATCTGCACATCCTTGAGCGCAATTGCTGTCTTGCGTGTCTCTTCCACTTGAATAGGGCTTGGTTCGGCGCTCATCGCTAGTCACATCCCGTGAACTGACGATGTGCTCTGCCATAACGGCTCATATATCCGCTCCTCTTCGGGTAGCGCCTCATGAAAGGGGGAACGCACAAGATGCATAATCTTGTCCATCAAAAAGTGAGGCGCAAAAATTTGCGATAGAGTCTCTTCGTATAACGTCCCGGCAAGAACATGCAACGAAAAGCGCATGGTGCGTTTCAAACTATCGACAAAAAGAAGCTCAGGCGAAATATTGTTGCGATCAGCCGCGCCAGGTCAGGAAACGTTTCTCGATCTGCCCGATGATGAAATTGACAATCAGGCCCATCACCGACAGGATTGTGACCCCGGCAAACAGCTTTTCAAGGTCGTAGAGCGAGCCTGCTTCAAGGATATAGGAACCGACGCCGAACTGGGCGCCGAGCATTTCGGCTGCGACCAGCAGAATGATGCCGATGGAGATCGAGACCCGCAATCCGGACAGGATTGCAGGAAAGGCGCCCGGCAGGATGATCTTGCGGACGATGGACCACCAGCCGAGACCGAAACTCTGGCCCATGCGCACGAGCGACCGATCCACATTGTCGACTGCGCCGTAAGTGGCGACGACCGTTGGCGTAAAGGTGCCAAAAGCGATGAGCATGTATTTCGACATTTCGTCGATGCCGAACCAAATGACGAAAAGCGGCAGGAGCGCGATCTTGGGAATCGGGAAAAGGGCTGCGACGAGCGGTACCAGACCTGCCCGAACATAACTGAACAGGCCGATCATCACGCCGAGACCGACGCCGACTGCGATACCGAGGCTGGCGCCGATGACAAGTCGCCTTAGTGATGGCAGCAGGTGTTGCCACAGGAGGCCGGTCTGCCAGAGCTGGACGAAGGTTTCCAGCACGGCGGATGGGCGTGGCAATGTCAGGTTGGATATGAAGCCGCTACGGGTTCCGATTTCCGCGAGCGCCAGCAGTGCCGCGAACAGGATCAGGGCCATATGGGACACCGGCTGGGGCGCAAAACCGCCCCCCCGGAAAGGGACCGGGCGAACATCCGGGCGGGGCTGCTTCATTTCTGTGATCTCAACCATTGATCAACTCCTGATCTGCAGCCTGCGCCTCCGCCCGCATCAACTCCCAGAGCTCTCTCTGCTTTTCTTCAAGAACGGGGTCGCCAAGATGACGCTCGGAAAGGGGAATATCGATATCGACAATTTCCCTGATCCTTCCGGGCCTTCGCGACAACACCACGACCCGATGACCAAGCCGAACAGCTTCGTTGAGATTGTGCGTGACATAGACCGATGTGAACGGTTGACGCGTCCACAGCGCAATCAGATCGTCCATCAGCAGTTCTCGCGTCTGGCTGTCGAGAGCCGACAGGGGTTCGTCCATCAGCATGACGGCAGGGCGCACCGACAAGGCACGCGCGATCGCCACGCGCTGGCGCATGCCGCCCGAAAGCTGCTTCGGCAATGCCTGCCGGAAATCCAACAGCCGGGTGCGCTCCAGAACATTGGTGACAATCCTGTCCATTTCAGCTCGACCAAGTCCGTGATCCTCAAGCACCAGCTTGATATTTCCTTCGACGGTGCGCCACGGCAGCAGAGCAAAATGCTGGAAGACATAAGTGAGGGGATTGAGCGAATCCTTTGGCGGCGACCCAATTTGCAGCACCTCACCCGAGGAAGGTTTTTCAAGCCCGCCGAGAAATCGCAGGAGCGTGGATTTTCCGCAGCCCGACGGTCCGATCAGGCAGACTATCTGCCCTTGCGGGATGGCGAGCGAAATATCGTTCAGAACTTCGACCGGACCATAAAAATGGCTGACGTTCTTAAGCTGCAGATCCATTTCAACTCCAGTCGGAAAGTACGCTCGCCGACGACAACATCCCAGCTTTGGATGCCTGTTCCGGCTTGTGCTCGGCAAGCCAGCCGGGCACGGAAGATTTAAGTTTAGCCAGACTTAGATCGTCTTGACGTAGGATGTGTCGAAAAGTTTTTCCTGCGTGACGTCTTCCTTGACCATGCCCTCGGAGCGGAACCAATCCAGTTGCTCCATACAGCTGTTGAGCGAAAGGGCCAGCCCCTTGTTGATGCGCATTGCCCCATCGATCAGGTTTTGTTTTGCCGTCTCGAACGGGCTGTCGCTTTCGACATATTTGTGCACGATTTTTGCGATGTCGTCGCGCGCCGCATCATCCGCCGTGTTGTCGACGAAAGCCGCATTATAATCGTCGATTGCCCGGGAGTAGGCTTTCACGAAAGCTTCCGTCATGGCGCGCTCGTCGCTCGCATTCTTAGTAGACGTGAATGCTGTAGTGACCTGATAATCCGGAGCGTAGTCGGAAACGAGGCCGATCTGTTTGGCAGCGCCTTCGCGAATGAGCTTTTTCGCGATATTGGGCTGGATCGCCCAGGAATCGATCTGCCCGGTTGACAGGGCGCCTACCAAGGCGCCGAGTTTCTGTAGCGGTCGGAGCTGGATTTCTGAAAGCGGAATATTATTGGCCTTGGCGAACTTGTGCGCCATGAAATGGAATGACGAACCCGCCGTGGTGATGCCGAAACTGTGTCCGGCCAGCTTGGATGGCTCCCTCAGCCCGCCTTCATAAGCCTTGTTGGAGGCCAGAATAACATTGCCGGTGATCCCTTTTTCTTCCGCAAGCGCTCCGCCGATGACCTTGATCGCGCCTTTGTCGGCCAGACTGATAAGCCCGCCGCTCATCGCGGTCACACCGAAATCAGCGTCGCCGGATGCGATGGCGACCGCCATGGGTTGGGCGGCCTCGAAGAATTTCAGCTCGATATCGAGACCTGCGTCTTTGAAATAACCGCGCTCATGCGCAATATAGCTCGGCGCATGGCTCGCCAGATGGAGCACCGCCAGATTGCGCGTCGCGGCCCGGGCAGGGGAGCCGAAAGCCGTGCTGATGCCCACTGCACCAAGTCCCATCAATGTCTGACGGCGTGTCAGGGTGAAATCCATTCTGGCTCTCCTCCGATGCGGGTGTCAGCCCGGCGCAACAGATTTCCCTGCCAAGCCCGGCAAACAAAATTTCATTACGTCTCTGCCACGGAAAAATATGGAAGATTGCTTTCGCATAAAGCCCCAGGGCCAGATTTTCAATGGTTTTAAGGACTGAGCTTCACAACCACGAGCCTCAATCGCATCGGGAAACAGGCTGAACCGTACTGGATGTGTTCAAAATGGTGGAACCATACTGCGAAGTTTAGCCGAGAAGCCTTCTGCGATAGCAAGCGCGGCCAGAGCGAGTTATAAGACCAAGTTATAGGGTGGGCGAAGCAGGTTGGGTCCTAGCTAAAAAGTGACTCTCGTGGCTCTATTGTATTAAATTAGAGCATTCCGTTCAAACTTCAGGTGACGCCGATGAATGACGAAAATATGGATCAGCAGGGCGGGGTGGTGTTACCTTCGCATTCCTATTCCGGGTCATATGCGTGGCAAACGAGTTTCTATGATGCCGAACTCGATCCACGTGACTGGCTGGCAGCCATCATTGACGGTTCTGATGACGCGATAATCAGCAAGGACCTGAATGGTAACGTTAAAACCTGGAACAGGGGAGCCCAGCGACTATTCGGATACGAACCTGATGAAATTGTGGGAAAGCCGATCACCATCCTTATCCCGGATGATCGCCTGCAAGAGGAGCCGGCGATTTTGGCCCAGATTCGCGCGGGAAACCGCGTGGATCATTTCGAAACCGTACGAAAGAAAAAAAACGGGACGCTTTTTGATATCTCTCTAACCATCTCTCCGATCCGGAATGCAGGGGGCAAAATTATTGGCGCATCCAAAATAGCCAGGGATATCACCGAGCGGCGTCGGGCTCAGGAACAACAGCGCCTCCTGATGGGCGAAATGAATCATCGGATCAAAAACCTTTTTGCACTGGCAAACGCGATTGTTTCCTTGAGCGGGCGGGAAGTGAAAACCGCCGAGGAATTGCGTCAGCATTTGCAGTCCAGACTTTCTTCACTTGCAAGAGCCCACGCACTAACAATGCCCGATTGGGAAGAAGTTGGAGCGGCGTCCATCTCTCTCCACGCGCTTCTTCAGACAATACTCGAACCTTACGATCACCAGAATATAACCGTTACCGGCGCCAATCCCGCGGTCTCCGGAAAGCAGCTGAGCAGTCTTTCGTTGTTGCTCCACGAGTTCGCGACCAATGCGGCCAAGCATGGGGCGCTTTCAGCGCCTGGGGGCAACCTTTCTGTAACTGCCCTTGAAACCGAAGATACGTTTGAATTGCTCTGGTCGGAAACCGTACAGGATCACCCCGAAGAACCCAATGTTGAAGGGTTTGGAACCCGGTTGGAGGCCGCGCTCTCGGGCGCTCTCAACGCCAGGGTTCAACGGAACTGGACCTCGACTGGTCTCGAAATCAGCTTGCTGGTCCCCAAAGCAACACTGGAGCCTAAATAGAAGAACGACTTCACCAAGCGATAACGGCGTAGTGGCTTCGCTGCAATCTCTTGGCGCTTACTACCGGCGCGCCAAAGGTTCCTTGGGTGCCTTCAAGGATGAGTTGTCGCAGATGATATCGAAGCTTACTCCAGCGGACTGTCCGGTGCTGAACAAAGGAACACGAGGCAACGCCGCGTTTCCGATTGAGCAACCTTTGAGATTTCCACAAGTCATCGAAGTTACGCCGCTAATTCCCGTTCTCCAACCACTTTGGGTCTTGCCGCGCTCCCGATCCTCCTCCCATGCGGTTACTCAAACCGGAGGAGTCCATACGGTGACAATCGGAAAGACGAAAATTGCCGCGATCATCAAAAAGAAGATTCGCCAGCCGGGAGGAACAGCCCGATAGCCGAGCCCGGCCGACACGATTGCGAGCAAACCTGTCAAGGGCCAGCCGAAATAGCCAAAGATGATAAGGTAGGCTTCGTAAGGAGTGAAATTGATCACTGTCAGGCCTGCATAACGCGAGCGGGGGGGGGGAGAGGGATGATGCGAATGCTCCAGCGCTTGTCTGGTGACGACCCATCAAATCCAGATGGCAAATCCTAAACATGCTGCAGCTGGAACTTCGTGCCTTTGGTTTCCTATGGGCGAAACAAGGTAAGTTCCTGGAGGAACGTTCCATCACCCTTGGGTTCTGACGACATCTCGCCCAGAAAGCCGGAGAATTTGCCAGTGGTTCCGATTACGGCAAGCGCCGATTTTCCGTTTTCAGCCTCTTGTCCTGCTACCACGATGCTTCCGGCTTCGAATTTCAGTGTCCATTGGCACTGTCCGTGAGCACCGCTTTTGGTCGTCACGCAGCAGCCGCTATTGGTGCCTATATCGCGCCGGTACTAATCCATCAAAGGTTGATCGAAGACGAACAGGTCACCCTGTGATGGTCCGTCTGAGCCGGTGTCCACGGATCTCTTTTCTCCACGCGTCCCGTCCGCGATCGTGATGATCTTTGTTTCGTCCCGTCGCGGCTGCTGCGATTGATCGGGTGGCGAAACCAACCTTGCTTTACCGGCCATGTTTTGCGACCAGCCAATACAAGAGGCCACTCCGACGACGAGTAGCGCGCCAACGGTGACGATATCTCGGTTCATTTCTTCCTCGATGGTAAGTGTTTGCTGTTACGGTTCGTTCGTCAATTGTCGCGCATCTCGCATTGAGACAACCTTGGTCTTTGCCTGGATCAGGGTGCACATCTCATCGATGCAGCCCTCGGCGCGGATACCTCAAAATCCGAAATTAGCACACAGAAAGAGTTCGCCATCGTTTTCGACGGAGGATTTCCGGTCGATGACCTTTGATGGATTGACACCTCCACGTTCTCCGGTATTCTTTTATAAAAGCTTATATAACATAATTGTGGAACAATTCAAAAATGGGGATTTTGTCTTGCGGATCAAACTAGCACTCCTTCTGGCTTCTGCGATGCTCTTGAGTCCCGGTGCTTCACTGGCGCAGGATAAGGGCGGCGTTATCAATGTCGCGACAATCGGCGAGCCGCCGACGCTCGATCCGATGGTTTCCACCGCTGATCTGGTGGGGATCGTCACGCAGCATATTTTCGAAACGCTCTACACCTTCGACAAGGAATGGAAGCCGACGCCATTATTGGCAGAAAGCCTGCCGGAAATCAGCGCGGACGGAAAAACCTATACGATCAAGCTCCGTTCCGGCATCAAGTTCCATGACGGTAGCGACATGACGTCGGAAGACGTGGTTGCGTCGCTGGAGCGCTGGACAAAGCTCGCTTCGCGGGGAAAACAGGCATCGGTCTTTATTGAAAATATCGCGGCGACCGATCCGGCTACGGTGACGATAACGCTCAAGCAGCCATATGCGCCACTGACCTCACTGCTTGCCTTCAACAATTCTGCGGCGATCATCATACCCTCAGAAAAGCAGGCTGAGCCGATGAACGAATTTATCGGCACCGGTCCCTATATGCTCAAGGAGCGAAAGGCAGATCAGTATA
Organism: Brucella ciceri; assembly: GCF_041930145.1. Classification (NCBI taxonomy): domain Bacteria; kingdom Pseudomonadati; phylum Pseudomonadota; class Alphaproteobacteria; order Hyphomicrobiales; family Brucellaceae; genus Brucella; species Brucella ciceri. The sequence continues at coordinate 94,894 of NZ_JBHEEV010000005.1, read as the reverse complement.
TTCAGCTCGTGCGTTTCGACGGTTACAAGTCGCGCGACGGCGAGAGCGACGGTTATGGCGGCGCGCGTCATCAATATCTCGACGAAATCCGTTTCGTATCGGTCCCGGACGCCAACACTCGTGTCGAGGCCGCGGTTTCCGGACAGTATGATTATGTCGATTCCATTCCGGTCGAATCCTTTGACAAGATCAAGTCTTCGACAGCTTCCCAGCCATTGCTTCTGAAGCCCTTCGGCTATCCTGTGTTTGTCTTCAACACCAAGGAAGGGGTGGCGTCGAAATTGCCGGTACGAAAGGCTGTAACACACGCATTGAGTATGGAAGACATGCTTGCGGCTGCGTTCGGCAGTACGGAATTCTACGCATTAGACGGTGCCTTCTATCCTTCCAATTTCGTCTGGAATACGGACGCGGGTGTGGAAGGCAATTATAACGTGGCCCAGCCGGAAGCTGCAGCAGAAGATTTGAAGGCTGCCGGCTACAATGGAGAGCCGCTGCGCATTCTGACCAGCCGCCAATATGAGTTCCATTACAAGATGGCGCAGGTGGCCGCCGAATATCTGAAGCTTGCCGGTTTCAACGTGGATTTGCAGGTTGTCGATTGGGCGACGCTGACGCAGCGCCGTGCTGATCCCAAGCTCTGGGATATCTATATAACGCACAGCCCTTTCCTGCCCGAACCTGCTTTGATGGGGTCTCTGTCGACCAGTTCGCCGGGCTGGTGGGACACGCCAGCGCGTAAAACCGTAGTCGATGCTTTCACGTCGGAATCCAATCCGGACAAGCGCATTGCGCTGTGGGCAGACGTTCAGAAGACCATCTATGACGAACTGCCCCTGATCAAGATCGGCGACTTCAATGCTGTCGCGGCGATGTCCACCAAGCTGGAGGGCGTTGAGCCAGCGCCGTGGCCTTACTTCTGGAATGCTTCGTTGAAGAAGTAACTCCCGGCAATGCAAATGCCGTCCGTCCGGTCGGCATTTGCTGAAATCTTCAATCTGGAGAATCTGATCGCATGGTGCGCTACATCCTTCAGCGATTTGTCGGCATGGCTGTCGTCATGTTTCTGGTCGTGACGATCGTGTTCGTGATTGTCCGGGTGACGCCCGGCGATCCTGCCGCCGTCATGCTTGGACCAGATGCATCGGCGCAGGATATTGCCGATCTGCGCGCCCGGCTTGGTCTGGATCAGTCGCTGGTCATTCAGTACTTTTACTACATAGGTCAGCTGCTGAAGGGCGATCTCGGCCAGTCGATATTCCTCAACATGCCAGTCGGCGCAGCATTGCTCGATAGAGCCGAGCCGACGTTCTTTCTGACAGTTCTTTCGCTTCTGATTGCATGCATCATTGCTCTGCCGGTCGGAGTTTATGCGGCTTACAGACGTGGTTCCTTTGTGGATCAGGCTGCAACGACGGTTGCCATGCTCGCAGCGAGCATACCGAGCTTCTGGCTCGGCCTTATCCTCATGCAGTTTTTTGCGGTCCGGCTGAACCTGTTTCCGGTGTCCGGCTATGGCGGGCCGGGTTCGAGCTTCATGGATCGAATGTATCATCTGATCCTGCCAGCCATCGCGCTGGGGCTGGTTTCCTCTGCCCTGATCCTGCGCTTCACACGTGCCTCAATGCTTGATGTTCTAGGTGACGATTACATCCGCACGGCGCGCGCAAAGGGCCTGATAGAGCGGCGTGTGATCATGAAGCATGCCTTGAAGAACGCGCTGATCCCGATCCTGACCGTGATTGGTCTCACCGCGGCCGTCCTGATCTCCGGCGCCGTGGTGACGGAAACAGTGTTCGGCCTGCCGGGGGTTGGCAATCTTGTGGTGTCTGCAGTCCTGCGTCGGGATTATCCGGTAATCCAAGGCGCGCTGCTCGTCATCGCGGGGCTCTATGTCTTGATCAATTTCATCATCGACATGCTCTATCTGTTCGTAGATCCGAGGGTTCGCTACTGATGGCCGATCTGGTTACGACTACGCAAAAAGCACCCTCGGAACGCGCTTTGTTTGTCCGTCGGCTGTTCAAACGCAAGACAGTGGCGGCTGGCATTATCGTGCTTGCGGTCTTTGCCATCCTCGCGCTGCTGGCGCCCTGGATTGCACCTTATTCGCCGTCGAAGCTATCCATCGTCAACCGTCTCAAGCCGCCGAGCGAAATGTTCTGGTTTGGCACGGATGAGTTCGGACGTGACGTCTTTTCTCGTACGATCTATGCCGGACGGCTGTCACTTATGGTGGGCGCGGCTGTTGTCGTCCTGTCGGCGATCATAGGAGTGACACTCGGATTGCTCGCAGGTTTCTTTCAGCGTCTGGATACTCCCATCGCTCGCCTGATCGACGCGATGATGGCGTTCCCCGACATTCTGCTGGCCATCGCGCTGGTCGCTGCGCTCGGCCCATCGCTGGCGACGGTCATCGTTGCCCTGTCAGTCGTCTACTCACCGAGGCTGGCGCGCATCGTGCGCGCCTCGACGCTGGTGATCCGTGAATTGCCTTATGTCGAGGCGGCTCAATCGCTTGGAATCTCGACATTCCACATCATGACGCGGCACGTGCTGAGAAATCTGATCTCGCCCATCATCGTGCAGTGCACTTTCCTCTTTGCGAGCGCAATGCTTGCCGAAGCGGGGCTCTCCTTCCTTGGTCTCGGCGTAAGCCCCGAGATTCCAACTTGGGGAACCATGATCGCCGCGGGACGCCAATATATCGGCCAAGCCGACTGGATGACCTACTTCCCCGGCTTCGCCATCATTCTTTCCGTCCTCTCGCTTCAGATGGTTGGCGACGGACTACGCGACATGCTCGATCCAAGACTGCGAAGGGATTTGTAATATGATTTCCGGTGAACAGGCGAAGCCGCTTCTCATCACCAATGTCAGACCGGTAGCTTTCGGTGAACATTCCGATACGACGACCGATATTCTCGTCGGGAAGGACGGCAATATCAGCGCCATCGGCAAGTCGTTGAACGCACCGGCAGAGGTGGAGCGGATCGATGGCAAGGGAGCCTGGATTTCGCCGGGTTGGGTCGATCTGCATGTTCATATCTGGCATGGTGGTACGGATATCTCGATACGCCCTTCCGAATGCGGCGCTGAACGAGGGGTGACGACACTCGTCGATGCCGGTTCGGCGGGGGAGGCCAATTTTCACGGCTTCCGGGAATATATCATTGAACCTGCCAGGGAACGGATCAAAGCCTTCCTCAATCTTGGTTCAATCGGCCTTGTCGCCTGCAACCGGGTTCCGGAATTGCGCGATATCAAAGATATTGATCTCGACCGTATTCTCGAATGCTACGCAGCCAATAGCGAGCATATCGTGGGGATCAAGGTCCGGGCCAGCCACGTCATAACCGGGTCGTGGGGCGTTACGCCAGTCAAGCTTGGCAAGAAGATCGCGAAGATACTGAAAGTGCCCATGATGGTCCATGTGGGTGAGCCGCCCGCGCTCTATGATGAAGTTCTTGAAATTCTCGGGCCCGGCGATGTGGTTACGCATTGCTTCAACGGCAAGTCCGGCTCCAGCATCATGGAAGACGAAGACCTGTTCAACCTCGCGGAACGCTGCGCGGGCGAGGGCATCCGGCTGGATATTGGCCACGGCGGGGCGTCCTTCTCGTTCAAGGTCGCGGAGGCGGCAATTGAACGGGGACTCCTTCCATTCTCGATCTCGACAGACCTGCACGGACATTCGATGAACTTTCCTGTCTGGGATCTGGCGACAACAATGTCCAAATTGCTGTCGGTCAACATGCCGTTTGAAAATGTCATCGAAGCCGTCACGCATAACCCGGCATCGGTGATCAAGCTCTCGATGGAAAACCGGCTTTCTGTTGGGCAACGTGCCGATTTCACGATCTTCGATCTGGTTGATGCCGACTTGGAAGCGACGGATTCCAATGGTGATGTGTCTCGGCTGAACAGGCTTTTTGAGCCCCGCTACGCAGTCATTGGCGCTGAGGCGATTACGGCCAGCCGCTATGTGCCGCGTGCGCGCAAACTCGTTCGCCACAGCCACGGCTATTCGTGGCGCTGAAACTGGCAGCGCCGCATTGAATTTTGCGGGAACGTCCCGTGACGAAATGATGAGGAAAATTCGTGTCCCATTCTCTCCAAACGACCGAAGTACGATACTCCCCCTATGAGCGCCTGGCTTCACTTGGCATAACCTTGCCGCCGCCGCCGCCGCCCATCGCGAACTTTGTCACGCATGTTCGGGAAGGCAACATCCTCTATCTTTCCGGGCAAGGGCCAAGGGAAGAGAGCGGACATTTGCGGGCCGGTAAGGTCGGCGGCGACATCGGCGTGGATCAGGCCTATCAGGATGCCCGTCTCACCGGTATCAATCTGCTGGCCGTCATGCACGGAGCGCTTGGCGACCTTTCCCGTGTAAAGCGTGTCGTGAAGCTGTTGGGCATGGTCAACGCCGTGCCCGACTTCGAGCTACACCCCAATGTCATCAACGGCTGCTCCGATCTTTTCATCGAAGTGTTTGGTGCAGCCGGTCAACATGCGCGTTCAGCCGTCGGCTTCGGTTCCTTGCCGGGCAATATCACGGTTGAGATCGAAGCGATCGTCGCCCTGAAAGACTAGGACAGCGTCAATGATTGCGCCAGCCCATCAGCTTTTCGATCTTCGCCGCCGAAGCGCGCACCTGACCGGTGTAGCGGCTTTCGTCGGAAAGCACTTTCTGTTCAGGAAGCACGATGGAGATTGTCGCAACGCATTGTCCATCGCGGTCGCAGATCGGGGAAGCAATGCAGGCAACGGCATAGTCGGATTCCGCAATCTGGATCGAGAGCCGCTCATCGAAGGCTTTCGCCGCAGCCTCCGAGAGACTCGTGGCGTCGATTTCGGCCCGACCGGTCGGAGAAGTCCGGGCGCAGCGCTTGAAAAGCTCGATCCGTTCATTCTCAGCCAAATGCCCCACCAGAAGCCGACCGGATGCAGTCCAGTTCAAAGGTACTCTTGTGCCGACACGCGAGGCAACCTGAAACGGGCTTGGTCCGTCCGCCATGGCCAGAACAAGCATATGGTCTCCATCCCGGCCGCACAGTTGCACTGCTTCGTTCGCTTCGCGGCAGAGATCATGCATTTCGTGCGTGGCGACGCTCATGAAATCAAGCGACCGCGCGTAGGCAAGACCGTAATGATAGAGCCGCGCACCGAGCCAGATCGCACCGTCCGCGTTGCGGGCGAGCATGTTTTTCTCAACGAGATCATCGATGGTCACATAGACCGTGGACAGAGGCGCCTTGATCGCCTTGGCAATCGCATAGGGACCAGCTGGAGCGCCGGCCTCATAAAGATAGTCAATCACCTGCAACGCACGGTCGATGCCGCTGACACGCGAGCGGCGTGTCGACTTGGTTTCGGTATCGTCTGCAGGGGACGTTTCGGCGGGAATAGCGGTTGACAATACGCTCACTCAAGTGCTCCGTGTGAAATTCGAGAAGTTATTACATTATTATGGCATATATGTCGATACCTGAGACAGCGAAAGAAATGGGAGAATTGACATGACCGATGATATCCGCCGCAAGATCGGGCTTCGACCGGTCATCAATGTTTCCGGCACGATGACATCGCTTGGCGCATCCATCGTGGTGCCCGAGGCAATAGAGGCGATGGCAGCGATCTTGCCCCAGTTCGTCGAGGTCAACGATCTCCAGCGCAAGGCAAGCGAAGTGATTGCACGGTTGACAGGCGGCGAAGCTGGCTTCGTCACGGCGTCCTGCTCGTCAGGCATTACACTTACTGTTGCCGGAACCATGACAGGCAACAACCTTCTCGCGATTGAAAGGCTGCCGGATACGACGCCTGAAAAGAACGAAGTTCTGGTGCAGACCGGTCACGTGGTCAGTTACGGCGCTCCGGTCGATCAGGCAATCCGGCTTGCGGGAGGCAAGGTCGTCCTGATCGGACAGGCGACATCTACCCATCGCTATCACATGGAGAATGCGATTACCGAAAAGACGGCTGCGGCGGTTTATGTCGTATCGCACCATGTTGTGGACTATGGCCTTCTGCATCTAAGCGAGTTTGTCGAGATCGCGCACGCCAGGGGCGTGCCGGTGATCGTGGATGCTGCATCCGAATATGACCTGAAGCTCTTTCTGGAAAAGGGCGCAGATATTGCAATCTATTCGGGACACAAGTTTCTTGGCGGCCCAAGCTCGGGGATTGTCGCAGGCAAGAAGGAACTCGTTCGCCATGCTTTCCTGCAAAATCTCGGCATTGGGCGCGGCATGAAAGTTGGCAAAGAGAGCATTTACGGCGTCATGGCTGCACTGGAAGCATGGGAAAAGCGTGACCATGCCGGAATTCGCGAACGGGAAACCGGATATCTGGAACTGTGGAAGAGAACGCTTGATGGCCGCCCCGGTGTCACGGCTCTGATCGAACCAGATCCGACGAACAATCCGCTCGACCGCCTGCGAGTGATTGTGTCTGCAGCCGATGCGCACATCACGGCTTGGGATCTCGTAACCGCTCTTGCGCGTGGGAATCCACCGATCATAACCCGTGACCATGAGGTAGAGCACAACTATTTCTATCTCGACCCATGCAATCTGCATCCCGGACAGGAGACTGTCGTGGCTCGACGTTTGGGTGAGGAACTCGACAGAGCCCGGGCATCGAACGAGATTATCGCTACCCCCTTTGAGGACCGAAGCAGGCATCGCTTCGATGGCTTGCTGCGTTGGCCGGATTGATGGCTGGCAGAGGCTGAGTAACGCGGAGGAACATTATGACGTCTGGGAAATTTGCGACGGTTGGAAAACACGAACCTGTTTTATCCGTTCGAGGACTGACTACCTCCTTTCTGGTCGACGGCGCATGGAAACCGGTTGTCGATGATGTTTCCTTCGACGTTCATCCGGGAGAAACCGTCGCAATCGTCGGCGAATCCGGCTCGGGCAAGAGTGTTACTTCGCTGTCGATCATGCGTCTTCTGCAGAAGGATACGAGCCGCATCGAAGGCAGTATCAGCTTGGCCAGTCGGGAGCTTCTGACGCTCTCGGAAAATGAAATGCGCCGCATTCGCGGCAACGAAATTGCCATGATCTTTCAGGAGCCGATGACGAGCCTCAATCCGCTCTTCACAATCGGCGACCAGATTTCCGAAGCATTGCTCTGCCATTCGCAAATGTCGAAGGCAGACGCGCGCGCTGAGACGGTCCGCTTGCTTGAAAAGGTCCGCATTCCGTCCGCTGCATCCCGCTTTGATGAATATCCGCATCGTTTTTCGGGCGGTATGCGTCAGCGCGTCATGATTGCAATGGCTCTGGCATCGAGACCCAAATTGCTGATCGCCGACGAACCGACCACGGCACTGGATGTAACCATTCAAGGCCAAATCCTCGATCTTATCAAAACGTTGCAGGAAGAAGAGGGCACTTCGGTTCTTTTCATTACGCATGATATGGGCGTGGTGGCGGAAATATCGGATCGTACTGTTGTCATGTTTCGTGGAAAGCAGGTTGAGACAGGACAGACGGCCGATATTTTCAGGCAAAGCAAACATCCCTATACGCGAGCACTTTTGTCGGCGGTTCCTGTACTGGGTTCGATGCAGGGCTATCAACGTCCTCTACGGTTTCCGATAGTAGACGATGCGACTGGGCTCGCGGAAAAACCGGTCGAAGTGGCGGATACCGTCGACAACGTCGATGTTCCGGTGCTGGAAGTAAAAGGTCTTACAAAGCGCTTCGAGATTTATTCAGGCTTCATGTCTCGACTGAGCGGGCGTGTCCATGCGGTGGAGAACGTGTCTTTCACTCTGCGCAAGGGGGAAACCCTTTCGCTGGTCGGCGAAAGCGGGTGCGGGAAATCGACGACCGGGCGCGCCATCATGCGATTGACCGAACCGGACTCCGGTGAGGTTCTGGTGGAAGGCCAGAATATCCTCAGCCTCGGCAGGCAGTCCATGCGCGAGATGCGCCGAACTGTTCAGATGATCTTTCAGGATCCTTACGCGTCGTTGAACCCGCGTATGACGGTGGGAGCCGCCATTGCGGAACCTTACATTGAACACCGGTTGGGAAGCGCAAGGGATGCGAAGAATGTTGTCGCAGACATGCTGGAAAAGGTCGGCCTGACGCCGGATATGGCAAAGCGCTACCCGCATGAATTTTCCGGCGGGCAAAGACAGCGCATCTGTATCGCCCGCGCGCTTGCCCTGAAGCCCAAGGTTATCGTTGCCGATGAAAGTGTGTCGGCGCTGGATGTCTCGATCAAGGCTCAGGTCATCAACCTCATGCTGGATCTTCAGGAGAGCCTTGATCTAGCGTTCCTGTTCATCTCGCATGACATGGCCGTTGTGGAGCGTGTAAGCCATCGCGTGGCCGTAATGTATCTGGGCGAGATCGTAGAAATAGGGCCGAGGTCGTCGGTCTTTGAAAACCCCCAACACGACTATACACGCAAGCTGATGGCGGCGGTTCCGATCCCTGACCCTGACCGACGCAAGACCAGGCTTTCAAGCGAAGGGGGAGAACTCAAGAGCCCTATTCGGCCCGCGGATTTTGTCGTGCCTTTGCGTGAATATCGCGAGGTTTCGCCGGAGCACTTCGTGGCGTTGTGGGGCACGTGATCTTACGAGCGGACTTATGATTGATCCGGCGCTGCCCCAGCTTCGCCAACAGCAACGAACGCCTATGGGGTGGCGTCGGGCTGGGCGGTAGCTACAATTGGGATGGCGATAAATATTCGATCTATGGAAAGGGTTCAGTTAACACCAGCCTGGCCGAATTCGGTGATAGTTACTGCTACAAGGGAAATATCGGCTTTCGCGTAAAGTGGTGATTAGCGGATTTATCGCTTCAGAGCATAGGCTCGCACACACCGGGCCCGGAGGCGTCTGCATATCTTTGAGGTGGTCAAGAGAAACCTTCTATGAGCACCTCGACCGCGTTCCAGAGGGGATAAATACCCCCAAATTGTCTTCGTGGCTGGCACCACCAAAGTTTTGTCCTGGAACATATGCCGCAGCTCGCTGTTAGGGCGGTGAGCGAAAGAAAGGACAAGCCGAAATGGAAAGACAATATCCACAGCCGCCGTTCGAAACCCAGCACCAACCCATGCCCGGTTACACAGAAAAGATGAATCCGACGCCCGACCATGGGGAAACCTCCTACAAGGGGTCGGGCAAACTGGAGGGGTTGCGGGCGATTATCACGGGGGGAGACAGCGGTATCGGCCGAGCTGTGGCGATAGCATATGCACGCGAAGGCGCGGATATGCTGATCGCCTATCTGGAAGAAGATGAAGACGCGCTCGCCACCAAATCACTCATTGAGAAAGAGGGCAGAAAGGCTGTCCTGATGAAGTGCGATATCCAGCATGCACAGACTTGCCGCGATGTGGTTGATCGCGCTGTGAGCGAGCTGGGCGGCATCGATATTCTGGTGAACAATGCGGCTCATCAGGCAAGTTTCTCGGCGCTCGACGATATCAGCGACGAGGAGTGGGAACTGACGTTTCGCGTCAACATCCACGCGATGTTCTATCTGACGAAAGCAGCCATTCCTCACATGAAACCCGGATCTGCGATCATTAATACGGCTTCCATCAATTCTGATATGCCGAATCCGAGTCTGCTGGCCTATGCAACGACCAAGGGCGCGATCCAGAATTTTACTGCGGGACTGGCGCAGCTTCTGGCGGAAAAGGACATTCGCGCCAATGCTGTCGCTCCCGGGCCGGTATGGACCCCACTCATTCCCTCAACCCTTCCCGAAGATGCGGTACGAAATTTCGGCAAGCAGACACCTATGAAAAGGCCTGCCCAACCGGCAGAACTTGCTTCTGCTTATGTCATGCTGGCAGACCCGCTGTCGAGCTTCACTTCGGGCGCCACCGTAGCTGTCACCGGCGGCAAGCCGCTCCTGTAGCGGGATGTATCTGCCAGCTGCGGCAGGCGCATTCCACCGCTATTTTTTCGGATCGATCAATGCCAGGCCCAGTTCCGGTCGATAGGTCCGCATCATGGTGCTTGCGTTTTCCTTGATGATCACCTCCAGCGTTGGGCGGACTGTCGCTTCGATCAGATGACCGCCTTTCGCCTCACCACTGCGCATTCCAACAACGACATGCAAATGCAGGCCGGGCCTTCCTTGTTCATCCAGCGCGCAATCGCCGAGCAGGCTGAGCACTTCGCATTGTTCGTTGATCTCGATCCGGTGATAGTCCTGCCGTTCAAGGTCGAAAAATCCCAGCGTCGCTTGGCTGAAAGCGCCGATCCCGGACAACGAGGCCGCAGTGAGGGCCTGTTCGCGGACAAAACGTTCAAGCGTTGCGACCACGGCTTCTTCCCGGGGCAGCACAACGATGAAAGTGCGCTGGCCTTCGCCTTCTCCCAGTACTTTGAACTGCATTTCCTGTCTCCTGTTCCTGGGTTTCGGAAACGCAACCAACAGCGCGGCAAAAGGTTTCAGTTCGCTCCAACCTGAAGAGACAACCGAATTGTTGGAAATTTTTTGGAAGACCGATCCTAATCCTGCATCGGCCCAATGCCCTGCATCAGTCGCGCGGATTCCCTTTCCGGCCAGCCATAGGCGTCCCGGGCATAGCGTTCCAGTTCGTGGCGGTTACGAATAAAAACCACTCCTCGTTCTGACTTGATCAGGCCTAATCCCTCAAGAATGTGAAGGGAAGTCGTGACACTGGGACGACGAACGGCAAGCATGACTGAGAGGAATTCGTGGGTGAGAGAAATTTTATGGCCGGATATTCGGTCATCGCACATCAGCAGCCAACGGGCTAAGCGTTGCGTGACGCCGTGAATGGCGTTCGAAACGGCTGTATAAGCAAGCTGAATAGAAAAGGCCTCGATGGATCGGATCATGATCTTCGAAAAGTTGCGGTTTCCTTCCATCCACCGGCGAAACTTGTCATAAGGCATTTCGTAGCCTTGCGCGGCGACCTGCACGAGGACATCATATGAACTGGTTTCGACCCCGGCGATCGCGGAGGTCGGAATATATCCGTCACATCCGAAGATTCCCGCTTCTGCCCGGCGTCCTTCCGTGGTGGTAACGACAATTGAACCGATACCCGCCGTGAGGAAATAGACCTTTTCGATCGGCTTTCCCGTTTTCGCGAGTATCGTACCGCGTGGGAGTTCCGCATATGATGTCTCGCGGATGACGTTCTCGTAGTCGGACGGAGAAAGCAATGCCAGAAGCTTATTGGCCCTGGCATCTGTCGGCGGAAAAGACATCTGGTGCACCTCGGTCGTTCGTCATGAGGGTGAACCTGCGGAGCAAAAATTGGTTCCGGAAGCACTTTGCAGAGATCTCGTTTCCAGACTGTGAGCAAGGTTCGCCCACCCCGCTTCGGCTATTGCTCCGAAACGCTTATCCCACCCGGGTGTAAATTGCTTTCGAGCCGAGCTCTCGCCCTGTTAAGCCTGCTCTTGATCGTTCCGATCGTGCAGCCGGTTGCCATCGCGGCGTGTTCGTAGCTTAGCCCGTTGAATATCACCAGATCGAGCACCTTTTTATGCGCGGGGGACAATTTACCATATGCCTCGCCGACATCCTGCAATTCGAGCGCCAATTCCTGAGGCGCGCTTATCGTCGGCTCCTCCCACGTCTCGAGCGCATCTTCGCGGCGCGCTTTCTTGATCCTGGTGCAGAACGTGTTTTTCATAATGGTGAACAGCCACGACTTGAGCGAGCCGTAAGGGGTGAACCTGTCTCGATGGCGCAGAGCTTTCAGAAGCGTCTCCTGCACCAGATCATCGACGTCGGAACTTTGATGGCACATCGTCCGGGCGAACTGGTGCAACGCGGGCACCAGCGCCAACACCTCTTTTTCGAAATCCGATTTTGATGGCATGGTGTATTCCTCCTTCACCGGGGAAGTAAGATCGTGCCGGCCAGTTGGTTCCCTCCAAAGTGGGTAAATGTACGCTAGCGTACATTCTTACAGCTCGCCGCCGCGAGAACGATCGCGATCTTTATCGCTCGCACCTCAAACCACCTCTGCTCCAGGAAACATCGCGGGAACGAAAGCCATTCTGGTGAGTTCGGTAAGTCCAACAGGAGTTTGGCAGATGATGATGGCAACACAGGTCGTTTCGATAGAAGACGATGAAGCCTATTCCGTTCAGTTCTTTGACGATTCCGGCAACACCGTTTCCGTTTACTTTCAAAATCCTCAATGTATTCAACTTTCCCCGGCCGATGCGGTGAATGAGGCATTGGCGCGGATGTTGCTTATGATCGAGGGAGCGAGCGGCCAAAGCGCCGTGGAAAGGATCGAAGGATAAATGCCTCTGGAAACCGGGCTTTTACGGGGCAACCTGCGAGAAGGCTGCATGCATCTTTGCATTGATATGCAGAATCTCTTTGGCCCCGCATCGCCCTGGCATGTGCCGTGGGTCGAGGCAATCCTGCCCAATATCGTCGATATCTGTTCCCGACGCAGTGAGGATACGGTTTTCACCCGTTTCATACCCCCCAAGTCACCAGAGGCGGCGATGGGAGCATGGAAGAGTTATTACCGCAAGTGGGAAGCCCTTACCCTTGAACGTGTGGATCCGTGGCTTATTGAACTCGTCGCCCCGCTGCGGGAATTTTCGCCACCCGCCGCTCTGCTCGACAAGACTGTATATTCTCCCTGGACAGAAGGCTTTCTCCAGCGATATCTGCACAAAAGGCGTGTTCACACACTGATCGTCAGCGGCGCTGAGACCGACCTTTGTGTCCTGGCAACGCTATTGGGCGCCGTGGATCGAGGATACCGGGTGATTGTGGTCACCGACGCCGTGTGCAGTGTTTCCGATCAGACGCATGACGCGATCATTTCCCTCTGCCATCAGCGTTTTAGCGAGCAGCTCGAACTGGTTTGCACGGAAGAGTTGATCGATAATTGGCATTAAATTATTGCACGGGGCGGAATTTCTTATCGAGCGGTCACTCGGACTTACATATCCCATCATCGCGCCCTGTGTCGTGAGAGAAATCTGTCCAGTTCCCTTTGCTCTGGCGCCTGGCCTGTGAATGTCTCGACATAATAGGGGATGCGCGCGAGGCGCACATCGGTCTCTTCCCGCGTTCGCATGGAAAAGTATCCGATCTGCACCAGATAGAGCGTGCGGGCACGCACATCGGACACGGGGCCGCCAAAGCCAAAACGTTCAAACATCCGCGCCAGGCCTTCCAGGCGTATGGCGTCGGCGTTCCTCACCTCGTCTTCGACGTCGGTCGATTGAAGCGCCCAGCTGCGGATCGCAAATTCAAAAGCGGAATCGAACAGACTGTGGTCCAGCCAGCAGTCAAACACGTTCAGGACCGCTTCCTGTATTGTTTCAGCATAGGCATCAGCCTGACGCAGAAGAGCGCCCGTATTCTTGTCGCGCCAGCGTGCAATAAGCGCGTCGAGCAGCTCTTCGCGGTCCTTGAAAAACCAGTAAAAACTTGTGCGCGAAATATCGAGCGACTTGGCAAGCGGCATGATGCGAACGGCGTCAATGCCACTTTCGATCAGCGCATCATAAGCTGCCTGAAGCCATAAATCGGGCGAGCCGCGCCACCCTGCATCATTCGTGATGTTTTGTTCCATATCGGAATTTTATCAAGCCGAACAAGTTTGACAAGAGTTATGTACATATATGATTATTAAATTGACACTTATGTACATTTATATTTAGCTCAGGACAAACAATCAACGGGAACTCTCGCCATGTCGGTCGATCCGCTGCTGCAGCCGCTTCAGATCAAGCATCTGATGCTTCGCAACCGCATCATGCTTACCTCCCACGAACCTGCTTATGCCGAAGAGGGCATGCCGAAGGAACGCTATCGCGCCTACCATGTCGAGCGTGCAAAAGCCGGTATTGCCTTGACGATGACAGCGGGTTCGGCATCGGTTTCCAGAGACAGTCCGCCGGCTTTCAACAATGTGCTCGCCTACAAGGACGAGGTCGTGCCGTGGCTTCGGGATCTCGCCGACGAGTGTCATGAACATGGCGCGGCGGTGATGATCCAGCTTACTCATCTCGGTCGTCGAACACGTTGGGATAAGGGAGACTGGTTGCCTTCGCTATCCTCAACGGGCAAGCACGAGCCTGCTCATCGCGCCTATCCCAAAAAAGCGGAGGATTGGGACATTGAGCGCATTATTGCGGATTATGCAGATGCCGCAGAACGCATGCAGGCAGCCGGTCTCGACGGGCTGGAGCTTGAAGCCTACGGTCATCTGCTAGATCAGTTCTGGTCGCCGCTTACCAATGAACTCGACGGCGCTTTCGGCGGCGATCTCGATAATCGTATGCGTTTTTCGTTGCAGGTTCTGACTGCCATTCGGGAGCGCGTGGGGCCTGATTTTCTGATCGGGATACGTTATGTCGCCGATGAAGTTCTTGAGGGCGGGTTGACGAAAAGCGATGGACTTGAGATTTCGCGCAAGCTCAAGGAAAGCGGACTGGTCGATTTTCTCAACGTCATTCGCGGTCATATCGAGACCGATGCGGGGCTAGTCGATGTCATCCCCATACAGGGAATGCCGAGCGCACCGCATCTGGATTTTGCTGGCGAAATCCGTTCCAGCACGGGGATGGCCACATTTCATGCGTCGAAAATTCAGGATGTAGCGACGGCACGCCATGCGATTGCATCGGGTAAGCTCGATATGGTTGGCATGACGCGTGCACACATGACTGATCCGCATATCGTTCGCAAGATTCTTGAAAAGCGGGAGGAAGAAATACGGCCTTGCGTGGGCGCTAATTATTGTCTTGATCGCATCTATCAGGGTGGGGCTGCCTATTGCATCCATAATCCTTCGACCGGGCGAGAGTTGACCATGCCGCATACTCTGCGTCGGGCAGAGAAACGTCGCCGCATCATCGTGGTGGGGACAGGGCCTGCCGGTCTGGAAGCTGCGCGGGTGAGCGCTGAACGGGGGCATAAGGTCATGGTCTTTGAAGCTGCGAACCAGCCCGGAGGACAGGTTCGCTTGACGGCCCAAAGCCCGCGCCGCCGGGAAATGATGGGGATCATCGACTGGCGGATGGCGCAGTGTGAAAAGCTTGGCGTCGATTTTCGTTTCAATACATGGGCCGAGGCAGGTACCGTGCTTGCGGAAACGCCCGATGTGGCGATTATCGCTACCGGCGGCATTCCCGACATGCAAATCCTGCGCGAAGGCAATGACCTCGCAGTTTCCCCCTGGGACATAATCTCAGGCGATGTGCAGCCGGGTGCAAATGTGCTTGTTTTCGACGAAGCGGGCGACCATGCCGGGCTTCAGGCTGCGGAATTCATCGCGAATACTGGAGGAAAAGTCGAAATCATGACGGCAGATCGCACCTTTGCGCCCGAAGTGATGGGAATGAATCTGGTGCCTTATATGCGCAGCCTGCAAAGGAAGGATGTGGCCTTCAGCGTATCTTATCGACTGATAGCGATCCGGCGCGATAATAATCGTCTGATAGCGCAGATTGGCAGTGATTACGTGGGAATCAGTTTCGAGCGCGAATTTGACCAGATCGTCGTCAATGACGGGACGCGACCGATGGACGATCTCTACTTTGAGCTGAAGCCACTGTCACGAAATCTGGGTGTCGTGGACTACGATGCTCTCATGGACGGGCGTCCCCAGAATCTGGTCAGGAATGCGGAAAGTTCGTTCGAGCTTTACCGCATTGGCGATGCGGTTTCGGCGCGCAACACACACGCAGCAATCTATGATGGTTTGCGCCTGGGGCGGCTGCTGTAATCGCGTTGTTCCCTCCATTACTTCAGGTTATGAGGTCCCGGATATTTTTTGCGTTTGTAATCTGTTGGCCGGGAACTATCGTGATTAACCAAGGGAACATTGGCGGCATAAAATATCAACCAGCCGCCGAACACAGCGATCCAGCGTCTGTTGCAGAAAATCGAAATCTGCGAGCCGTGGGGATGATGGGATAATCGTGATGAACGAGGAAAATGGGGAGTTTGCCCGTTGAACGCAACGCGACCGACACTGGTGACCGACACGGCCCATACTCCCGCTTCCACGCCAAAGATCATTCGGCTTGAAGGACTCAGCAAGCATTTTGGTGCGCATCGCGTTCTTGAGAATATCGATCTTGACGTGGCGCAGGGCGAGGTTCTGGCGATCATTGGCCCCAGCGGCTCCGGTAAGAGCACACTGTTGCGTTGCATCAATTATCTCGAAAAACCCGATGGTGGGATGATTACGGTCGGCAAGCTCAGGCTTGATGCTACCCAGGAGCCGCGTAAGGCGCAGTTGAAGGAGCTGCGCAATACGGTTGGCATGGTGTTCCAGTCATTCAACCTGTTTCCGCATATGAGTGTTCTGCGCAATGTCAGTCTGCCGCAAGAGCGCGTTCTTGGCCGCAGCCGCGCTGAGGCGGAGGAACGGGCGCTTCAACTGCTGGAGCGTGTCGGACTTGCAGATAAAGCCACCCAATATCCGGGCAGGTGCTCCGGCGGTCAGCAACAGCGCATCGCCATTGCGCGCTCGCTGGCGCTCGACCCGCAGGTCATGCTTTTTGATGAACCGACCTCGGCGCTCGATCCGGAACTCGGTCTCGAAGTTCTGGCCGTTATGCGGGAACTGGCGGAAAGCGGCATGACGATGCTGGTTGTCACACACGAAATGGGATTTGCGGAGAATGTTTCCGACACCGTGATGATCATGGCCGATGGCAAGATCATTGAAAAAGGTGCATCGAAAGAGGTTATGCGCAATCCTCAAGAGGAGCGTACGAAGCGGTTTCTTCGTGCGGTGCACGACCGATGACGGCCGACAATGTTCTTCTCATTTTGAGCGGGCTGCCGTGGACCATCGCTCTTACTCTGGGGTCATTCGGTATCGGTTGCATTCTCGGCGTGCCCTTACTGGCAGCACGAAGCGCTCGCTTCGCCCTCATACGCTGGCTTGCGGCGCTGTTGATCCAGATCGTGCGCGCACTCCCTCCCATCCTTTGGCTGTTCATCATTTTCTTCGGCATCGGCATGGGCATAATGCCTATCAATCCATTTGTCGCGGCACTGATCGGTCTCGGTTTGATAGCCTCTGCCAATATGGCCGAAATCTATCGCGGGGCATTAGCGTCGCTGCATCATGGCCAATGGGAAGCGGCGACCGCCCTGAATTTTGGCACCAGATATACGTTGATCGATGTGGTTGCCCCGCAGGCTTTTCGCGTCGCTCTGCCATCGGCGGCGAGCTATCTGATCGGGCTCATGAAGGAAACCGCCGTGGCATCAACCATCGGGGTTGCCGATCTGGCCTTTCGCGGCAACCAAGTATCGCAACTCACCTTCAAGGGCATTGAGGTCTTCGCCCTGGTCGGCTTGTTCTACATTTTCCTGAGCTTGCCGGTCGCATGGCTGTCGCGTTCCGCGGACAGCTATCTGAGAGCAAAGGTGGCGCGCTGATGTTTCCGACCGCGGATGAATTTCTTGAATGGATGCCGGCGTTGCTCGGTGGGCTAAAAATCAGTTTGCAGGTAGCTGCTTTGAGCCTTGCCATCGGTATTCCGCTTGGGCTTCTTTTGGCGCTTGGCGTCGGTGCCAAGACGCGCATGGCGCGGATCGTGAGCCTGTTCCTTGTTGAAATAGGGCGGGGCGCCCCAGCGCTGGTTCTGTTGCAGTTCATGTATTTCGGCTTACCTGCGACAGGCCTGACCCTGACTTCGTTCGCAGCAGCGGTCATAGCGCTGGCTTGGAATACCGGTGCCTATACGAGTGAAATCATTCGGGCCAGCCTCCAGTCGATCCATCATGGTCAGCGCGAAGCGGCAGAAGCCCTGGGCTTCAGTGTTCTGGACGAGTTGCGTTTTGTGTTGCTGCCTCAGGCTTTGAGAGTTGCGCTGCCAGCCCTGCTGGGCTTCGCGATCCTTATCTTTCAAGGCACTTCGCTCTGCTTCACCATCGCGCTGCCGGAACTGGTCAGCAATGCCTATGAAATTGGGTCCAATACCTTTCGCTACATGCCTGCGCTGCTGCTGGCCGGTCTGCTCTATGCAACCATCTGCATCCCGGCGGCATGGATCGTTTCTTACGTGGAGAAGCGGTCGTCCGCTTACGCCACCCGATAACGCACAATAACAAGGGGAGTCGCACATGAATAACGGGATCATTCACAAGGGCCTGATCGGCTTTGCCATTTTCGTCGGGCTGTCGGCGACAGCATTGGCGCAGGATTGCAAACCCAAGCACGAATTCAAAACCATTACGCCCGGTACGCTGATGGTTGCCGTCACTACTTATGCGCCGCATTCCTTCATGGATGAAAGCGGCAAGATGAGCGGCCTCGATGGTGACATTGCGGCCGAATTCGCGAAACGCGAATGCCTTACTGTGAAGCCAGTGGCGGTCGATCCCGCGGCTGCTATCCAATATGTCCTGTCGGGTCAGGCTGATATCACGACCGGTGACTGGTATCGCACGGCAGAGCGCGCCAAGGTGATGAATCTTTCCTATCCGCTTTATAAAGACCAGATGGGCCTTTATTCAAAGGATGGCATCAAGACGGTCGAGGAACTCGTCGGCAAGAATGTCGGAACGGTGCAGGGTTATCTCTGGGTGACCGATGCCAAGAAGCTTCTGGGTGCCAATCTTCGCCTTTATCCGAACTCGGTGAACATGCATCAGGATCTTGCATCAGGGCGTATCGATGTCGGCATCGACGGCTACTCGACAGGCGCTTATGCGGCCAAGAATGGCACATTGAAGGACATCAAGGTCGAGATCGCGCAGCCTGATGAGCGCATCCGCGCAACCCGCGAAGCAGCACAGGCCAGTCTGCCTTATGCCAAGAGCGCGACGGATTTTGGTGCTGCTCTCGACGCGAATATCGAGGAAATGCACAAGGACGGCACCATTGCCAAGATCCTGAAATCCTATGGCCTCGACGAGAGCGCCGGAAATACTGGCGCGCCAAAACTCATCGAGTGATCCGGAACGGCACCACTTGATGCAGCGGCTTGCTGCTGCATCCACTTCAACCACATTTCATATCGGAGACTGCAACGATGACTGTTTACGCGGTCAGCCGGAACAGCCAGTCATGGTATGGGGAACAGATCGGCATCCTCATTCTGGATGCCGCCTATCCCTGCGTGCCCGGCAATGTCGGTAATGCGACTACCTATACATATCCGGTTCGCTATCAGGAGGTGCGCGGCGCTTCCATTGACCGTCTTCTGAATCAGCGTGATCCGGCATTGAAAGAAGCTTTTGTGGAAGCGGCTCTGGAACTTCAGGGGCGGGGTGTGAAAGCCATTACTGGCGCCTGCGGGTTCATGGCATATTTCCAGGAAGAGGTTGCTGAGGCCGTCGATATACCAGTCTTCCTGTCGAGCCTGATGCAGATACCCTTCATGCACGCTGTGGCGCGCGGCACTGTAGGCGTAATTACTGCCAATGCAGAGCGCCTCAGTCCACGGCATTTCGCCGCCAGCGGCATTCCAGAAACGATCCCGATCGTGCTTGCCGGAATGGAAGATCAGGCCGAGTTCCGTGAGGCGATTCTGGAAGAGAAAGGGACACTCGATTCCGCCGCCATCGAGCGCGAAGTTTGCGAAGTGGCGATGAAGCTCGTGCGGGACAATCCAGAGGTTCGCTCCATCCTGCTCGAATGCAGCGATCTTCCCCCTTATGCTCATGCCGTGCAGAAGGTGACCGGGCGTCCCGTGTTCGATTTCATTTCAATGATCAACTACGTCCAACAGACCGTCGCCTGTCGCGCTTATCACGGCTTTATGTGACCTGACAGTCAGGAGGTTTCCTATGTCGCTCGATCATTATTTCCTCCTTGGCCGCTCCGGTCTGCGTGTCAGCCGTCTGGCGCTCGGGACGATGACATTCGGAAATGCGGGGATCAGAGGGATTGGGGGGGCTTGGGGTACGGATGAAGAGAATGCGCGGGCCATCTTTGATCGCTATCTCGACGCGGGCGGCAATTTCATCGACACGGCGGATTCCTACGGTGCGGGCTTGAGCGAGACGCTGGTCGGCAGGTTTGTCGAGGAAGCCGGCGCCCGTGATCGGGTGGTGATCGCGACCAAATATTCCAACAATCTGCAGCCTGGCAATCCCAATGCCGGCGGCAATGGCCGCAAGAATATGTTCCGTGCGGTTGATCAGTCGCTGAAACGGCTGAAGACTGACTATATCGATCTTTATATGGTGCATACCTGGGATGGCATGACGCCTGTGGAAGAGGTGATTCGCGGCTTCGACGATCTGATCCGCGCGGGAAAAATCCGCTACTGCGGCCTCTCGGATGTACCATCCTGGTATGCTGCCCGTGCGCAGACCTGGGCAGAAGCCCACGCGCTTTCGCAGCCGATCAGTTTGCAACTGCCCTATTCGCTGGTCGAGCGCAGCATAGAGCAGGAATTTGTCCCGCTGGGACAGAACCTGGGACTGGGTATTACCGCTTGGAGCCCGCTCGCCATGGGGCTTCTGACAGGCAAATACCGGGCCGGTGGTGAAGGGCGTCTTAGTCGCGACGATGCGGGCGGGCTGGGGCTGTTCACCGAACGCAATATGAGGATTGTCGCCATACTTGCGGAAGTTTCTGGCGTGCTTGGCAAATCCATGGCGCAGGTGGCGTTGAATTGGGCGGTGTCGCAACCGGGTATCGGGGCAGCGATCATAGGCGCGAGCAAGCTGTCACAACTCGGAGACAATCTCGGCGCGCTGGCTTTCTCGATCCCTGACGAACTGCGTGCCAAGCTGGATGCAGCGAGTGTCATCCCTCCGACATATCCCTACTCATTATTCGCGGCGGATTATCAGGCTGGCATTCTCAATACCGGCGTGTCGGTGGGTGAAAAGCCCGCCGGATATGCACACCCCCGTTTTGTGCCGAAAGTGGAAGATTACGCTTTCGGTAAGCCCCTAAAACCTTGAAACTTCCCGAGAAAAGATCATGAATGACATGCCTTCTAGGATGCGGCCTGCGGCCAGCATCGACCCTACGCTTTTTGTCTTGACGCTCGATTGTGATGATAAGCCCGGTATTGTTGCAGCGATTACCACAGAACTCGCTGCAATTGGCGGCAATATCGTTGAGAGCAATCAGTTTCGTGACAGGGTGACCAATCGCTTTTTCATGCGCATTGCTTTCAGCGCGCCGCTCGGCATGCCGCGTGAGGCGGTCGAGCACTCACTGAAACCGGCAGGCGAGCGGTTCGGCATGAAATTCGCGGTGGCCGATGCCAGCCGCAAGCCCAAGATCGTGCTTATGGTGTCCAAATTCGATCACGCCATGCTGCATCTTCTCTATCAGATCCGCGTTGGCTGGCTGAATGCCGAGGTCGTTGCCATCGTCTCTAATCATGAAGATAGCCGCGAGACGGCGGAAAGTGCGGGCATTCCCTATCATTGCTGGGGCGTGAACAAGGATAACAAGGCCGAGCAGGAAGCTCGCCTGATCGATCTGGTGCGTGAGACGCAGGCCGATCTGGTGGTCCTCGCACGCTATATGCAGGTGCTATCGGATAATCTATCCAATCGCCTGTTCGGCAAGATCATCAACATTCACCATTCGTTCCTGCCATCCTTCAAGGGTGCAAAGCCCTATCATCAGGCGTTCGAGCGGGGCGTGAAGCTGATTGGCGCAACGGCGCATTATGTGACGCCGGACCTGGACGAGGGCCCAATCATCGAACAGGAAACCGAGCGGGTCACTCATTCCATGAGTGCGGAAGATTTCGTCGCCACGGGGCGAGATATCGAAAGCCGGGTTCTTGCGCGAGCGGTGAAGATGCATCTCGAGCACCGCGTCATGCTCAACGGTCACAAGACCGTGGTGTTCGCGTAATAAGCAAATGGGCCTACAGCTTCAGTTCCGCGTCGGCGCCCTGTTCGAGAAGCCACTCGCGGAACAGTTCCGCACCTCGCTTCGGCGGACGCTGTGCAGGCATCACCAGATGGATCGTGTCGCCGGAACGATGGCACATATGCGTGGCCGGAACCAGCCGACCCGCCACGACATGATCATGAACGAGGTGTTTCCAGCCAAGCGCCACGCCTTGCCCCTGCACAGCCGCCTCGATGGAACTGAGTGCGTCGGTGAAGACGAAATCCTGTTCGATACGCGGGTTCGGCACACCGGAACGCTCAAGCCATTCGCGCCAGCCAAGCCGCGAGCGATGGCGCTCCTCGAAATGTAGCAGAGTGTGGTTCAGAAGGTCGCTTGCTTCCCTGATCGCTCCGCGCTCTTTGAGATAGGCAGGACTGCATAGAGGCCAGACTTCTTCCGTCACGAACGGCCAGGCGAGGATACCCGGCCATTTGCCTCTTCCCAGACGCGCTGAAACGTCGATATCCTCTTCCAGCAGGTCCTGATCGTCACGGCTGCTTTCTTCGATGCGCAACGCTACGTCCGGATGTTTCTCCTTGAACCCTTTGAGACGCGGCAGAAGCCATAGCTGCACGAAAGATGCCGAGAACGACACGCGGATGATATCGCGCGAGTGCTTCTTGCGCATTGACGAGATGACCATGTGCAGATGGTCGAATGCTTCCTGCGTTTCGCGATAAAGCCTCTGTCCTTCAGCCGTCAGTTCAAGGCGGCTCCTTTCACGGCGGAAAAGCTTCAGTCCGGTAGCTTCCTCGAGAAGCTTGATCGTCTTGCTCACCGCTGGCTGGCTGACATTCAGCTCTTCCGCCGCCGCCGTAAAGCTCAGCCGTCGAGCTGCAGCCTCAAACACGAAGAGGTAATTGGCCGAGGGGATGAGCGAGCGGAGCCTGTGCATAATCTGAAGTTATATCTTCGCAGATTTTTTATCAAGCTCACATGGCGCAGAACCCTCTGTAATGTAACGCACAAAGGAGTCCGTACCGTGGCCCGTAGCGGCGCTCCGGCAATCTCCAAAATATACTGGAAGGGAACGTGGAATGCAGACTCATGCGCGCGCGGTTGTCATCGGGGGAGGTTGTGTCGGCGCCTCCATTCTTTACGGGCTGGCCAAGAGAGGTTGGTCGGACGTCGTGCTTTTGGAGCGCACGCAGCTTACCGCAGGTTCCACGTGGCATGCGGCGGGGCTGATCCCTTCCTACGCGCGCAATATCAATATCGGCCGTATGATCAACAAGTCCATTGAGATTTACGAAGGGCTCGAAGCCGAAACTGGTCAGCATGTCGGCTGGCACAAATGCGGCCAGCTGCGTATTGCCAACACGCGCGACCGCCTTGACGAATACAAGAGCTATATGAGTGTCGCCGCAGTGCAGGGCGTGCGCGCCGAACTGGTTTCCCCGGCACGCGCCCGTGAACTGTGGCCGCTGCTTGAAAACAACCATGATATGTTGGGCGCGCTCTATCACCCCGATGATGGCCATATTGCGCCTGCCGATGTCACCATGGCGCTCGCCAAAGGTGCGCGCGACAATGGCGCCAAGATCTATCTCAACACCGAGGTCAAAGGTTTCGAGCGCCTGCCAAGCGGTGAGTGGAAGGTGAAGACCAATCAGGGCGATATCATCTGCGAGCATATCATCTCGGCGACAGGAAATTATGCCCGCCAGACCGGAGCCATGCTGGGGCTCGACATTCCGGCAATTCCTATCATTCATCAATACTGGATCACTGATGCCGTGCCGGAAGTGATCGAGCGCAAGCGTCAGGGCCTGCCGGAAATGCCGATCCTGCGCGATGAGGGCTTTGAAGGCTATCTGCGTGAGGAGGGCGACGGCCTGATGTTCGGCCCCTACGAGAGGACCGAACATTTGAAGCTCTTTGCCGAAAACGGCGTCCCCGAATGGTTTGGAGCGGATCTTCTGGAAGAGGATTTCGATTCGGTTTCATGGAACTGGGAGCAGGCCATCGAGCTGGCTCCCGCTCTCGGCCGCGTTGGCATCAAGGCCAATGTGCGCGGACCGTTCCAGATGACGGCTGATGAACTGCCGCTGGTCGGCCCGGCCTGGGGGCTGGACAATGTCTGGATTGCAGAAGGGGTGCCCGGCGGCATCCTGTGGGGCGGCGCGATCGGCTATTATCTTTCCGAGCGTATCGTTGAAGGCGGCAACAGCATCGACACATCTGATCTCGATCCGCGTCGTTTTGGCGACTACGCCAACAAGAACTGGACCCGCGAAAAAGTGCGCGAAGCATGGGGCACCCATGCCGAGCAGCATTATCCGGGGCAGGATATGCCTGCCGCTCGCCCGCAGAAAACCGCGCCGTCATACGATCGCCTGACGGAACTGGGTGCTGTCTGGGGCTGCCTCAACGGTTGGGAAATGCCGAACTGGTTCGCGCCTGAGGGTGTAGAAGCCAGGGATCAGTATAGCTGGCGCTGGACCGAAAAGGGCAAATATGTAAGCGAGGAAGTCGAAGCCGTGCGCAACGCGGTAGGTCTCGTCGAAATGACGCCGATGACCAAATTCGAGGTTAGCGGTCCCGGTGCCGAAGCATGGCTTGATGGCATTCTCGCCAATCGCTTGCCGAAGGCGGGACGCGTCAACCTTTCTCATCATTTGACCCCGAAGGGCGGTGTGCAGGCGGAATATGTGGTGGCGCGTCTCGATGACGGCTCTTTCTACATGATTTCAACTCCGCGAGCCGAACGTTGGAACTTTGACGAAATGTCGAAACTCCTGCCGAAGGATGGAAGCGTTACTCTGCGTAACGTGACGAATGACAGGGGCTGCTTCACGATCGTGGGGCCGAAGGCGCGCGAGGTATTGCAGCCGCTTACCGAAATCGATCTCTCAAACGAGGCATTCCCGTGGTTCGGCATCAAGTCGGGAACGGTCGGCCTCGCCAGTGATGTGCGTCTGCTGCGCGTCAATTATGAAGGCGAATTGGGCTGGGAGCTTTATCATCCGCTTAGCTATCAGCGGCATCTGCTGGAAGCCTTGCTCGCATCCGGCAAGGAGCACGGCCTGCGCCTTATCGGCCTGCATGCGCTGGAATCGCTGCGTCTCGACAAATCCTATCGTGCCATGTACCGCGATATGAACAGCGAGCTAAGTGCCTGGGAAAGCGGCCTTGAACGCTTTATCCGCCTGGACAAGGGCGATTTCATCGGCAGGCAGGCGCTGGTCGAGGAAAAGGAACGAGGCATCAAGCGCCGCTCCGTCACGCTGGCGGTTGAAACCGATGGCGCCAGCACGCTGACCTGCGAGGGTGTATACCATCATGGCAAGCTGGTGGGTCGCGTCACCTCGGGCGGCTACTCCTATACGTTCGGGCACGATATCGCGCTGGCGCTGCTGCCGGTCGAGCTTGGCGTGCCGG
Source organism: Brucella ciceri (assembly GCF_041930145.1). Classification (NCBI taxonomy): domain Bacteria; kingdom Pseudomonadati; phylum Pseudomonadota; class Alphaproteobacteria; order Hyphomicrobiales; family Brucellaceae; genus Brucella; species Brucella ciceri. The sequence continues at coordinate 69,670 of NZ_JBHEEV010000005.1, read as the reverse complement.
GCACGGAGCTGGAAATCCCGGTTCTGGGTGAGATGCGCAAGGCCCGCGTGATTGAGGAATCGCCCTACGATCCGGAAGCCAAGCGCGCGCGCCTCTGATCGTCCGTCCATTAGTCTGTGCGAACTGGCCCCGATATATCGTTACGACGATCCGGTTCGCTGCAAGGAAAGGTTAGCCCCATGAAGGCAGTTGTCGCAGTGAAACGGGTTGTCGATTACAACGTGAAGATCCGTGTAAAGGGAGACGGTTCGGGGGTTGAGCTTTCGAACGTGAAGATGTCGATGAACCCTTTTGACGAGATCGCGGTTGAAGAGGCGATCCGTCTGAAGGAAGCGGGCAAGGTGACGGAGATCGTCGCGGTTTCGGTTGGCCCGGCACAGGCGCAGGAAACGCTGCGTACGGCACTTGCCATGGGTGCGGATCGCGCGATCCTGGTCAAGACCGACGAGACGGTCGAGCCGCTTGGCGTTGCCAAGGTCTTGAAGGGCGTGGTCGAAGCGGAAAAGCCGGACCTCGTCTTCCTCGGCAAACAGGCAATCGACGATGATTCCAACCAGACCGGCCAGATGCTGTCGGCGCTCTTGAGCTGGAGCCAGGCAACCTTTGCCTCTAAAGTGGAGCTGGGCGATGGTTCGGCCAAGGTAACGCGTGAAGTGGACGGCGGTCTCCAGACCATCGATGTGAAGCTTCCGGCGATCGTCACGGTCGATCTTCGCTTGAACCAGCCGCGCTATGCGTCGCTGCCCAACATCATGAAGGCCAAGAAGAAGCCGCTAGACGAAAAGTCGCCTGCCGATTTCGGCGCCGATATTGCGCCGCGTCTGAAGGTTCTGAAGACGGAAGAGCCGGGCGGCCGCAAGGCTGGCGTCAAGGTCGGCTCTGTCGCAGAGCTGGTTGAGAAGCTGAAAGCCGACGGCATCATCTAAGAAATCGGAAGGGACGAGACAAATGGCTATTCTTCTTATTGCCGAACACGACAATGCAACCCTTTCCGACCAGACGGCCAAGGCGCTGACGGCTGCCGCCCAAATTGGCGGCGACGTGGATGTGCTGGTTGCTGGCAAAGGTGCAAAACCTGCAGCTGATGCGGCCGCAAAGCTCAATGGCGTGCGCAAGGTTCTGCTTGCTGAAAGCGATGCGCTGGAAAACCGTCTGGCCGAGCCGACGGCAGCGCTCATCGTGGAACTGGCTGCCAATTACGACACGATCATTGCGCCTGCGACGACTTCGGCCAAGAACATCCTGCCGCGCGTGGCAGCCCTTCTCGATGTGATGCAGCTTTCCGAAATCATGGAAGTCGTGTCGGCTGATACGTTCAAGCGTCCGATCTATGCAGGTAATGCGATCCAGACGGTGCAGTCGACCGACGCGAAGAAGGTCATCACGGTGCGCACGGCTTCCTTCTCGGCAACGGGCGAAGGCGGTTCGGCTGGGGTTGAAAGCGTCAATGCGGCTGCCGATCCGGCGCTGTCGAGCTTCGTCGGCAATGCACTTTCGGAATCGGATCGTCCGGAACTGACCTCGGCGAAGATCATCATCTCGGGCGGTCGTGCGCTTGGTTCTGCCGAAAAGTTCCAGGAAGTGATCCTGCCGGTTGCCGACAAGCTGGGTGCCGCAGTCGGCGCCAGCCGCGCAGCCGTTGATGCCGGCTATGCGCCGAACGACTGGCAGGTTGGCCAGACGGGCAAGGTGGTTGCACCGGACCTTTACATCGCTGTCGGTATCTCCGGCGCGATCCAGCATCTGGCGGGCATGAAGGACTCACGCGTCATCGTCGCCATCAACAAGGATGAGGAAGCGCCGATCTTCCAGGTCGCCGATTATGGCCTCGTCGGTGATCTCTTTACCGTCCTGCCAGAGCTGCAGAAGACCTTCTGATTACTTTAGAAACCAATTGCGGCGGGGCTGCACCAGCATGTGGAGGAAAGCCCGCCCTGCAACTTTCCAACGGGTATCTGTTAGCGCTTCCAGGCAATGTGGAGTGAACTGCAACTGAACACCGTTACGCCCATGAATGTCACATTGCGAGGAATTTGCGTAAAGAACAACCAGCTGAAAAACCTCGAAGTGGTAATTTCCATATAAGCAAATGGCGCATGAGCGACGCTTCGGTCATCCCATGTCGGCACTGACAGCAGATTCGATTTTGGAAATTAAAGCGCCTGCGCCTTAGCGTCCTCGCCAAACAACGCGCCTTGCCGAGCCCACGCTATTTTTTACTTCAGCGCCCTTCAGTTCTTGGTCACGACCGGCGCAATGTTCGCCAGAAAACATGATGTCATTTAAATGGAGGGGACCCGAAATATGGGGGTAACCCCATTCAATCAATGCTTATCGCATGACATGTCTTTTCCATGCTTGGTTCGTATTGTAGACTTCCATTTTTTAGGGAGATGTTCTGGCCTTCAGGTTACTGCGCTCTATTTCGAGAGGGAGAGGTTTTGCTGTCATAGTAAACAATACAAAATAACATCATTTCAGATGACATTCAGTCTAACTTACGTTTTCTCGAGGCTGGAGGGGAAATGAGTAGCTTAAATTTCAGTATGGTGGCTACACATAAGGTGGAGGATCTAGATGGAATTGAGGTGATTAAAACCAGCGCGGCGTTAGCCTCGCCTAACGCATATGTTTATACATCCAGAATTTGGCCCTTCAAGGCAAGATTTTCGGCAGTGCCATCTCTATTGGTGGGAATGGCTACGAGAGGATATGTGAGAGGTAGATTTTCGATTAGAAACACTCTTTCTCAACTTTCCTTGGCGCCGGGGTCAATTTTCGTAATACCGCCCAATACGACTTTTGACGCCGAGATTGAATCCAATGCCGAAATCATTCAAATATATGTTTCCGACCGCCTTTTTAAAAATATCGAACAGGAGTTTTTGGCGGCGAGTGAAGGTCTTTTTAATCTAGGCTCCAGGTTCTCTATTTCAGACCAGTTTCTGACCCAAACGATCCTATCGATTAAGGAGATAGTAGAAAGGGGAGGGACGTTCGCACGAATAGAGCTTGAATATTTGACCCGGGTGCTTACCGCACGTTTGATCGCCAAATATTCAAATAGCGGTCAGGAAGAACACGTTGGGGAAGGTAGTCTGCCACCAAGCATCCTACGCGATGTGATTGATTTTATAGATAACAATATAAGCCGGCGTATCACTGTAAATCATTTTTCTGCAATGGCGGGATTAGGCCCTGCGCAGTTTGCTCGATTGTTCAAGCGATCAACGAATGTCACGCTGCATCAATATATTATATTGCGCAGGATAGAACGCGCGCGGGCCTTGCTGGAGGAAACAGATCTCCCCATTGTGGAGATCGCTCAGGAATGCGGTTTTTCCGATCAGGTGCATCTCTCCCGATTTTTTAGCCGCATTGTTGGGACCAGTCCGGCTTCTTTCAGAAGGAAGGCGCGAAATCGATTGTCGGGTCAACTTCATAGTTTGTGACCAATGTCAATTTTGTGCAAACGTGTCGATATCTGCATAGAATTTAATATAAACATCTATACTTCTTGTCGGATAGGTCTGGCACTGAATAAATGGATTTGCAGTCGAATGTAGAAGAGAGTGCGACATAAGCTAGAATTGAAAGATTGAGGAGATTTTTGCTCAAGATAAAAGTATCCTCATCATTTGTTAGGCTAATCAATAAAGGGCCTCTCTCTTCTTGACTGCGATTCTTGTCTCTTTGCCGGTCGTAACGCCGAGGAGGGGCTCATCATGGTTATTGTCACGAACAAAGCGACCGGTTCATCCAGTACAGTCGCGGGTAATAACATTATTCTTTCGTCTCCGAGTGTTGTTAAACTGTCATTGAGCCCCCGCGCAATTGCAGATTACCAGAAGATCGGCGATGATCTCGTCATTCGCCTTCACAATGGCGAAACAATCCGAATTGTTCATTTTTATGCTCATTATCCGAATGGCGATGATAATGATTTAGTCCTGCAAGACGAGGACGGGAAGCTGTGGGTTGGTCAGCACGGTGATGGATTAGCAGATTTCAACTTTGCGGAAATTCAGTCGGTTGACCAACTGATGGGTGGCGCAACAGGCGGCGTAAGTCCCGTTCTTCTCGGGTTGCTTGGCCTTGGCGCGGTTGGCGGGATTATTGCTGCGGCGTCAAGTTCCGATAACGATGACGACAATGACAATGGCGCAGGTGTTGATAGGGAGCCCCCGGCAGAGCCTGCCGTGGCGCTTGAAAACGATACCGGCCTTCCAGATGACGGCATTACTGGCGATGGGACGGTCGTTGTAAGTAACCTCGAGGAGGGTGCTACTTGGCAGTACAGCACAGATGGGGGCAAGACCTGGCATGACGGGAGCGGCGCAAGTTTTGAACTTCAGCCTGGTGTCTATGGCGATGGGGATATTCTGGTCCGTCAGATAGACTCCGCGGGGAATATTGGTCCCGCGACTTCACTCGGACCCGTAAATGTTGATGTAACCGCACCGACGACCGATGTCGCCATCACCGATCCGGAAGGAGACAATATCCCGACAGCTTCCGGCACGACGGAACCGGGTTC
>NZ_JBHEEV010000005.1:0-65035 GCF_041930145.1 Brucella ciceri | reverse complement strand
GATCCGGAAGGAGACAATATCCCGACAGCTTCCGGCACGACGGAACCGGGTTCGACGGTTGTGGTGACCTGGCCGGACGGCACGACCTCGCAGGTGACGGCGGATGGCACGACCGGCGCATGGACGGCGACGGCTGTTTTGGCCCAACCCGCTGGTACCGTGTCGGTCGCGGTGACGGACCCGGCAGGCAATCCCGGAAGCGGTTCGGGCGGCTGGACGCCGAGCACCACAACGCCGGGTGCTGCTGATGATCTCGCTGCCGCCAGTGTCGACGTCGTGCCGACAGAAACGGCGGTGGATAATGGAGATGCGACCTATCTGCTGGGCATCGGTATCGGTCTGGGAATTATCGATCTCCAGGCGACGGTCCTCGGTGTTCCTTCAGTCGGGTTCACGATCACGGAGGGACATACTCAGGACCTGACCTTCGCCTTCGGCGGTCTTGCCAATGTCGGCGTGCTGGGCGACTATCAGGTCGTTGTCCAGAAATGGGATGCCTTGACAGGCCAGTGGACCAGCGTTGACGGTTCCGCTACGGGCGGCTCCATCCTCAATATTGGCCTTCTTGATGGTGGTGCCAATGGTGTTGTGATCCCTGACATGGATGCAGGCCAGTATCGCGCCTTCATGGTCTATAATGGTGTGGGACTGTCGGTACTGACCACCATGACCGTAAGTGGTCTGGATCACGACTATATCAACACGAGCATAGTAACCGGCGAAGCCACGGGCAATGTGCTCGACAATGATGGCGGCGCTGCCGCTGCCGGGCATATCGTCACCAGCGTGAACTTCAATGGCACCGATTATCCCGTGGCGGCAGGTCCGGCAGGCACGACGATCATCGGGCAGTACGGACAGCTCGTCATTCATCAGGATGGCAGCTACACCTACACGCCGAATGCAGACGGCACCGCAATCGGCAAGGTGGACCAGTTCACCTATACGCTCCATGATCCGGTGGCGAACACGAATACCCAGGCTATCCTCTATGTCCGTATCGACAGCGATGGACAGGGGCTGGTGTGGAATGACGCCGATCTCGGTGCAGATGCGACCTACAGTGTTGCTGCTACCAATGATGCGACGGAAATCGATATTACGTGGATCAACCCCACGGATACCGCCTACTTCGACCAGGCGCAGCCTTTGATCGGGGCGCTGGGTACCGTGACAGCGAACAGCAATCAGTTCACTATCGGGAGCAATATGGACGCGACCGGTAGTGTGGTTGTTTCGGTCACCGCTGCAGCACTAGCCAGTGGTACGGTCACAATCCAGAAATTGGTTGGCAGTGTCTGGCAGGATGTTAATACCGACAACGCATTCAACGTGGCTGTTGGTGTGCTCGGGAATGTCAAGACGATCGATATCGGCAGTCTGGATCTAGATGCTGGAACCTATCGGGTTCATACGACGCTTTCGGGCGCCCTTGCGGCAATCTCTGTCACGACTGACGTGAACGTCACCCATCTGGATCAGCATGTGATCTCTGGTGATCCGTCAATCAGCGGCAGCTTGGTCGCCAATGATGGTGTCGTCCCTGAAGGCTCGCGGGTCGTAGTTTCAGACGGCGGTACTTTTGTTGACGCAAGCGCAGCGGGCACTGTCATCCATGGTGTCCATGGTGACCTGACCGTCTATAGCAATGGTACATACAAGTATGAGCCGCTGGACACGTTGGCCTATGCCGACCGCGAAGGGACGGACAGCTTCACCTACAAGATCGTGCTTCCGGGCGGTTATGAAACGACGGCGGAACTGGTTGTCCAGCTTCATGACGGCGCGGCCGTAACGTTTACAACGGAGACGGCTGATCCGGTATCGGCAGAGAGTTTCTCGGCGGACACATCAGGCGATGTCGTGGCGCTTGGCGGTCTCGCCGGATCGGATGCTTCGGACAGCTCGCCAGAACCGGCGCAGCATAATCTGTCAGAGGCTCTCCTCCTTGACGACGGCGGCGGTGAGATCGTTCTGCCTTCCAGCGATAGCGAAACGGGCGGAGGCAGCTCTGCCGATGCGGCGGTAAGCAGCACAGATACCGATCTGATAACGGTAGATGAGGGCAGCACGGTGATCGATCCGTTGGCTTATCTGACACCCGATCCGCTGAGACAGGAGGACCCACCCCACTCTGCACATATGGTTTGATCGATCTTCCCTGCCGCCGGCTGGTCGGCGGCAGGGTTTCATCCGAAAATTTTCAGGCTTCGGCCGGTTATAACGGATATTAGATGCATAAAGCCCCGGTCTTAAATCATTTGCCAACCATATTGCTCAGTTCATGCCTTCTGGCGGCGTGCCAGACCACTACAATTGACCCGGCTCCGGGAGACCAGCTTTCTGCCCGGCCAACAAGGAAAGCGGAGGCTCCCCGGCCCCCGTCAACAACGGGTTCCGTTCCCCCAAACCCTGTTGCTGACGGGGGCAATCCTGCTCGAAATCCCGCGCCCGCGATACAGGCTTCAGCGGGGTCCCTAACAATGGAAACTGCCGTTCGGCGTGCCGTCGGCTGGCATCCAGCCGTCGACGAAGCGACAGGCCGGATTTATCAGGCCGACGAACGCATTCGGGCTGCGCAGGCAGGGTACTATCCCAAGCTCAATGCGGGCGTCGCTTCCGGTTATCAGAGCAGCAATAGGGAAGGCTGGCGGCCGAATTTCAATGTCTCGGCGTCGCAGATGCTTTACGATTTCGGCAAGGTTTCCAGTTCGGTCGACATTGAACGGGCCGTAAAGGATATCAGCAATGCTCGCCTTCTTCTCGCTATCGATGATCTATCGCGCGACACTGCCAATGCCGTTGTCGAGGTGCAGCGCTACAGAAGGCTTTCGGCGCTGGCCCAGGAACAGGTGGCAGGGGTTAAAGTCATCGCGGGCCTCGTCAACCAACGCACGGACAAGGGGGCGAGCACCATGTCCGACAAGGTACAAGCCGATGCGCGTGTAGAGTCCGCGCTGGCTACCCAGTTGCAATACCAGTCCGAATTGAACCGCTGGCAGGTGGCTCTCGGAGCGCTGATCGGCGGCGGTTCGCCAAACCCCGTTTCTGGTGAGCCCGGCTGGCTGGGCAAGGCCTGCGATGCTGCAACCCCGGACTGGGAAGAAGTGCCTGCAATGCTGCAGGCCAAGGCGGAGAAGGAGGAGGCTGAGGCGCAACTGGCCGCCAGCCGGGCTGAAGCTCTCCCAACCGTATCCCTTGAGGCGATGACCGGATACGATCTCAACGCGTCGAGGGACGATACACGAAGCAATGATCGCCAGCCGGAATATTCCGTAGGCCTGAATGTTTCGTCGAACCTCTACAATGGCGGCCAGACGACAGCCCGTAAAAGAGCTGCGGCCTATGCACTCCAGTCGGCAGAAGCAGCCATCAGTACCGCCCGCTACGATATCGAGCGCAATCTCATGGAGGCGAGAAGCCAGATTGGTACGTTGGGCCGGTTGATGGGATCGCTGGAATCGCGTGCGAACATGATGGTCAAGACGCGCGATCTTTACCGCGAACAATATCTGGAACTGGGGACCCGAACGCTTCTGGACCTGCTCAATGCCGAGCAGGAATTACATGAATCGCGGTTTCAGATCGCCAATACCGTCCATGATCTGCGGCGGCTCAATATCAGCTGCCTTTATAATTCCGGTAAGATACGCCGCGAGTTCGGCATCAATCCCGCGATGGTGCGAGGAGGCACGGTCAGCCAATGAAACATGGCGAAATCTCTCCCGAAATGGGATCAGTCTTGAGCTTTGAGCCAGAAGAAGACGTACAGGAGCCGAGGTTTTGCCAGGAACGCTGGCTGGAAGCCTTGCGGCTTGTTGCACAATATTACCGACTTCCGCTTTCTGTTCAGGGTGTAAAACTCGCCGCCGCTTCCATAGACCCCAATTCAACTGACGAGATGAAGCTTCATGCGATGGCCCGCCGCATGGGGCTGGGTATCAAGCTGGTCGACCCACAAAATATCAATCTTTCCAACTGGCATGTGCCTTTCATTCTTGAATTGACGGATGGGCAATTGGCGGTTGTTCACAAGATTTCAACGGATAGGGAAGCTGGGGTCTGGCTGAGCGGCGAACAGGGGCTGGAACATGCATTTCCCCTTGATGCTCTTGTCGTCCAAACCCGTCATGTTCTGCTGGCTCGCCCGGCCCGGACTGTTCCTGATGCGCGCGTCGATGCCTATATCAAGCCTTTCGAGGAAAACTGGCTAAGGCGGATCGTCTTTCATGATCTTGGGTCCTATAGCCATGTGCTGGTCGCTTCATTTATCGCCAATGTGCTTGGGCTGACGGGTATCATTTTTTCGATGCAGGTCTATGACCGTGTCATCCCTGCGCAGTCGTTCAATACGCTCTATGTTCTGTTCAGCGGCGTCGTGCTGGCGATTTGCTTCGATTTCATGATGCGTCGCGCACGAATGGGCATCATTGATATGCTCGGAAAGCGTACCGACCTGCAAATGTCAGATGTCGTGTTCGGTCACGCGCTCCGGGTGCGTAACCGGGCCCGACCGACTTCTACAGGTTCTTTCATCGCGCAGTTGCGCGATATTGAACAAGTGCGCGAATTGTTGACCTCAACGACCGTTGCAGCAATTGCGGACCTGCCGTTTTTCCTTCTGTTTCTCGTGCTGTTCTGGTGGCTGGCGGGGCCGTTGGTCTTTATCCCGCTGGCCGCGATCGCAGCCTTGATCTTGCCCGGTGTCTTTCTGCAAAGGCGTCTCCGCCGGCACGCCAATGAGGCCATGCGCGAGTCATCATTACGAAACGCCATGCTGGTGGAAACAGTACAGGGCATAGAAGACATCAAAAGCCTGCAGGCGGAGGATCGCTTCCAACAGCAGTGGAACCATTTCAATGCTGTTACCGGCGAGGCGCAGATCAGGCTTCGTTCCGTTACAAACGGATTGAGCGTATGGACCCAGAATGTGCAGACGGGCGTTTACGTGTTGACGGTATTTATCGGTGCGCCCATGGTCATCAGTGGTGACATAACCACCGGCGCACTTGTCGGCGCATCCATTCTCGGTTCGCGTATGCTGGCGCCGATGGCGCAATTTACGCAGATCGCCGGGCGTTTGCAGCATGCGAGGATCGCAAAACAAGGACTGGACCGTCTTATGCAGATGCCGGTCGACCATCCCGACAGCGAAACCCGGATTCACTGCCCGCATATCAAGGGTTCCTATCTCCTGAAGAACGCGCTCTTCCGTTATGGTGATGAAAGCTCGCCTCCAGCGCTGCTGGTGCGCGACCTTAAGATCGAACACGGTGAGCGGGTTGCTGTTCTCGGACGAAACGGTGCAGGTAAATCCACGCTCCTGCTCGCCCTGTCGGGGCTTATGGACGCAAGTGACGGTGAGGTTCTGCTGGACGATCTCTCCTTGCCGCAGATCGATCCGGCGGACGTCCGGCGCGACATCGGTCTTCTGACACAGAATTCGCGCCTGTTCTTCGGCACATTGCGCGACAATATCACGATGGGTGCGCCTGACGCTTCGGACGATGAGATCCGGCGCGTTCTTGCCATGGTCGGAGCCGATGGCTTTATCCGCAAACTTCCGCAAGGCCTCGAATATCTTGTTCAGGAAGGGGGAAGCGGTCTTTCCGGGGGCCAGAAGCAGGCCATATTGCTGGCGCGGCTGCTGATACGGGACCCGTCGGTGGTGCTGCTCGATGAACCGACATCCACGATGGATGAGGCGACCGAGCGCCATTTCATCCAGCAATTCGCAAAGTGGAGCGCAGGGCGCACCGTGGTCCTCGCGACACATCGCACGCGGGTGCTGGAACTGGTTGAACGGCTTATCGTCGTCGAAAACGGACAGATAGCACTGAACGATACCAAAGAACGTGGGCTGCAGGCCCTGCTCGGCGTAAGCAAGGTCGAAGCCCCGAGAACGGCCCCTGCAGCATCGGCCAGAACATAGGAACTGGCTCTGGTTGGGAGAATGGCGATATGGCAGCCCTTGGCGAAGATTTCGGCGATTGGGTGAACGGGAGTGTCGACGGTGCACGGCTGAAACGTTCGAAGCGTTTTGTCCGGCTTGTATTCCTGTTCTTCGCGGTTCTGCTGATCTGGGCTTATCTGGCTTTGCTCGATGAAGTGTCGACTGGCACCGGCAAGGTAGTTCCAACGTCCCAGGAGCAGGTGATCCAGTCCTTGGAGGGCGGGGTTCTAGCGAAGCTTTATGTTCGTCAGGACGATGTCGTCGAACCAGGCAAGATACTGGCTCAGCTCGATCCAACGGTCACTGAGGCAACGGTACAGGAAAGTTCCGCCAAATACCGTGCTGCGCTGGCCAGTTCCGCTCGTCTGACGGCGGAAGTCAATGGGAGCGATCTGGAATTTCCTGACGAACTGGATGCATTTCCTTCGCTTCAGGCATCAGAGACCAAGTTATATGAAGCGCGCAAACGCAGCCTCAAGGAGTCGCTCGATTGGCTTGCGGAGTCTAAGAAACTGGCGCAGGACGAACTCGCCATCAGCCAGTCGCTGACAAAGATGGGCGCTGCCAGCAATGTGGAAGTCATCCGGCTGAAGCGGCAGCTTGTCGAGCTTCAACTCAAGGAAACCGAGATCCAATCGGACTATATTGTCAAGGCACGTGAGGAACTCGCGAAAGCTAATGCGGACGTGGAATCGCTTTCTTCGGTGATAAGGGGCCGGGCGGACTCGCTTGCGCGGCTGACCCTGCGCTCTCCAGTGCGCGGCATCGTGAAGAACATTGAAGTTTCGACGATAGGCGGTGTGGTTCCTCCCAACGGCAAGCTGATGATTATCGTCCCGCTGGATGAACAGCTTCTCATCGAGGCTCGCATCTCCCCGCGCGACATTGCCTATATCCATCCCGACCAGCCAGCAACGGTCAAGGTCACCGCGTATGACTATGCGATATATGGCAGCTTGAAGGGAAAGGTCGTCAGTATTTCACCGGATACAATTCAGGACGAGGTCAAACCGGAAGAGTTCTACTATCGTGTCTTCATAAAGACCGAAACAGACGCACTTTTCAACAAAACTGGCGAGCGTTTTCCAATCGTCCCCGGCATGGTCGCTACCGTTGACATTCATACCGGCAGCAAGACTGTTATGGATTACCTCATCAAGCCTTTCAACAGAGCGCGGGAAGCACTCCGGGAAAGATAGTTGGCTTGTATTATCCGCGTGGCGAGAATGCCATTTCCCAATGGGCTCGCTGAGTCGTGGGTGTAAACCACCAGTGACTGAATAAGTCGAAATCGGCTTTAAACGGTTTCGTAGAAGCTGTCCCGCATGGAGCGCAGGATGATGACCGCAGAAGCAGCACCGGGATCGACATGACCAAGCGAGCGCTCACCCAAACGAGCAGCGCGGCCCCGTGCGGCCACCATAGAACGGGTTGAATCCGCACCCTTTTCAGCTGCTTCGAGAATTCTGTTCCACATTTCCAGGCTGCTCAAGCCGTGCGTTCGCGCGTCAACAGCCGTTTCCATCGCCGGTATCCATGCATCCAGCATGGTTTTATCGCCACGTTGTCCCTTTCCGCGTTCCTGAATGCCTCGTGTGATCGCCTCGACGATGCCGGCCTGGTCCTCGGCGTCGAGGCTTTCGCGCGGTTTAAGGGCCTTGGAAGCGTGGCGAAATGCCGTCGCATAGAGGGGACCGGTGGAAGCGCCCACGGTGTCGAGAAAAGCGGCTGCAGCTGCGGCGAAAATCTCGGAAGGGAGTATGTGCTCCAAATCCAACTTGGCAAGCGCGCTGTTGATGGCTGAAAAGCCCAGCACCATGGTGATGCCGTGATCCGCATCGCCAATTGCTCCGTCGAGATCGGAAAGTCGTTCTTTTTCCTCCTTCATCGAAAAGGCAATGAGCTGGAACATTCGGCTTAGACGACGCGCTGCAGTTTCCTGCATTTGTACCTCCCAGACAATCTGGAATTCATGTAACCGCCGAAAGCGGCTTTAATCAGTTGACCCGCAGAAAAGCCGTATCGCAAGGATGCGACAAGAGATCGGACAATTCCTGATCGAGGTGCATGACGGATATAGATGCTCCGTTCATGTCCAGCGATGTGCAGTAGTGGCCTACCCAATTGGCTTCGATTGTTATTTGCTTGGCGCTCAGCCGTTGTTCGACGCGTCGGAACAAAATGTAGAGTTCCATCAGCGGCGTTGAGCCGAACGAATTTACCAGTACCGCCACCCGATCTCCCGGCGATGCATTCATCTCACTGAAAATCCGGTCCATGATGTGATCGACAATGGCATCGGCGGACATCATTTTCTCGCGAACAACGCCACGTTCGCCGTGAATACCCACGCCGATCTCCATTTCTTCAGCGCCGATTTCGAAATTGTGGCGCCGTGTCTGGGGCAGGGAACAGGGCTCCAGCGCAACGCCCATCGTAAAGGTTCTTCGGTTGGCCTTGCGCGTCACCGCTTCGCATGCCTCGAGCGACATGCCGCGGTCACACGCTGCACCGGCTGCCTTGAAGATGAAGAAATTTCCCGCTACGCCGCGCCGACCGTCGCGATCCTCCACTGGGGACGACGATATATCGTCTGTTGTCAGAACGGTCCGTGTGGGAATGCCAGCTTCCTGCGCCATTTCGGCCGCCATCTCGAAATTCATGACATCCCCGACATAGTTGCCATAGACGAAGAGGACGCCTTCTCCGCCGGAGGCGGCCTTGGCGCATTCGAGAATTGGGGCAGGGGGAGGCGAGGAAAAGACATTCCCGATGGCTACCGCATCGGCAAGCCCTTTTCCGACATAGCCCAGAAAACACGGTTCATGCCCGGACCCGCCGCCAATCACCAGTCCTACTTTTCCCTGTCGGGGCCCGGTCCGTGCGACGAGCGCGCGTTTCGATCCGTTGATAGGAGCGAGATAGGACCGGTGCGCTCTGGTGGCGCCATCAAGCATTTCCTCCACGACATCGTCGGGACTGTTCAGAAACTTCTTGATATGCGTGCGGTAATGGCTGGACACGTGGGCCGGCTCCGCACGCAGCTTCTGCGAAAGCTTGCTGTCGATTTCAGTCACGCCATCCGCGTTGAGGATACCGCGTCCTGTCGCGGCATCGGTAATCAGAATGTTGATATAACCGCCCCGCAAGGCGGCGAGAATTGCAGGTACTTTGTCGAAACCACCTGCAACTGCGATGCGCATGTCGATGTTGCGCAACCTGTCGAGCGTAATACCGATGGTCCTGTCGTCAAGCGGGCCTGATACAGGCTGTCCATGAGAATCGATGAAGCGCCCGGCGACGACGCCGACGGCATTCTTGGCCAGATATTCCTGTATGGAGACGTTCTCGAAAAAGCCGCTGGTATGAATCGTGGAATTCGGTCGGAGCGAAGAAATACCGAACAACGCCTTGTTCGCGTGGTCCAATGCCTGGAACTGCTCCGCAATAATCGGTTCTCCGACTATTGCTGCCTTGACGTGAGCACTGGATACGATAGCTGGCGCTGTGATGTTGACGAGATGCGCATTTGTCGCCCGTGCCATGGCTGCCGCGCATAATTCGGGGGTGTAAGCGAAACTGGCGCGTGTTCCACCGGTAGCCTGAACGACGGTCACATCCTGCAGATTGGCTATGCGGGTGTTCTCAGCGATAGCGAGGACCGTCCGCCCCCAGGCGACAGCGAGCGTATCCCCGGATTTTAGAAGCTTGGCGATTGCTTGCGCAGCTGCGGTTCCAAGCCGGTCGATAAGCGCCTGCGCGCCGTCATCATTTGGCACTACCAGACAGTCGTTCAATCCGAAATGGCGCTTGAGTTCCTGCGCGATTGCAAGGGAACCGAGGCGCGCGGGTTCGATCGAGATGTTGACGATGCCACGGCTACGGGCATCCGCCAGATAGCTGTTCACGGTAGCCCGCGAAATCCCCATGATTTCAGCGATTTCACCCTGCGTGCGCCCATCTTCATAATAGAGCCAGCACGCCCAAACGTACGGATCGTCACCATAGCGCAGCGGAATGCCGTGGGTCGGTTCCACCTGTCCAATCTTGCTTGCGGTTGTTTTTCCGTTTGGCGCCATGTTCTCTGCACTGAACCTCTTGTTTCCTTCTAAACATATCCAACAAAAGTGCGAAGCGGTTTTGTGTTGGATAATGCGTAAAAACAGAAGATTGAGCGGTTCTGCTGAACCTGTCTTAACCGGACTGCTCTATCGTCGGGTTGCCTGGCAATACAACGGTTTTGCTTGGAGTTTTTTAGAATGCGCGGAAACAGCAGGCCCGGTTCCTGGCTTTACACCGGGCCTGCTGATCGTCGGTAATCCCTACTGGAACCGCACCCGTGCGCCGTCGGAAAGTTCCTTGAGGATAATGGCGCAGGATGTCGCTCCGGCATCCAGAACACCCAGCGACCTTTCGCCAAGACGGCTGGCGCGACCGATCTTCGCCACCAGATCGATCGTCGAATCCCGGCCTTTCTCAGCGGCTAAGACGAGAGCTTCGAGGGCCTCGGCAAATGACTTTCCGGCAGCGGTGGCTTCATCGAAAGCTTCGATGGCAGGCACGAGCGTGTCCAGCAATGTCTTGTCACCGACCTTTGCAGAGCCGATTGACTGGATACCTTCAAGCCCGGCGTGAAGCATGCGGCTGAACGCAGCCGCATCGATATTCTCGATCCCGTCTATTTTTTCCGCAAATTCGGTGAACATCACGCCGTAAAGCGGCCCCATCGAGCCGCCGATCTCGGTCATGAGCACTGTGCCAAGCGTATCGAGAGAAGCGGCCAGTGTCTCGTTCTTCCCCTTCAGTCGTTCGGCGGCCATGTTGAACCCCTTGGCCATGTTGACGCCGTGATCGCCATCACCGATCTTGCCGTCGATCTCGCTGAGATAGGCGCGGTTCTCGACAATCCGGTCGGCCATTGCCAGCACGATGTCTCCGGCTTTTGCGTTATTGAGTGTTTGCACAGGTCTCTTCCTTACAGAATGGTGGTGCAGCGCACTTCCACGTCGAGCAGTTCTTTCAGTTCGTTGTCCAGCGCCATGATCGTCAGCGTTGCGCCGACCATTTCAAGCGAAGTGAAATAATTGCCGATATAAGTGCGATGGATTGTCAGTCCGCGTGCCCGGATCTCGGATTCAATCGTGTCGTTGAGGATATAAAGCTCGTTCAGCGGCGTTGCGCCCAGACCCGAAATAAGCACGGCCACTTCGGTGCCTTCAGCAAGTTCGTGGTCATCGAGCACGATCTGGCACATATCTTTTGCGACTTCGGCTGCGGGCTTGAGCGGCTCCACCCGCACCCCAGGCTCGCCGTGATGCCCGATCCCGACTTCCATCGTTCCCGGCGCGATCTCGAAATTCGGATGACCGACGGCAGGCAGCGTGCATGGACCGAGCCCCACACCGATCGAACGGCAGTTATCGATGGCCTTCTGCGCTGTGGCGCGAACCTCCTCCAGCGCGGCTCCAGTTGCCGCTTTTGCGCCGCCAACCTTCCACATGAAAATCTCGCCGGCAACGCCGCGCCGCTTTTCGCGTTCGTCGGCAGGGGCTGAACAGACATCGTCGTTCGCGACGACTGTCGCAACTTCGATGCCGTCCTTGGCGGCCAACTTGGTCGCCATCTTCACATTCATGTTGTCGCCCGCGTAGTTGCCATAAAGGACGACAACGCCCTTGCCGCCGTCTGCTTCGCGTATGGCATCGTGAAAACTCTTGGCGGTTGGCGAGGAAAACAGTTCCCCCACCGCTACCGCATCAAGCATGTTCTTCCCCGTGTAACCGATGAAAGCGGGCTCATGACCGGAACCGCCACCTGTAACGACACCGACCTTGCCGGCGACGGGGGCATCTTTCGCAGCAATGACACGCGGGTTTTCCGCGAGCCGGACGATGTCGGAATGAGCTTTGACAAAACCCTTCACGGTATCTTCCACGACTTCGTCCGGATTGTTGATGAAGCGCTGCATGATATCTCCTGTAAGATGAATGAGCGCTGGGCTCAAAGAATGGTATAGCCGCCGTCGATCAGGAGATCGGCACCAGTAATCATGTCGGCTCCTGCAGATGCGAGGAATACGGCTGCTGCGGCAATCTCTTCTGGATAGGCAAAACGCCCTGCGGGGATACGCTTCTTTGCGGCCTCGCCCTTTTCACCGGCCCAGGCCTTCTTGCCGAGTTCCGTGAGCACGATGGTCGGTGAAAGTGTGTTGACGCATATTCCATGCTTGCCCCATTCGGCTGCGAAGGTCTTCGACATGCCGATGACGCCGAACTTCGACGCGCAGTAGGCGACGTGTTCTTCAATAGCGACTGTGCCTGCCTGAGAGGCGAGATTGATGATCTTGCCGCCCTTGCCCGCAGCGATCATGGCGCGACCGACCGCCTGAGTAACGAGGAAACTTCCTTTCAGATTATTGGAGATGGTCTTATCCCATTCATCGAGCGAAATTTCTTCTGCGGGAGCCAGATAGACGACACCTGCGCTATTGACCGCAATGTCGATTGTGCCGAACTCATCATTGACCGCTGCGATTGCGTCATTGACCGACTGCTGGCTCGAAACATCGCAAACGAACGGCTTTGCGTTTTCGCCGAGTTCCGCGGCTTTGGCTTTCGCAATATCAGCGCTGATATCGAGCACTGCGACTTTGGCGCCTTTGGCGATGAAAGCTCTGGATATTGCAGCACCGATCCCGGAAGCGCCTCCGGTCACGATTGCAATTTTTCCGGAAAGCGGGAAGTTCAGGTCAATTTGGGGAGCTTGATCGGACATTTTGTGCCTCGGGAGTCTGGTTTGTGAGCCTGGCGGCCCGGCATCCCTATCATGACTTTCACGATAAGTGGCGGGGCCGCCCAGGCAGCGTTACTTGCGGCTTTCCAGGAGCTTGTCGACGTTTTGAGCGGTCACGGGCGTCCATGGAACATTGTAGTTCTTGTTCTTGCCGTCGTTAAACGGCATATCCGGATACTGCGCCCAGATATCGGATTGAGGCTTGTACTCGCCCTTCTTGGCGTGGAAGATCGCAAGGTCGAGAGCGCCTTGTGCCTGCGCATTTGCATCCTGCAGAATGGAAGTCATCGTGCCTTCCTTGACCGCATGCAGTGCATCGGTAATACCGTCGATGCCGGCGATTGCGAAATCACTCACCTTGAGGTTGGCGGCCTTGATCGCCTCGATCGCTCCGAGCGCCATTTCGTCATTCTGGCCGATCACGCCCTTGATCTGACCGGGATGTGCGGTCAGCCAATTCTCCATAAGGGTCTGCGCTTCAGCGCGAGACCAATTCGCAGTCTGGTCTTCAAGAACATTCACGTCCGGGCATTCGGCCAGCGCTTTCTTGTTGCCTTCCAGACGGGAAATCTGTGCGGATTGGCCGATTGGTCCTTCAAGGATGACGACATTTCCCTTGCAGCCGATCTTGTCGAGCACGTCCTTGGCTTCCATATAGCCCGACACCGTATCGTCGGAGCCGACATAGGCCGCGAGCAAATCGGAGTTGACGCGTGTGTTCGAACCTACAACCGGGATGCCTGCGTCGCTGGCGGCCTGAACGGCGGTAGCACCTGCCTCGATATCAATAGGCACGAAGATGATCGCGTCGAACTTCTGCGTAATCATCGTATTGAACTGTTCCTGCTGGACCAGCGCATCATAACGCCCGTCGAATATAGTCAGGTCAACCTCGCCGTTCTTGACCGCCGGATGCTTTTTCAGGGCTTCCGACCAGACCTGCATGAACTCGGCATTCAATCCGTAAGGCGCCGCGCCGATCTTGAGCTTCTTGTCTTGTGCCAGTGATGGCGTAACGATTAGTGCGGACGCCGCAGCGAGCGCGATCAACAGTTTTTTCATTGCAATCTCCTCCTTGTTGATTTGGCATACCGATCAGTATGCCGTTCTTGAAAATGGGGGCGGTGCGGCTAGGCAATTTCCCGTTTGAATTGAATCGGAAGAAATGCCCTTCCGTTTGCTTTTGCGCATGTCCTTACCCCGAAACCGTTTCCTGCTTTCGGGAGGCCTGCTCTAGGCGCCCTGGTTGCGTTTCTGATCAAGCATGACCGCGCCTACGATGAGTGCTCCCTTCAAAACCTGCTGGTAGTAGGACTGGATACCCATCAGATCGAGACCGTTGTTCATGACACCGATGATGAGCGCGCCGATGAGTGTTCCCGTGATGCGCCCGACGCCGCCCGACAGGCTGGTGCCGCCAATGACGACCGCTGCGATGGCATCGAGTTCATAGCTGATACCCGCTTGCGGCAGCGCCGATCCGGTGCGGGCCGACAGGACCATGCCTGCAAGGCCGGCCAGCCCGCCGGAGATGACGTAAACAGAAAAGCGCACCCGTGATATGTTGATGCCAGAAGTATTCGCGGCGTGGGGATTGCCGCCAACAGCGTAGATATAGCGGCCGAACCGCGAGCGATTCAGAATCCACCATGATACCAGAAACACGATCGCGAGCAGAATGACAGGAACCGGAACGCCGAGAATGTTGCCGGTTCCAATCCAGCGAAAATCCGGGACAAGGGCGGGTACCGGCTTGCCGCCGCCGTAGATCAAGGTCAGGCCGCGCGCTGCGGAAAGCATGCCGAGCGTGGCCACGAATGCCGGAACCGCGAAGCGTGAGACTATCGTGCCGACCAGCGCGCCACAGCCGATGCCCACGAGCAGGCCGACGGGAATGGCTATGAACGGTGAATATGGAGCCCCCGCAATGCCTGCCGTCGCCGACGTGGTTGCAAGGCTGGCGCTGACGATACCGGCCAATGCGACCACAGAGCCAACGGAGAGGTCGATGCCACGCGTCAGAATGACGAAGGTCATGCCGATGGCGAGAATGCCGTTGATGGAGGTTTGCAGCAAAACGTTGGAAATATTGCCTGCTGTCAGGAAATACTCGTTGGAGAACGAGAGGATCGTGGCCAGAAGCAGGAAGGCGATGAATATGCCATATTCCTGAACGACCAGCCTGCGACGTTCGGAGCCAAACCAGCTGGTTGGTGAATTATTCTCTGTGGTGGACACTGTTCTACCTCTCCAGAACCGGCCGCAAGTGCTGATGCAGGCGACTGTTCTATCTCCTTGGTCTCAACCGATACGCGGTGCTTCCGTGTCAATCTTCATGTCGAAAGATGCACCAGCGTCTGCGCGTTCGTTTCCGCCCTGCGATAAATGCCAACCGATTGTCCCCCGCGCATGACCATGATGCGATCGGACATGCCGAGAACCTCATCGATCTCCGATGAGATCATGACTACAGTTCCGCCTTCGGCGGCAAATTCGCAGATGACGCGGTAAATTTCCTGTTTTGCGCCGACATCGACACCGCGCGTTGGTTCATCAAGCAGCAGAACGCGCGGGCTTCGCAGGAACCATTTTCCAAGTACGACCTTCTGCTGGTTGCCACCCGAAAGGCCGGAAACCGCCATCGTGTCATGCGCGACCTTGATCCTGAAACGCTCGATCATTGCCCTGCTGGCTGACGATTCCTCGCGTCGGTTCATTGCAAAATGCGGGCTCATCTCGGGCAGGCTGGCAAGGCAGATATTGTTGCGAACGCTGTCGCCAAGATTGAGTCCGGTGAGTTTTCGGTCCTCCGTCACGAAGGCGAGCCCGAGCGCCATGGCATCCGAGGGACGCCGGATGCTTATCGTCTCACCTTCCAGACGGATTGCGCCTTGGGAGGCTTTATCCAGTCCGAAAAGACAGTTGAATATTTCCGAACGACCCGACCCCATCAATCCGTAGATGCCGAAGATCTCACCCTTGTGCGCGGTGAAGGAGATATCGGTTATCTTGCCTGGTGCGCTGAGGCCCAAGACCTCGAGGCCTGGAACTTCTGTCGGGACATTCGTCTTGATGTATTCGTCACCCAATTCCCGTCCGATGATCAAACGGATCAATTCTGCGCGCGTGATAGCTCCGAGATCGCCGCTGTCGATATAGCTGCCGTCGCGAAACACGGTATAGGTGTCGGCAATCTGAAAAATTTCCGACAGGCGATGCGAGACGTAAACGACCCCTTTGCCGCTCGCTTTCAGCCGTTCGATCGCGGCAAAAAGCTGCTGGGCTTCCTTTTCGCCAATGGCAGACGTCGGTTCGTCCATGAAAATGACTTCGGCGTCGTGACTGAGCGCTTTTGCGATCTCAACCAGTTGAATCTGGGCGACGGACAGATTCATCATGAACTGATTGGCGCGAATTTTGAATTCGAGTTGGTCGAGAAGTTTTTGGGCATTCCGGTTCATCGTTTTGAAGTCGATGCCGCCGAAACGACGAAGCGGTTCTCTGCCCAGATAGATGTTTTCCGCCACGGTCATGTGCGGGATGGGGCTCAGCTCCTGCTCGATTATGGCGATGCCCGCCTGCAACGCTTCAGCAGGGCTGGAATATGTGACTTCTTTTCCGCGCCGCCGGATATGACCTTCGTCACGGGCGTGAATGCCCATCAAAATTTTCAGAAAGGTGGATTTGCCCGCGCCGTTGCCCCCGCAAAGTGCATGCACCGAGCCGGGCCGCAACTGGAGGCGTCCGTTCCGCAAGGCGGCAACGCCGCCAAAGGACTTTTTCAGCCCCTCCACATCCAGCAGAAGTTCCAATGCATTTCCTCCGGTGGCGGCAGTTGTTCTGCCGCCGGTTTCAACGGCCTCGCCGTCGTTTTGACAATATTCGATAAATGATCGACAAATGTCAACCTTTCATGTAAGAAGGACAAAAAGGGGAAAAGCAACATCAGCCCTGACGGTAGCTGGGCGGCGACAATAACGTTCCTATTCAATGGGTTAAGTGTAATCAGACGGATCGGCAGGTTTTGAGTGTAGATCTGGCCCGTGATTGCGCTTCCAGCTGAGGGATCTCCCGTTTTTGAGAAGATTTCGGTGTTGAGGGGAAATGTGTTGACAAGAGACAGAACTGTCTGACAAATGTCAAAATGTGGAGGCGGTCTTCAAGCTATCACCTGTCAGGAGGCGGCAGGGTTTGAAGAACGAGAAATGCTTCGATAGCGGGAGGATGGACGTGTCATCGAACAGCCTAGATCGACAGACGCTGTTTCTGGCGTTGATCAATGTCGCCGTTCTGGCGGCGGGCGGCTTTCTGGCCGGTTCAAATTTCATGGACAGCTATAACCTGCAATCGATGGCGTCGCAGGTTCCCGAATTGGGACTGCTGGCCTTCGGTGTCATGCTGGCGATGATTTCAGGCAATGGCGGTATCGATCTTTCGGGCATCGCGCTGGCAAATCTTTCCGGCATCGTCGCGTTTCTGCTGACACGCCATTATATTCCGGCTGCCGATGCACCGCTGCTTTTCTCGTGGGTATTTGCCGGTCTGGCGCTGGTCGTCGGGTTGATCGGCGGTGTCATCAATGGGATCGTGATTGCCTATGCGCGCCTGACGCCATTGATCGCAACGCTCGGAACCCAGCTTCTTTTTACCGGCATTGCCGTGTTCCTGACCAACGGCTCCGCCGTCAGCATGGGCTTTATCGAGCCGCTCGATAATTTCGGCAACATGCCCGTTCTTGGCGTTCCGATGTGCTTTGCGCTGTTTATCGCTATCGCTCTGGCGCTGTCATTCCTGCTCAAATACACGCCTTTCGGCGTGAAACTGATGCTACTTGGCAGCAATGCCAAGGCGGCTCGCTATGGCGGTATCAATGAAAGGCGCATGCTTCTCATCACCTATACGCTGTGCGGCCTTCTTGCTTCAGTTGCGGGGATCATCATTGCTGCGCGCAACTCTTCGGTGAAGTGGGATTATGGCGGGTCTTACGTCCTGATTGCGATCCTGATTGCCGTCTTGGGCGGTGTGAAGCCGGAGGGCGGCTGCGGGAAGATACTCTGTGTGCTTCTGGCCGCTACGGCTCTGCAGATACTCTCAAGCCTGTTCAATTTCATGAATATCTCGAATTTCTTCCGCGATCTTGCCTGGGGTGTTCTGCTGATGGCGCTTCTGGCATCGGCACGCATGCACTTCAGCTACTGGCTGCGGCCCAGAAGACAATAGCGACAAGGCTGCGGTTCCGGGATGAAGCCGCCAGTCGAGGACCCAAAAAACAATCTGCTTATATTAATGGAGGAGTCTTATGAGCATGTTTTCCAAACTGATAGCGGGCACGATGCTTGCGGGAACAGTCATGGCCGGCGCCGCACTCGCGGCAGACAAGCCGACCATCGTGACGGTAGTCAAGGTTACTGGTGAAAACTGGTTTACCCGCATGAACGAAGGGGTTGATGCTTATGGCAAGGACAATGCCAATGTGAGCGCCAGCCAGGTGGGCCCGGCAAAGGCTGATGCCGCGCAGCAGACCCGCATCATCGAAGACCTCGTTGCCAAGAATGTCTCGGCGATTGCCGTTGTGCCGATGGACCCTTCTGCACTTGAAGGCGTGCTACGCCGCGCTTCACAGCGCGGCATCAAGGTCATCACCCATGAGGGTGACAGCCTCGTGAATACCGATGTCGATATCGAAGCCTTCGACAACAAGGCATTCGGCGCGCGTATCAATGAAAAACTTGCCGAATGCATGGGCAAATCGGGCAAGTGGACCTCGTTCGTGGGATCGCTTGGCAGCCTCACGCATAATCAATGGGTCGATGCCGGTGCCGAAAACGCCAAGCAGTATCCCGATATGGAACTGGTGGCAGAGAAGAACGAATCCTTCAATGATGCCAACCGGGCCTATGAAAAGGCCAAGGAAATCCTCCGTAAATATCCGGATATCAAGGGCTTTCAGGGATCGTCCGCTATCGATGTGATCGGCATAGGTCGTGCCGTGGAGGAAGCGGGACTGCAGGACAAGACCTGCGTGTTCGGTCTCGGGCTTCCGAAGGATACCGGTCCATATCTCGAAAGCGGTGCTGTCGACCAGATTTTTTTCTGGGACCCGAAGGATGCCGGCTACGTCATGAACAAGGTCTCCGATCTCGTTCTCAAGGGCGAGGAAATCAAGGATGGCATGGATCTGGGTGTTCCGGGTTACGAGAAGATGACCGTCATCAAGGGGCCGGGCAAGGGCATCATCATCCAGGGCCAGGCCTGGGTTGATGCGGACAAGTCCAACTACAAGAACTTCCCGTTCTGACTACGAAGCAACGCGCCACGCTGACCTCCAGGGCCGCCCGCACCACAGCGGCCCTGGAGGGACCATCCGGAATTTCAGGAATTCGCCATGCTCGCCACCGATACAACGACACATTCTGCGCCGCCGTTTCTAGAGGTCAGAAACGTCAAGAAATCCTTTGGCGGCGTAAAAGCACTCAAAGACGTCAGCCTGACAATTGAGGCCGGACAAATCTACCATTTGATGGGAGAGAACGGTTGCGGCAAGAGCACGCTGATCAAAATCCTCTCAGGCGCACAGCCCGCCGATGAGGGGCAGATACTGATCGACGGCGAGGCGACCGGTGCAACGGCTGGCGATCTTGGCGCTATTGGAGCGCTTCGTGCAGGAATAGAAACTGTTTATCAGGATCTGTCGCTGCTACCCAATCTCTCAGTGGCAGAGAATGTAGCATTTACCGAACAACTCGTTGAAGCTTCCGGGCGTCTTGCCCGCCGGTTGAATATTTCGCTTCTGAACGAAACTGCGCGGCGGGCGCTTGCGGAAGTGCATTTGCCTACAGACAATGCGTTTCTTTCGCTCCGAACCGACACGCTGCCGCTGGCAACGCGCCAGTTGATCGCCATTGCGCGCGCGGTCGCTTCCGAGGCACGCCTTGTCATCATGGACGAGCCCACGACATCGTTGACCCGCCAGGAAGTTGAAAACCTGCTGCATGTGGTGGAACGCCTTCGCAGCAAGGGTGTGGCCGTGCTGTTCGTCACGCACAAACTCGATGAGTGCAAGTCTCTTGGCGGGCGTGCAATCATCATGCGCGACGGGCTGAAGGTTGCCGAGCTTGATGTCGCCTTGCACAGCAAGGCGGAGTTCAGTCATTGGATGACCGGTCGTGAAATCAGCGAAACACGCTATCGCACGGATCCGAAACTTGGCGAAGTCATGCTCGAAGTCGAAAAGCTTGGCGATGGCAAGGCATTTCGGGATGTTTCACTCAAGCTTAGAAAAGGTGAAATCCTCGGTATCACTGGCCTGCTGGATTCGGGCCGCAACGAGCTTGCGCTCGCTCTTGCTGGTGTCAAAACAGCAACAACCGGAAAGATGCGCTTGAACGGGCAGGAGATCGCACCGCAGTCGACGGCGCAAGCCATTGAATATGGGATCGGTTACGTGCCGGAAGACCGGCTGACTGAAGGTCTTTTCCTCGAGAAACCGATTCAGGACAACATTACCCTTCCGATCCTCGACCGGTTGCGCAATGCGCTTGGCGTGATTAGCGTCCGGCGTGCGCGTAGCGTCGCCGAGCAAAGCGTTGCCGACCTGCAGATCGTCGCGCCGGACGTAACCATACCGGTGCAGTCCCTGTCCGGAGGCAATCAGCAGCGCGTTCTGATCGGCCGATGGCTGACGATCAACCCTCAGCTTCTGATCCTGCATGGTCCGACGGTGGGGGTGGATGTAGGCTCGAAGGACACGATTTTCCGTATCATCCAGCGTCTGGCTGATGATGGTATGGGCGTCATTATCATCAGTGATGATTTACCGGAGCTTTTGCAGAACTGTGACCGCATTCTCGTCATGCGTCAGGGCCGTATCGTCGCTACGCACGCTGCCGAGGACCTGAGCGAAGATGCCATCTACCAATCCATGGCCAGCACGTCGAAGGAGGTGGCACAATGACTGAGATCGCATCTGCTTCGGTTTCGGATAAGGGTCGGGGCGGCATTGGCTCGCGTCTCTGGGATCTGCTGGGGCGCCGGCCAGAAATCTTCACACTGCTTCTGATTATCGTCACCTGTCTGGTGGTTATCGGTGCCAATCCTGATTTCCTTCAGATGAGCAATATCGTGGATATTCTACGCGCTTCCGTCGTGAGAGGATTGTTTGCGATGGGCGTGCTGGTCGTGCTCGCTTCCGGTGGGATCGACGTTTCATTCACGGCTATTGCAGCCTTTGTGATGTATGCTCTGACCATGCTGGTCACGAACTGGTTCCCTGAAATGCCGATGACGATCACCCTGATCCTTGCGGCTCTGGGCGGCGCGGCGTTTGGGGCTCTGAACGGCCTCCTCGTCCAGAAACTGCAAGCGCCCTCGCTGATCGTCACCATCGGAACGCAATATGTCATCCGCAGCTTTCTGCTGACCTTTGTCGGCACTGCGCTGTTCATGAATATTCCGGCGGCAATGGATGCTTTCGGCAAGGCCTCGCTCTTTACCCATCACGCATCGAACGGCGTCGTTTCAGTACTACCAGCCACGGTTCTGGTTCTCGTTGCCGCCGCGCTGGTAACATGGTTCATCCTTGAGCGGACGTTGATGGGACGGGCAATCTTCGCTGTCGGCGGCAATCCGGGCATAGCCGAACGACTTGGCATCAATCTCTTCCGCGTGCGTATTTTCGTCTTCGCCTATGCGGGGCTTCTGGCTGGTATTGCGGGCGTGGTTCACGTCTCAAGCAATCGTCTCGCCAATCCATTCGATCTTGCCGGTATGGAACTTGAAATCATCGCTGCTGTCGTGCTCGGCGGTGCGCGAATTACGGGTGGTTCCGGTTCGGTGATTGGAACACTGTTGGGGGTGCTTTTGATCACGATCGTCAGCAACGTTCTGATCTTCGTGGGAATTCCGAGCACGCTGCAGCTTGCCATTGTGGGCATTTTCATCCTGCTTGCCGGTACGATCTTCGCCTTGCGCAATCGCAGTTGAAATCAAATCGGCCGCGCTTTTCTGTCACAGCACAGGTGCGGCCTCACGTATTTTCTGGGAGGGTTTCATGTCACACGATGTGTCGGTCGTAGGGCTTTATATTCTTGATGTGCTCGGTCGACCGGTCGATGCAATTCCACCGGGCGGGAATGTCGAATTCATTGATGAAATTCGGTTGACCGTCGCGGGTACCGCTGGCGGTACGGTTGTCGATCTGGCCAAGCTTGGTCTCAACTGTCTGGCCGTCGGTGCCGTTGGAGACGACGAGAAAGCCGATTTCGTCATTGCGACGCTACAAAGGTTCGGTGTCGATACCGCGCAGATGCAACGTCTCAAAGGCGTGCCGACCTCAGCGAGCATCCTGAATATTCGCCACAACGGCGATCGTCCGGCTCTGCATGCACGCGGGGCATCGGACCATTTCGAGATTGCGGACAGTGCGCTGGATGCAGTGCTGGCGCCGCCGATCATCCATCTTGGCGGAACTGGTCTTCTGGCCAAGCTTGATGGCGAACCCAGCCGAAAGCTTCTTGCTGAAGCGAAGGCACGCGGAAGAACGACGACCTTCGATCTTCTCGGTGCAAATGATGGCACTCTCGACCTGATTGCTCCGCTTTTCCCGCATATCGACTATTTCATGCCTTCCATCGAGGAAGCGAAGCAGATTTCGGGTGCTGAGGATGTTGAGGGCGCAGGCGTCTTCTTTCTTGAGCGTGGCGTGAAGCATTGTGTATTCACGCTCGGCGGTGACGGCGTCTGTTTCATGGACGCATCAGGCCAAATCGTGCGCCAGCCTGCTTTCCAGATCGAAGTCGTGGATACCACCGGATGCGGCGATGCTTTCGATGCCGGTTTCATTGCGGCCTTGCATCACAAGATGGATTTGAAAGCGGCCTTGAACTTCGCTCAGGCGTCGGCCGCGCTCGTTGCAACAGGCCTCGGCTCGGATGCGGGTATTCGCTCCTTCGACGAGACGCTGGCGTTCATGAACACCGTGCCTGTCCGGCAATAGTTTAACAGAGGCGGGTGGGTTTAGAAGACCGCCCCGCCTTCTAATCAGCAAGGAGCCGTTCGGCAGCCTCCATATCGGTCACCAGATGCGTGGCATACCCGCCCGCCAGAACAGCGCGAATTGCTTCGACCTTTTGCGCGCCACCTGCAACGCACAACCTGTTCGGGACGCCACGCAGTTCATCAAGCTCGATGCCGATGACGCGCTGGTCGAGCTCGCGGACAATCTGCTTTCCGTCTCGATCAAGGAAGCGGCAGATCAGAACCGCCGCCGCCCCTTCACGTGCATAAGCGTCGATTTCGTCATTGCTGGTCACATCCGCAATGCGCATCGTGCTTTCGGCAGCAAGACCGCCGACGCCGAAAACAATCATGTCGGCCTGGCCGATCAGTTCGAACTGGCGCTGGAGTACAGGTTCGCCCATCAGCGCATCTCGTAGTTCAGCCGTGCTGAGCACGGCAGGGGCCAGCATGTTGATGCTGGTGGCGCCCATGTTGCGCGCC
Source organism: Brucella ciceri (assembly GCF_041930145.1). NCBI lineage: Bacteria > Pseudomonadati > Pseudomonadota > Alphaproteobacteria > Hyphomicrobiales > Brucellaceae > Brucella > Brucella ciceri. The sequence continues at coordinate 41,793 of NZ_JBHEEV010000005.1, read as the reverse complement.
ATGATGGAGGTGCAAAGCTCTGCGGAAAACTCCCGTTTGCCGATGGATGAGCCTGTGACCTGTACTATCGTGAGCCCTTCCATCGGCTGCGGCAGCGAAATTGCATCGGCAATGGCGAGTACCGTGCGTCCCCATGAGACGCAGATAGTCTCGCCGGGCTTCACCATACGCTCCATCAATCGCGCTCCGCCCGCGCCCAGCGCTTTCAGGCGAGCTTCGGCGGTGATTGATTTTTCGGATGGAATGACGAGTGCCTCCGCCAGCCCGAACCGCGTCGCCAATTTGCGAGCGATATGCGTGCGTGTCGCGATTTCAGGGTTCATCAGGATGCGCACGACACCTCTCTGCCTCGCCTCCTGCAGATAGTTGACGATGGTTGCGCGCGAAACACCGATCATTTGCGCGATTTCGTTCTGGGTCAGCTGGTTCTCGTAATAAAGCCAGGCTGCCCAGACAACGGCGTCATCGAACTCGGCCGGGATAGCATGCGTAGACGATGTTTGAGCGCCCGATGTCATACTCGTTTCCTGTTGTCTCTGTTGTTCCTGAGTTGCACAGAAAACCCTTTCGATCAACACGACAATCAATCGAGTTGACTAATGTCAGTTATTGGTGTCAATTGTATATGAGAGGAAGAGGAATCTCCACAAGTCTTTGTTGCGCCGTGGAAAATGCGAGGTTTTCCACGATGGCGCCTTTGTGTCTGCACTTCAATGCGCAGGCTTGCAGCTAAGGGAACGGCGGATGAAATCGAATTGGTCACAAGCGGATTTCGACAGGATTGTCGGTGTGTATGAACGGGCAGGCGTGAACCGCGATGTCGCGATCCGTACTTATACCACGCGTCTTCTCGGTTCCGAGCCCAAGCTGGTTTTGCACGGCGGCGGCAACACCTCGGTCAAGACCACGCTGATTGATCATGACGGCAGTGAAGTTTCCGTACTGTGCGTCAAGGGCAGTGGGTGGGACATGGGCAGGATTGAGCCGGCAGGTCTCCCCGCTCTGCATCTGGAACCGTTGAAAGCGATGGTGAACTACGAAACCTTGTCGGATGACGATATGGTCATGCTGCAACGCCGCTTGCTGCTCGATCCCGCAGCGCCCAATCCATCCGTGGAAGCCATCCTTCATGCGATCCTGCCATTCAAGCATGTCGACCACACGCACGCCAACGCGATCGTGGCGCTTACCAATCAGCCGCGGGGCGAAGAGATCATTCGGGAACTATTCCCGGAGATGATTATCGTGCCTTATGTCATGCCGGGCTTCGATCTTTCGAAGGCGTGTCTGAAGGCATTTTCCGCAAGGCCCGATGCACCCGGCATGATCTTGCTGAAGCACGGTATTTTCACCTGGTCGGAGGACCCGCGTGAAGCCTATGAAAATATGATTGCCGCGATTGACCGTGCTGAAAAGCGCATCGCGGAAGGCAGGTCACGCCCATTCGGAACGGCGAGCGCAGCACGATCGGCTAAAACCCTGGCCTCGGCGGAGGAAATCGCACCTCTATTGCGTGGAGCGATTGCACTCCCTGGCAGGGGAGAGGGACGGCCGCGCCGCTTCATTCTCGAGCACCGCTCTAATGACGATATTCTTGATTTTTGCGGTGCGCCGAACATCGCGGATCTGGTGCGGTGCGGGAATGCGACACCAGAACATGTCATTCATATCAAGCGCTATGGCGTGGCGCTGCCAAGGCCGGAAGCCGATAACTTTGAAGCGTGGACAGTCGGCGTAAAAGAGGCGGTGGCCGCCTATGCGGCCGACTACACGGCCTATTTCGAGCGTAACAATGCGCGTGTCGGCGGCGGCAAGAAGATGCTCGATCCGATGCCGCGCGTTTTCTATGTCGAGGGTGTGGGACTTTTTGCGGCTGGAAACACGCAGAAATCCGCTGGCGTCTGCGCGGACGTCGCCGAAGCGACGATTGAGGTCATTCGCGGTGCCGAAGGTATCGACCGTTTTGAAGCACTTTCCGAAGAAGACCTTTTTGACATCGAATACTGGTCACTGGAACAGGCAAAGCTTACCAAGCAGACCGAAAAGCCGCTCACTCGGCAGGTGGCGGTCGTGACAGGCGGAGCAGGCGGTCTCGGTCTGGCTATCGCGGAGCAACTGAAAAATCAGGGTGCGGAACTTGCGCTGATTGACATCGATGGGGAGCGTGTAGCCGCGGAAGCGAAGCGGCTGGGTGGCTTTGCCCTTGCATGTGACCTGACTGATCCCGTTGCGGCGGACAATGCACTTGCACAGATCGCCGCAAAATTTGGCGGGGTTGATATACTCGTCTCCAATGCGGGTGCAGCTTTTCAGGGCGCTTTGACCTCTGTCGATGACGATCTGTTCAAGGCTGCGTTCGATCTCAATTTCTGGAGCCATCATTATATTGCGCGGGCTGCGATCAAGGTCATGCAGAAGCAAGGCACCGGCGGTGCCATCGTGTTCAATGTCAGCAAGCAGGCCGTAAACCCGGGGCCTGATTTCGGCCCTTATGGCACATCGAAGGCGGCATTGATGGCACTGATGCGTCAATATTCCCTGGAGCATGCCGCTGATGGCATTACGGTAAACGCGGTCAATCCAGATCGAATACGCACGGGCCTGATGACCGACGAAATGGTCGATGAGCGTGCGCGGGCACGTGGTGTGACCCCGGAAGTCTATATGCGCGGCAATTTGCTGAAGCGTGAAGTCTCTGGCGAGGACGTTGCCGAGGCGGTTCTGCATCTGGTGCAGGCACGCGCATCCACTGGCGCTGTCATAACCGTTGATGGCGGCAACGTGGCGGCGATGATGAGGTAAACAGGTGCCAGTCGGGGTCCCGCCCGTTTCACCCTAAGCTTGATAGTTCGTTGTGATCGGGCGGTGTTAGGGAACCTTCTCGCCTGTTACGCCACTCCACGACAGTCATCATCCAGATGTGGAATATCAGAACATAGGTGAGTGACCCTCAAGGTGCGCTGAAGAACCCGATGGAATTACGGCTCCCAAAGCTAGGAACCGCCAATTGGGTTTTCCAGTCGCCAGGCACCCTGCATAGGCTTTCTGAGCAGGTTCCCCTGCTAGTACTAAGCCAATAAATTACATTTACCTAATATTTCAATCATAAGTCATAAACAATAATCAGTTAGTAATTTTACGATTAACCAAAACATGCGTTCTAACTTGTTCCGGTAATACTTGATGCGTATAACCACGCTGGTTGATTCAGTTTCGTTAAGGGGAGGCAATCATTACTTTTGGTTGCATTTTTCTCCCTGCACGGCACTTATTTTTTAAGGCGCCGCTGGTGCGAGGAGAAAGCATGTCTGGCAGTTATTCAATCTGGAAATCTTCCCGTCGAATGTTGGCGCGCGGCGTTGCTGTAGCGCTTGTGACTGCAGGTCTTATCCTGCCTCAGGCTGCTTATGCATGCACCAGTTTCATTCTTCCGACAAAAGACGGCAGTTTCGTTTACGGGCGCACGATGGAGTTGGGTTTTAATATCGATTCCAAAATGATCATGATCCCGCGCAACTTCAAAATGACTTCGCAGCTTTCGGCCGATACCGCAGGGAAGACGTGGAATGCCAAGTATGCGGCTGTAGGCATGAACGCCTTTGGCCTCCCGGCACTGATCGATGGCATGAACGAAAAAGGTCTTGCGGGTGGCATCCTCTATTTCCCGGATTTTGCGCAGTATCCTGATCCGTCCTCTGTAAAGCCGGAAAACAGCCTCGCCCATGGGATTTCCTGAGCTGGGCGCTGGGCAATTTCTCGACAGTGGCAGAAGTGAAAGCTGCGCTCGAAACGGTAGCCGTCGTGGGCGTCAAGCAGTCTGATATGGGCTTCGTCCCACCGGTCCATTACACGCTGCACGACACAACCGGCGCGTCGATAGTGATTGAACCGGTCGATGGCAAGCTGAAGGTCTATGACAATCCGCTAAGTGTCTTGACCAACGCGCCTACATTCGACTGGCATATGACAAATCTGCGCAACTACGTGAATCTGTCGCCAAAGAATGTCAAGGCGCTGAAAATCAACAATGAAACCATCAAGCAGCTGGGCGAGGGATCTGGCATGCTCGGCGTACCGGGCGATATGACGCCACCGTCGCGCTTTGTTCGTGCCAGCGCCAATCTTCTATCGGCTCGCAGCGTAGGAAGCGGCATCGAGAGCGTGCGCCTGGCGGAACACATTTTGAACAGTTTCGATATCCCGATCGGCCTTGTTCAGGGCGAAGCGGGTGAGGAAGACAAGCCTGTTGATTATACGCAGTTGTCGACGGTCGCCGACATGAAGAATGACGTGTACTACGTCAAGACCTATGAGGAACAAATCCTGCGGGGAGTTTCCCTCAAGGACCTCGACCTTGATGTCAAGGAACTTCTGACGATCAAGATTCCGACAGCAGTGGAGTCACTGCCGGTCTTGAAACAGAAATAAGGAAAAAGGAGCGGCGCGAGCCGCTCTTTTGCTTCACGCGCGGTTAATTTTCTTCGAGCCGCGATCAGACGTCAGTTCTTTGTCTTTGGAACTTGTGCACCGACGCCGGTGGGATATTGCGGAACGAGCGGCCAATCTCTTCCGTTTTGAGTCCGAGTGCAGAGAGCAGTTCTGTATGGACGGGACAACGCATGGCGTAGGTGAACTGATAGAATGAACCGAGCTGCGCGAGATAGTGGAAGCTCCCCCGCAAGACCGCTTCCACCTGCACTTTATCCATCGCCAATAGGCCGAGACCGCTGACGATGTTCTTGCAGGACCCCGGCGGTAAAAGGTCGAGCGCGGCGAGTTGTGTCGCGTCGGCCTGAATGACAGTTGAACGCGGAAAGCGTTTGCGTAACATACTCACAAAATCCGGATTGAATTCGATCAGTATCAGATCGCGGGGATCGACGCCTCGTTTGAGCAGAGCATAAGTGAATACGCCCGTTCCAGGGCCCAATTCGATGACGGGGCCGGTGCCCGGGCTGATTTCGCGCGTGATCAACCGGGCAAGAGACGGCCCGGACGGTGCTATTGCGGCAGTTAGCAGCGGATTGCGCAACCATGCAGCAAAGAAGGGAACGAAATCTGCAATTGGCATTCGGCGGCTCCTCGTGAAAACTGTTCTCCGATTCGTCCGGCAGAACCGCTGCAATTTCGAAGCTTCACCTGTCAAAGACCTGTCGTCCGGGTCGCGTGTAATCGTAAAATAGGCCGGGGCTTCGGGAACCGTTGGCCGATGCCAGCCTGATGCCAGACACGATGGGTACACCGAGCAAATGCGAGCAGGAAAAGGCACGGCAGATGCGAATTCTGGTGGTTGAGGATGAACGCGAACTGGCGTCGATGTTGGAACAGGTTCTAACGTCGCAAAACATGGTGGCGGACACTGTCGCTACCTGTGCTGAAGCCGAACATATGCTCGCGGAAGATTGCTACGATGCCGTCATTCTGGACCGCCGTCTGCCCGACGGGGATGGATTGTCCGTGCTGCGAAGATTGCGCGGCCGCGGCAGTTCGATCCCGGTTCTGGTTCTGACTGCAAATGGCGATTTGCCGGATCGCATTCACGGCCTCGATAGCGGTGCTGACGACTATCTGGGCAAACCCTTTGCTTTCGATGAACTCATGGCGCGGTTGCGGGCAATATTGCGCCGCAATGGCGATGTTCGCCCTGACATTGTCCGACTCGGCCGTGTGTCCTTTGATTTCATCGCCCGCGAGGCTTTTGTGGGCGAGACTCCGCTTTCCATGCCGCGCCGGGAACTGCTTGTGCTTGAGGCCTTGATGCGCCGAAAAGGACGTATGGTGCAAAGGCCAGTTCTGATGGAAGCGGTTTTCGGCATGAACGATGAAGTGGAGCCAAACGCTCTCGACACGCATGTCTCGCGCGTGCGTCGAAAGCTGGCAGCGGCGGCTGCGGGCGTCACGCTGAACGGTGTGCGGGGTGTGGGCTATCTTTTGCGCGAGACCGTTAATTGAAAAAACTACCCTCTTCTCTGAAGTGGCAGCTTATTACTCGGATCGTCTTCGCACAGGCGTTTATCGTTCTATCAGCGCTGGCACTTTTCGTTGCATTTCTCTGGCTGTCGGGTTTTGTTCACGAACGCTACGATCGAGGCGTAATAGACGTCATCAAGGAGGCGGTGAGCCGTGACGGGGACGGGCATCTAACCCTGAAAAACACGTCTGGACTGGCGGCGTTGCGTCGAGATGAAAAATCGCTCTGGTTTATCATTCACGATGCTTCCGGCAATCAGCTTATTGAAGGCACCGTGCCAGACGCCTACCGGACAATGAGCAACGCCCTGTCGAACGTGCTGGAAGCCCGTCTTGGCGACGATAAGGCCGGGGCTTCCAGGCCCGATGCCGTCATAAGACGGGAAGACACATCTGTGGGGCGCATTCTGATCATGGCAAGCACGGGAGGTGGTCTCACCTTCGGGCGGCTGGCCGAAGCGGTCGGGGAAGGATTCAAGATGCTCGTTCTTCCGGGTCTTCTCCTTGCCGCCATGGCAGCCTTGCTGGTCATTCCGCTGGTTGTGCGTATGACATTGAGGGGAGCCTCGGCAATCGCTGAGAAAGCCTCGCAAATCGAGCCTGAGCGGCGTGGAATCCGTCTGTCTACTGAGGATGTTCCTGCCGAGCTTTCACCATTGGTGGACGCGTTCAACGGCGCACTGGAGCGCCTTGATCAAGGATACTCGCGTCAGCAGCGTTTTTTGGCACAGGCGGCGCACGAATTGAGAACCCCGATCGCAATCCTCTCCGCCCGACTGCATGCCCTGCCGGAAAACGAAGTGAAATCTGGCCTCACGCGCGATGTGGCCCGGCTTGGAACTTTGGCGGGCCAGCTTCTCGACCTTCAGCGACTGGAAGGGCAGTCAAACAAGTTTCATGCGGTAGATATTGTCTCCGCTGCCCGGCAGGTGATTTCGGATATGGCGCCGCTCGCATTCGCTGCTGGACACGACGTGGTTTTCGATAACGATGCCGAAGTCATTAACGTCCGTGGTGATCGTCAGGCGATAGAGCGTGCCATTACCAATCTGTTTCAGAACGCGATTGATCATGGAGATAAGCAAGGGACGATTGCAATAAGCGTTCTGAGGCCAGCCGTGATTGAAGTTGCTGACGAGGGCAAAGGTATTCCTTCGGATATGAGAAGGAGCATCTTTGAGCCCTTTAGTCGCCTTGATGACCAAGGCCCCGGGGCGGGCCTTGGGCTTAATCTTGTCCAACAGATCATGGCGCTTCATGAGGGAACCATTGAAGTGGGTGAAGCCAGCTCGGGCGGCGCACGCATGAGGCTGGTCTTTCCTCAAACTGTTTCATCTTCAAACCGGTAGGCGATCTGCGGCAGGCCTGTTAATTATTGCCCTTGCGCGTAATCAGGTTCGCTCCAATTTTCCAGAAAGCGATTTTTGTGTTGCTGCGTCGGCTGCCGCATCCTTCGTTAATTGCGGGATCGGCGGGAATCCGAAACCCAAACGGGGGAAAGGGAACTCCGCCACGATCAAGCCAATACGCATTCAGATCCGGCAGCTTTCTTTTTCGCCGTTTCGAGGTGCGGTGATTGATGACATGGTTGGAGTTGCTGACTGCAATCAGATAGGAAGTGGCGCCGTGCGCTATCAAACCTTTCAGCACGAGCATGATCGCATCTTTCGGTCGCAAACCGCCGAGATCACGGGTTGCGGAAATTACCGCGCGTTTGGCGTCTGCACGGGCCGACCCTTGCAATCCGCCGACGATCAGACTGTATGATTGGCCCGGACGACGCACGAACACGAAGCTCGCCATGCAGAGAAGTGCGTCATCTGTCGCGTCCACCAGGCGCACCGTAAACGCGCCTTCGTGCCGACTGCCGCAATGATCGGAAAGCAGCAATTGGAGGTGATACGCGCGTTCCCGGCCACAAATCGTCCCAAGCTCGATCTTTTCGCCTCGCCAGAGCGCTTGCAATACGTGTGGGCACAATAACTGCCGTGCCAGTTCGAAATGCTGGGTGAGAATGTTGAACCGGGTTTTCCACGCCATCCGATGCACGAGGAATGACGAGAGGGATTTGCGGATAAGATCGTCGTGAGGCGGAGCGAAGGTGTGCTGCTCGGTGTATTCACCGAGAAATCTAAGCCAGCGAAGAGTGAGTCTAGGCGACAGACTGCTTCTAAGCATGAAAGCCAGAGTTTTGCGGAACTTCAGTCGCGAAAAAATGCTGACCGTCTGCCGCAACATCGAATGGGAAGCAGCCAGATGCTTCAGGGGCACATTCTGGTTGCTTGGCTCGGCACTATGATGGGGTTGGCCTGGTTCAGGCCTTCTTGTGGCGGACGTCGAATGGGAAAGTTGTTCAGCCAGCATGATCATTGTCCGTTACGGCGGGTAGGATGCGTGCCGGAATTTTCGTCAGCTTTGTCAAGGTTCGATGGAGAATTGTCGTGTGCTCGGCGAGCGTAAAACCGCATGCCGAATTGCTTTACGCCGTTGTCGATCGCCCTCGCCTGGCTGGAAATTCGTCGCCAGAGCCACATCATCAGGCACAGGACCAGCCCCCAGGCGACTATGACATCGGACAGGAAATGAGCGCCGAAGATAACCCTGTTGAAGGAAACGAAGAACAGGATCGGAACTGCGACCACAGTTCCTACGGATCGCCATTGCAAGGGAACGAAGACGATAAGCGACAGGGTTGCGGCGGCTACCGCGGCCTCGCCCGAGGGAAAGGAGCAACTGTGCCTGCAAGCGGCCGCATATTGCCATACGGGCGTAAAATCGGCGGTTCCACCGAATTCGACGATTTCGCGCGGACGAGCTCTTCCAATGGTGTTCTTCAGAAACTGTACTGTGACGAGCGGACCGACTAAAAAACTCAGCAGTACGAACAGGGCTTTATGCGGCGGGCAGAAGGAGAATTTGCGCGGCAAGAAGGCATACAAGCCCGTTGAGAGTAGCATCAAAGGCAAAAGGTAGATCAAGCCCTGCCGGTTTATATCGCGCACAGCTTTCAAAAACGGATTCTCAGACAATGGAAACCCATGGCCGTCCGCAAAAACGCGCGAGATGGTGAGGTCGACCGACGGAAACACCACGAGGATGAAGCTTGCAGCAAGAATAGAGCGAACCACAAACTGCGTCTGGCGGGACGCAGACTTGTAATGTTCGGGAACGCTGGCTGCCGAATGAGAATCGCTTGAGCCAAGGATAGTTTCCTGCATGTCGACACCTCGAAAGAGTTGAACGACCGCGATTTGAAGGCCGATTATCAAGACTCTGCGAAGATCGAACCGGCAAAGTGTCTAAAACCGATCTTCGGATGGCGCGCATATTGTTTGGAAATTGCACGTTGAGGATTTGCCGGTCATAGTCCGCGCAGATTTTACCGGGATTATTATCAACGACCTATATCTGGAGCCGCCAGTGGACAACAGTCTCGTTCTTATTGTGGAGGATGAGCCGGAAATTGCGCAAATCCTGGATGCCTATCTCGTGCGGGAGGGCTATCGCACGGTGCGGGCCGCCGATGGCGAAACGGCGCTGCAACATCACGCGCTGCTGTCGCCGGATATCGTTCTGCTCGATGTTCGCATTCCCAAGCTTGATGGTTTTGCCGTGCTTGCACGTCTGCGACAAACCAAAAACACGCCGGTCATCATGGTGACCGCGCTGGCCGAAGACATAGACCGGCTCAGCGGACTTCGCCTCGGTGCGGACGATTATGTCGTCAAACCCTTCAATCCGCAGGAGGTTGTAGCTCGCGTCAAGGCGGTGCTCCGCCGTACAAAAGGCGATCAGCAGGAGACGCTCCGCCGCTTCGGGGCGATTGAAGTGGATTTCAATGCCTACTCGGCTTTCGTCAATTGTAACGGAGAACGGATTGCCCTCCAATTAACACTCAGCGAATTCAGAATTCTTGCTTACATGGTGCGACGTCCCACGCACGCCTTCGACCGTGCCGATATTCTCGATGCCTGCCTGCCGGAAAGCGACGCGCTGGTCCGCACGGTGGATACGCACATATCCAATCTGCGAAAGAAGCTCGAAGCACTTGGGCAGAAGGATTTCTTCCCCGCCGTCCGTGGCATCGGTTATCGCTTGGCAGACCCCAAATGAAGCTACCCACGCTCCCTCTTGCCACGCTGACTGCCATCATAATTGCTGCCATGCTGGTGCTCAGTGTCGGACTGGCCTATCTGGGGGTGACCTCTTATGCCGCTTATCTGGAAGAGGGCGTAGTAAAGAGCCTGCCCGCCAATGCGGCGCAGGCTTACCGCGATATGAATTCCGGCATCGTTCCGGAACCTGCCGCGATCAGGGAACTGTTCGACCATCTTGATGGTCTTTCTGATCCGGTCGACTTTCAGCTCTACTTGTCCGTGCTTGTCTGCGGTCTGTTTTCGGCGCTTATTTGCAGTGTCATCGGAATATATCTGGCGCGACGGATCGCTCGGCCTCTGGAGCAGCTGACGCAGGTAGCGGAGGGGCTAAAATCGGGGGACTTTACCGTCCGGCTGGCGGAATCTCATACGAGCACGGTGGAGGTCAAGAGCCTTATCGAAAGCTTCAATGCATTGGCAACCAGCCTTGAAACTATGGAAGAACGTCTGCGCTTCAACAATATGGCTGTAGCACATGAGTTGCGCACACCACTGACCATATTGCGTGGCTCCATGCAGGGCATGGTGGACGGCGTATTTCCGATGGACACGAAGACGGTGGCGAGCCTTTTGCTGCAGGTGGAGGGGTTGTCCCGTCTTGTCGAGGATCTGCGAACGCTGTCGCTGGCGATAGGACAAAAACTCGTCATGGACCGCGAGCGCTTTGAAGTGGCGGAACTGGTGGACGCCGTAATCGATTCAGCCAAGCCGATGCTCGAAGCAAGCAAGCTTACTGTCGAAAAGGAATTGTCGCCAAGGACAGCGATAGCCGATCGCCAGCGTATTCGGCAGGCCATACTCGCGCTTCTGGAAAATGCCTGCCGTTATGCTGCCGGTGGCGGAGTGTTGCGATGCCAGACTGAACTGACCACTGATGGCTTCATCGCCATACGCGTCCTGGATCGAGGTCCCGGCTTTCCTGAAAATATGGGCGACATAAACGTCAATCCCTTCTGGCGAGGGGACGCGTCTCGTTCGCGGGCCACCGGAGGAACCGGACTGGGCCTTTCGGTTGTGCAGGCGATAGCGGCAGCCCATGGTGGAAAGCTCGAACTCCAAAACCGGCCTGGCGGGGGCGCCATCGTATCCATTCTTATTCCTGGGGACTCTGCAGAGCGTTGCTCCTGATTGCCGCAGCGCACCTCAGAGGGCTTGGCGCGCGCTTCGCACAAAGGGGGTTGTTTTCCAAACCCTGCTCGCCGAATCCTCAACGCCATCAAATTCTCGAAAAGTTCGCAGTCACGTCGGAACTGGAGGGGCTGCCCGAGCACGTGCGGCGCAGCGCTTTACCACGGACGACAAACTGGCCCTGTTGGCGGCTCATGAACCATGCGCAAATTCCGCGAACAGCGAGGATAAAGACCGCTATTATTACGATAATGAGCAGTTCCATAAGGTTATCTACGCCGCCAGTCATTGGGGCTTCCTTGCCGAACAATGCCTCATGCTGCACATATGCCTGCGACCTTAACGGCGCTTACAATTGCGCATCCATAATCGTATGCGTACTTCAATTCAGGAACACACTGAAATCCTTGATGCTATCGTTGCAGGCGACGCCTCTGCCGCTCGTGAACTGCTTCGCAATCATGTCGCAATTCAAGGCGACCGCTTCAATGATCTGATGTCAACAATAGCAAGTGCATTTAGTCGGAAAGAGTAATCTTCGGAGATGAACTGGGAGTCCTGCTTAGACCTTTTACAGGGTGATGAGTTTGATCGCTGTCGCAGTTACTCAGTGCGAAAGAGTGACATATCATCGCAATCGCCCGCCTGATTGGTCTGAAGACCGGGAAGGGCAGTTTGATCTAGTCATTCATTTGGTAGCATGCTCGGGAAGAATGGCAATATTTCATGCAACGACCTGATGAGACTCATTCTCCCGTTTTCGGCGCGACTTCCCATCGAAAGGCGGGTCACGCTATGCCGTCATAGAATAGCTATCAGGGCCTCGGCTGCGTCTCCGTCTATAATCAGGCCGTTCACGATCCCGCTCTTGAGCAGTGCTTTGGCGGCAACGGCCTTCTCCTGCCCGGCGATGAGCAGGACCACCTGAACCTTCTTCAAGTCGGCGAAGCTCAGAGCAATGGTCCGCTGGTTCATCTCGTGTTCGACCTGCTGCCCGTTCTCGTCAAAGAAGATGCCGTTGGTGTCGCCGATGGCGCCGGCAGCACGCAGGCTTTCCAGTTCGGATTTGCTCAACATGTTCTGGCGGCGCAGCAGCGAATCCTCTGTCAGTTCACCGGCACTGATGAAGCAGACGGAAGCGGTACGGGCAATTTCCAGCGCGCGTGCCACAGAGCGTTGGGAGATGAGAACTTTTCGATCTTCGGCGGAATCGGCGATGAAGGGTACAGGAAGGAAGAAGCCTTGTCCGCCTGTCCGCCGCGCCAGCATATGCACAACTTCGAACGGATTATAGGCGGAGTTTGCGGTCAGCGATCCCATCACGGAAATGAAGCGCGCCTGCGGTGCACGTACACCAGCAAGTTGCAGCGTCATCTGTTCTATGGTTCGCCCCCAGCCGGTGCCGATTGTTGCATCCTCATGATCGGCCAGAAAGCTTTTCAGATAGGTGGCGGCTGCAACACCGACAGCTCGGAATGATACCTGTTTGCGGATTTCAGAGGCAGTGTCGTCATCGGATTGAAAGCCAAATGGCGGTGTTGAAATACAAAAATCCAGACCGTACTGACGCATCAGCTCATTTTCCACGGGCAATGTGCCAGCGTTCTGATGGTCGATGGAGATGCTGACGAGACCGCTTTCGCGGGCTTCGCCCAGTATCTTGTTTACACGGGCCCGGGTCAGGCCGAGACGGGATGCTGTCGCCTCCTGGTTGAATCCTCCAACATAGTAGAGCCACGCCACGCGCACCATGAGGCTGTCTTCGGATTCGCTCATCTGTCTCTCTTTCGATTTTTCATTCACCAAATTACAAATGTATTTCTATTTGACATTTGTAATTTGGTGACGCTTAATACCAATCGTTCCGGCGGACAAGAGCGCGAAAGGGCAGTGAGGTCAATCGGAAACGAAACTGGCGCAAGGCGACGGAATGGTGGTTCTGGAGGAGCAGAAACAGGCATTCGCCGATGCGACAGAAGGGGAGAACGGCGGAGCGCCGATGGCGCTTTTCGCGATGGTCACGGTCCAGTTCGACGTCAAGCGAACTGAATGTGCCTGCAAGCAGCAATCAAAGTCGGATGTGGAGCCAACCACATGGCTTTTGGGAGGAAAAAATGGGTTCTGGATTTTTCAAGAAAGCAGTGGCTGTCACGGCCCTTGCCATGCTTATGGGCACGGCAAGCGCTTCAGCTACAAATGTAGCCTGGGTGCATTCCAACGCTGCTGCGCAGTCCGAGCAGCGCGCAAAGGCGGGCTTTGATGCCTGGCTCAAGGAGACGAACAAGGACTGGAGCATAAGCGTGCTTGATAGCGGTGGCTCCGGTGAGCGCACGGCGTCGAACATTCAGGATGCGGCCTCGCGCGGGGTGGATGCGATCATCGTCAGCATGTCGGATTTGCGCGCTTCACGCGCTGCCATCGATTCCGCTGTTGCGGCCAAGATTCCGGTTTTCGCTATCGATAGCGGCCAGGTCGACGGTGTGGTGGTGGATGTGACCACCAATAACTGGGCAATGTCGGCCGATGTGTCGCCCTTTTTGCTCAATGAGATGGGCGGCAAGGGCAATCTTGTCTTCCTGCGTATGGCTGAGCACCATGGCACGCGCAAGCGCGGCGACGTGATGGAGACCGTGCTGAAGGAATACCCGGAAGTAAAGGTAATCGCTGAGCATAATATCGACTACACGGCGTTCTTCGAAGACACGACCAAGACCATGCAGGACTATGCATCGCGCTTTGGCGAGGAGATCAATGCGGTCTGGGCCCCATGGGATGAGCCTGCACAGGCCGCGATCAACGCGCTGAATGCCGCTGGTCTGAAGAATGTCAAAGTGATTGGCATTGACGGCCATCCGCAGGCCATCGAAGAAGTTTGCAAGCCTGACAGCCTGATGATCGCGACGGTCTCGCAGCCATTCGAAAAGATGGGTGCGCAGACTGGCGAATGGATCGAGAGCATAGTGGTCAAGAAGGATGACGCCGCGAAGGTCATTCCGTCGAAGACCGTTTATCTCGATGCGCCTCTCGTCACCAAGCAGAACTGCAAGGACTTCCTCCCGAAGAAGTAGGCAAGCCCCCAACGTTGCCTGCATCTGGCCGGAGCGTGATCGTTCCGCGCTCCGGCCCCTTTTGGAATAGATTGAATTCATGGGAGTTCTCCGATGGCGGTAAGCCTGTCGCAGATCGTTATGTCCTATCCCGGAACGCTGGCACTGGATCAGGTGAGCGCTGAGTTTCGGTTTGATGAGGTGCATGGACTGATCGGAGAAAACGGCGCGGGAAAGACCACTCTGGTCAGCATTCTTGGCGGTAGCAAAAGCCCGACATCCGGCACAATCACCATTGATGGTGCGCCGGTGAAGCTGACAAGCGCCGGGGATGCGCTGCGCAAAGGCATCGCGCATGTATCGCAGGAGGGCAGTCTCGTGCCCGGGCTGACCGGCGCAGAGAATATTCTGCTTGGCGACGAGCCCCGGCTTGGGCTCGGTGTCATTGATAAGCGCAAACTGCTGTCGCGTGCCTGCGAACTGCTCAGGCGCTGGTTTCCGCAAGTTTCCATCGATCTCGACCAGCAGGTCGACATGCTGCCGATGGCTGACCAGAAGATCATCGAGATTGTTCGCGCACTGCGTGGCGATGTCCGGCTGCTCATCCTTGACGAGCCCACGGCCACCTTGCCTGCACGCGAAAAGGAAAGCCTCTGGGAGATTATCAGGACTTTGCCGCAGCAAGGGGTTGGCATCGTGTTGATCAGCCATTTCCTCTCGGAAATAAAAGCACTGAGCGATAGAATTACGGTCCTGCGCGACGGCCGACATGTTGCGACGCTTCGGGCTGCTGAAGCGAGCGAAGCCGGGCTGATTGATCTGATGCTGCAACGCACTGGCGGAAAAACGGCGATGGCGTCGGAGAGCAGCCAAAATCGCAGTTTCGGCCCCGTGGTTCTGGAAGTGAGTGACTGGCGTGCAGGCAATGTCGAAGTTGACAAATTTTCCATCCGTGCCGGTGAAATCGTCGGCCTGATCGGTTTGACCGGTGCCGGCCATTTTGGCTTCGCTCGTTCGCTCTATGCGGGGAGTGGTGTCACCAGCGGCAGCTGCCGTTTTCGGGGCGACGCCATCGCCCGGATCGATGCGCGTTCCATGCAGAAAAAAGGCGTCGCTCTGGTCCCCGATCACCGCATGGAATACTCGCTGATCGGCGATTGGGATGTGCGTGAAAACCTTGCTATGGTGCATCCGTCATTTGCGGCCATGGGCGGCACGGGCGTGCTGTCGATGCGCCGTGAAGCGCAGGAAGCCGACCGCACCATGCAGCTTTTGAACGTGAAGGCGCATTCGCGCAATCAGTTCGTGAAGGACCTGAGCGGCGGCAACAAGCAGAAGGTTTCTATCGGCAAGTGGCTGTACGGCGCAGACGACCACTACCGGCTGATGATTTTCATCGAACCCACCGAGGGTGTCGACATTGGGGCCAAGCGTGAAATTCATGCTCAGATGCGCCGGCTCGCCGACAAGGGCGTGGCAATTCTGGTCACTTCGTCCGACCTGCTGGAAATTGCTGACGTGGCAGACCGCGTCATCCCCTTCGTGAACGGTTCTACGGGTGCTGAAATTCCGCGTGAGGCCTTTTCCGAAGCGAAGTTCATTGCCGCAATGGCAGGAGTTATCCAATGAATACACAAAACCCCGCCGTTGCCCCACGATCGTCGCGTCACGCGCAGAGCTTTGGCAAGAAGCTTAAGGGTGAATGGCTGCTGAAATATTCAACGCTCTTCGTGTTGCTCCTGCTGTTCGTGGGCTTTTCGCTGACAGTGGACCGCTTTCTGACGGCCAACAATCTGCTCAACATCCTCCAGCAGATTGCCATGCTCACCATCGTCGGCGCGGGCCTGACCTTCGGCTTCGCCGCGCGCGAAATGGACCTTTCGGTCGGCTATATGGTCGGCATGGCCGGTATTGTGGTGCCGCTGCTGCTGGTTGCGGGCACGCCTTTGCCATTGGCGTTGCTGGCCGGATTGGGGGCAGGATTTGTCGTCGGTGCCGTCAATGCGGCGCTCGTCACCCTGGTCGGCGTACCCTCACTGATTGCGACGCTGGCAGTAGGCTCCATTCTATATGGGATCAACTTTCTGATGACGGGCGGACGCGCGATCTATGGCGGGCTTCCGGCCAGCTATCTCTGGCTGGGACAGGGGCAGCTCTTTGGTGTTCCCGTGCTTGCCTATGCCATGGTCGTCGTGGTGTTCGTCGCCTGGTTCCTGATGGAGCGCACGGTCTTCGGTCGTTACATTTACGCTGTGGGCGGCAACCTCAAGGCTGCGGAGCTGTCTGGCGTGAACGGTCGCTTCTATCGCGCCGCCGCCCTGATCGTCTGCTCGATTTTCGCAGCCGTTGCAGGGGCGCTTCTGGCAGCGCGCCTCGGCTCCGGCCAGCCGAATGCCGGCGAGCGCTATCTCCTCGACGGTTTAGCTACGGTATTCATCGGCATGACCATGTTCCGTCCCGGTACGGCGACGGTTGCCGGAACTTTCTTCGGCGCGCTGTTTATCGGCGTCATCAATAACGGCCTCAATCTGATTGGCATGGATACGTATATCCAGAGCATCGTGAAGGGCCTCATCATTCTCGTCGCGGTCGCGGTTGTCTCGCGTACCACCAAACTAAAGCTCCTGTGAGGGCATTGAACCGGACATCATGAAACATTTGCAACAGACAGGTCTGTCGGAGGCGCACGTGCAAAATCCGAGTAACTCCAATCTTCTCGAACTCTATCGAACGATGCGCCGCATCCGCACCTTTGAAGAACGCGTCGGCGAACTCTTCGTGCGCGGCCAGACGGCAGGTTCGATGCTTCACCTTTCCATTGGCGAAGAAGCCGCTGCCGCCGGTGTGTGCGCCGCCATGCAGCCACAGGACACATTTACGACGCATCATCGCGGCCATGGCATCTTTCTCGCCCGCGGCGCCGATCCCAGGCAGATGATGGCCGAAATCGGCGGCAAGGAAACCGGCTATTGCCATGGCAAGGGCGGCTCCATGCACATTGCCGACATGGCACTCGGTCATCTTGGGGCCAACGCTATCGTAGGCGGCGGTATCCCATCTGTTGTCGGGGCAGGCCTGTCGAGCAAATACCTGAAGAAAAATTCCGTTTCGCTCGCATTCTTTGGCGACGGCGCGATGCAGCAGGGCATTCTCTATGAGAGCATGAACATGGCCGCCCTGTGGGGCCTGCCGGTGGTCTTTGTCTGCATCAACAACCAGTACGGCATGGGAACGCGCGTCGATCAGGCGACCGCCAACACCGCCTTTGATCAGCGGGCCCACGCATTCGGCCTCAACGGAAGGGTTGTCGATGGCATTGATGTCGAGGAGGTCAAGCACGCTGCCCAGGGATTGATCGATGATGCGCGGCTCGGCAAGCCGGGCTTCCTGTCTGTCACCTGCTATCGGTTCTTTGGTCATGCGCGCATGGATAAGAGCCCATACCGCGCAGAGGCGGAAGAACTCGAAGGTCGCAAGAAAGATCCTGTAAAATTCACGCGCGACCAGCTCTTATCCTCCGGTTTCGCGCAGGAAGCCTCACTTGACGCCATGGATAGCGACATTGCTGCCGAGATGGACGCCACCATCGACTTCACCGTCGAATCCAAGGCGCCGCCGCTCACTTCCATGTTCAAGGATGTTTATGCGGTAGGGGAGCCCGAGCCCGAACCTGTCCGCACCCGTATCGACCGCATACTTTCCAAGGATGAAGCATAATGGTTGCCATGACTTACCGCGACGCGCTGCGCAAAGCGCTGGATGACGCCATGGCGGAAGACAACACCATCGTCGTGATCGGCGAGGAGGTCGGGCGCTATGGTGGTGCCTATGGCGTTACGAAGGACCTTATCGGAAAGTACGGTCCTGAACGCCTGATCGATACGCCCATATCCGAACCGGCTATTGTTGGTACGGCGGTCGGGGCTGCGATGACGGGGCTGCGGCCAGTTGCCGAGCTGATGTATATCGATTTTCTCGGCATGACGATGGACCAGCTTGCCAATCAGGCAGCAAAGATACGCTACATGTTCGGTGGGCAGATCGGCGTGCCGATGGTGCTGCGCACCCAGGGCGGTACCGGACGCTCCGCCGGTGCCCAGCATTCCCAGAGCCTTGAGGCATGGATAATGCATACGCCAGGTCTGCGCCTTGCCATGCCCGCCACAGTCCAGGATGCCTATCATCTGCTGCGCCAAAGCCTGACGAAGCCTGATCCCGTGGTCTTCATCGAGCACAAGGCGCTTTACACCCGCAAGGAAGAAGTCGATCTCGACGCCGAGCCGCTTGAATGGGGCAAGGCTGCGGTGCGCCGCACCGGCAAGGATCTCGTTATCATCACCTATTCGCGCCAGCTTCATTATGCACTCGATGCCGCCGAGAAACTTTCCGCGAAGGGCATCGAAGCGACGGTCGTCGATCTTCGGACGCTTAACCCGCTCGATTTCGACACAGTGCGTGAACATGTCGAGCGTGTCGGCAAGGCAATGGTGGTTTCCGAAGGTGTCATGACTGCAGGCGTTGCGGCCGAGCTGGCCGCTCGCATTACCGAGGAATGTTTCGACTATCTCGAACAGCCCGTTGTACGTGTCGCCGGTGAAGATATTCCGATTTCGGTTTCGCAGGAGTTGGAAACCGGAAGCGTTCCGACGCCCGATTTCATTCGTTCCGTTGCCGAGAAGATGCTGTCATGACCGAACGGATTCTCAAAATGCCACGCCTTGGCGAGACAATGGAGGAAGGCAGGATCGTCGGCTTCCTCGTCAAGCCGGGGGACAGTTTCAAGCGCGGGGATTCCATAATAGAAATCGAAACGGACAAGACCGTGGCTGAGTTTCCCGCCTTGGGTGACGGTACGTTGAACGAATGGATCGGAGCTATTGGCGATCAGGTCATGGTTGGTGCGCCATTGGCGCGTATCGATATCGGCGATGGTCCCGACTGGACGGATGAAGGTGGCGAAAGCGCGCCTTCTCCTGAAGAACCGGCTGCGTTGCACCCCGCACGCGCAGCCGGTTCGCAGAACGAACGCGTTGTCACCGACCTCGCTATGCCGCGTCTTGGTGAAACGATGGCAGAAGGCCGTATCGTTCGCTGGCTGAAGAACGCAGGCGAGAGCTTCGAGCGCGGCGAGGCCGTGCTTGAGATCGAGACAGACAAAACCGTTGCGGAGTTTCCGGCACTGGCGAGTGGAACGCTTGTCGATATCTTGCGCGAGGAAGGCGAGATGGTCACGGTTGGCGAGACCATAGCCCGTATCGAAGTGGCCGCTGCAGTTGCGGCAACGCCTGAAGTGGCGGTGCACAAGGCTGAACCCATTCGGCCTGAAGCCAAAGCGTTAGCCGCCAGACAGATGACTCCGGCAAGAGAGGGCGAGCGGGTCCGGGCCACGCCGCTTGCTCGCAAGGTTGCCCGCCAGAATGGCATCGACATCAATTCGCTTTCGGGTAGCGGACGCCGGGGGCGGATCGAGAAAGAAGACGTGCTGGCGGCGTCGAGCAATTCGAATTCAAACAGCGCTGTGCACTTTGCCGATCTGGCGAATGGCCGTGTCGCCTATCTGGATCAGGGTCCCCAAAATGCCCGCACAATCCTGTTGCTGCACGGTTTCTCTGGTGACCGGACGACCTGGACCGGTATTGCATCGGGTCTGCGCCGGGCGAATTTCAGGGTAATTGCGCCCGATCTTCCTGCTCACGGACTGACGACCATCAATGCGACGAATGCGGATGAACTCAGCGCATTCCTGCCCGCATTCCTCGACGCTCTGGGCATTGCCGAGGTGGATGTCGTTGCGCATTCTCTTGGAGCCGTCGTAGCTGCACAATTTGCAGCTGTGCATGTGAGCCGTGTTTCGAGCTTGACGCTGATCGCTCCTGCCGGCCTCGGTTCTGACGTGGACGTCGGATTCATTTCCGGCATGGCCCATTTAACAACGGCAGGCGAGGTCAGCCATCTGCTGCGTCGTATCGTTGCCAAGCCCGCAGAGCTTTCGCCGGAACTGGCGGCGAAGTTTGCTAAAACCATGGCCCAAGGGCGTCTCAAGGCGCTGGCAGCAGCCATTGTGGCCCCTACAGGGCAAAAGATCGATATTGTTCCGGGACTGGAAAAGCTTTCCCGCGCGAAACCGGTACGTGTTCTGGTCGGTCTTCTGGATCGCATCATTCCATGGCAACAGGCGACGACACTTCCGCCTTCCATTGCGGTGCATTTTCTCGGCCAGTCCGGCCATATGCCGCAATGGGATCAGGCCAAGGACGTTCTCGATCTGATTTTGAGTTCCATCGGAGGTTCCCATGACTGAGGACGTCAGGCTTCGTCTCAAGGAAGCGCAGGCTCGGCTCGGCGCTTTTGCGAAAGCTGCGCCCGAATTGATGACTGGCTTCGCCAAGGTCAGCAAAACCGCAACCGCTGCCGGCGCGTTTTCGTCCGGCCAGCGCGAATTGATCGCTGTCGGTATTGCCGTCGTGAAGGGATGCGAAGATTGCATCCTTTACCACGTGGATGCAGCGATCCGGCATGGAGCAAGCGAGCAGGAACTGATCGAGGCGCTTGAGGTAGCCGTTGAAATGGGCGGCGGACCGGCTGTCATGTATGCGGGCAAGGCGCTGGAAGTGTTTCGGAGCCTGAGTTGAAACATGCGCGATGAGGTATGCGAAGACTGGAGGAGTTTTCGCATCTGCCTCGGGAGGAGTTGAATGGCTTATTTTCTCACCGCCGATGGAGGAACGGAAAGTGTCCGCGCGCGGGTTTACGATCTTTCGGGCACGTGCCTTGCAAGTGCCGCAGTTCCTTATGAGACCAAGTTTTCCAGCGGCGCTCGTGCCGAGCAGAACCCCGAAGACTGGTGGTCAGGCTTTGTAACGGCTGCGCGCAAGGCGATTGCGGATTCGTCCGTCGACCCGTCCGCGATAGAAGCAATCACGCTGGCGACGACGAGCTGCACGGTCGTGGCTCTGGACGCGGCTGGTAAACCGCTGCGTCCATCGATCATCTGGATGGACGTTCGAGCAAGTGCCGAGGCCGATGCTGTCCTTGCCACTGCGGATATTGCCTTGCAGGCCAATGGCGGGGGGCGAGGACCGGTTTCGGCGGAATGGATGATCCCGAAAGCACTGTGGCTCGCGCGGAATGAGCCGGAGATATTCGAAAAAGCAGATACGATCTGCGAGTATCAGGATTTCATGACACTGCGCCTGACCGGTGAAAAAGCTGCCAGTCTGAACAACGTGTCGCTCCGCTGGCACTATTCGACGGATCGCGGCGGTTTCCCGGTCACACTCCTGGAGAAACTCGGCCTCAGTGATCTATTGCAGAAATGGCCTTCTCGCGTGGTCGCACCCGGAGAGGTCATCGGCGGGCTGTGTGCAACCGCTGCTTCCGAACTCGGCCTCTCGCAGAGCCTAAAGGTAGTGCAGGGGGGCGCTGATGCACTTATCGGCATGATAGGACTGGGCGTGGCCAAGCCCGGTCAGCTTGCGCTGATAACCGGCTCGTCCC
The DNA here is from genome assembly GCF_041930145.1 of Brucella ciceri. Taxonomy (NCBI): domain Bacteria; kingdom Pseudomonadati; phylum Pseudomonadota; class Alphaproteobacteria; order Hyphomicrobiales; family Brucellaceae; genus Brucella; species Brucella ciceri. The sequence continues at coordinate 19,994 of NZ_JBHEEV010000005.1, read as the reverse complement.
ACTTGCAATTTGGTGTTGCGGACAAACCTTTGCACGCGCCGGGCATATGGGGCAGCTATCCCGACATGGTCTATCCGGGACGCTATATTATCGAAGGCGGGCAGACTTCCACCGGCTCGATCATCGCATGGCTCGGACGCCTGATGAACGGGACCATGGACATGGAAGCGCTCAACGCCAAGGCGGCTGCGCTGGAGCCGGGCGCTGAAGGGCTTCTGGTGCAGGATCATTTTCAGGGCAACCGCACGCCCTATACCGATGCCTTGTCTCGTGGTGCAATCGTCGGACTGACGCTGGCGCATGAACCGCATCATATCTTCCGTGCCATCATGGAAGGTATCAGTTTCGGCACCCGTACTATTCTTGATGCCATGGCTGAAGCCGGTTATCGAGGCCAGGAAATCACCGTCGGCGGCGGTGCGAGCGCGTCCCCGCTCTGGCTGCAAATCCATGCCGACACTGCGGCCTTGCCTGTCTGTGTGCCGCAGTCACGCGATGCGCCTTCCGTGGGAGCTGCGGTGCTCGCTGCGCATGGAGCAGGCCATTTCGCAACCATCGATGAGGGTATTGCCGCCATGGTAAAGCCCGGCAAGCGCATAGAGCCGCGTCCGCGCGAGATGGCTCTCTACAATGAAATCTATCAGCAATATCGGGCGCTTTATCCGGCATTGAAAGCCGTTCGGGCTACCTGAAACATTGTCGCGGGAGGACTGAATGCTCACTGATTTTCAACTGACCGGCAAGCACGCCGTTATTACAGGTGGCGCGCGGGGTATCGGGCGTGCGATTGCCGAGCTTTTCGTTGAAGCCGGCGCGACGGTCATCATCACCGACCGCGACGAAGCGGCTGCCAGGCAGGCGGCTGCGGAACTCAATGCCCGTCGTCCTTCTTCTGCGAGCATGTACATTCTGGACGTGACCGACCGCGATGCGGTGGAGCGAACCGCCGATGCTATTGCCGCGGAGTTTGGCGTCCCGGACGTCCTCGTCAACAATGCGGGCATCGTTCGCAACAGTCCCGCGAGCGAAACATCCGAAGCGGACTGGCACGCTGTAATCGACATCAATCTTAACGGCGTCTTTTATTGTGCCCAATCCTTCGGCAAGCGCATGGCCGCTGTCGGACGCGGCACTATCGTCAATATTTCGTCGATGTGCGGCGAGATCGTCGTCTATCCGCAGCCGCAGGTTGCCTACAACGCCGCTAAAGCCGGAGTAAACCTCATTACCAAGTCCTTGGCTGTGGAATGGGCAAAGCAGGGCGTTCGCGTCAATGCGGTTGCACCCGGCTACACCGCGACGGAACTGACGCTTGCTGGCCGCAGCAATGAGGAATGGTTCTCAACCTGGATGCGCATGACGCCACAGGGACGGCTGGGAGAACCGAGAGAGATCGCGAATGCCGTTCTGTTTCTGGCGTCCGATGCTGCAAGTTTTGTGACCGGCACCGTGCTTGCCGTGGATGGCGGCTATACCGCGCTTTGATTTTGGGAGAATGAAATGACAGAACAGGCAAAAATCGCCCTCGTTACCGGTGCAAGTCGCGGTATTGGCCGGGCCATTGCAATCGGCATGGCCAAACGTGGCTTCGATGTTGCTATCAACGACATCGAGCGCCAACAGGATGCCTTGCAGGAAGTAGCGCGCGCAATCGAGGCCACAAGCCGGCGGGCTCTGACCGTCTATGCTGATGTGAGCAACAAAGCCCAGGTAGAAGCGATGGTCAGCAATGTTGTTGATGTGTTCGGCCGCATCGATGCTCTCGTAAACAATGCCGGGATTCTGATCGCCGGTGATGTCGAGCACCTGAAGGAAGAGCACTGGGACAGTGTGCTTGATGTCAACGCAAAGGGTACGTTTTTGGTCGTTCAAGCAGCGCTTCCTCACATGAAGCGGCAGAAATACGGTCGCATCGTCAATATCGCCTCCATCGGCGGCAAGCACGGTGCGCTTGGACAGGCCCATTATTCCGCATCGAAGGCTGCCGTCATGGGCTTCACCCGCGTTCTGGCCCTGGAGGTCGGCACGTATGGGATTACGGCCAACTGCATTTGCCCTGGAATTATTCTGACGGACATGGGGCGGGTCAATCTGGATGATGCCGCCGTGCGCCAGGCGTGGCAGGAAAAGACGGCGATGCGTCGTATCGGCGATCCGGAGGACGTTGTTGGGCCGGTCGCATTTCTGGCATCTGATGATGCCGCTTTTGTTACAGGACAAAGCCTCAACGTCGATGGCGGTATCGTGTTGAGTTAGAGGGGGATTGGAAACGGGAAGCTTCTTGAGGCAGTCAGCAGGCCCCTATCGCGAAATGATCGACCTTGGCTCAATCTTCGGAAAGAGAGGTGTCCAGAACCTTTTCGATCATTTCTTTTGCAAGCTGCACAAACATATCCGTTTTCTCGCGCCTCTGATCGAGGCAAGCTTCGAGCCACAGACCATCCAGTATGGCGTGCACACAAATGGCGGCGCGTTCGATTTCCGCAGGGGTGAACGCGCGTCCTTCGGCGGTGAAAACTTCGGCGAGAAGCGGCTCGGTTGCCCTGCGAAGGTTTGCATAGCTTTCATCGCGCACCGCCATGATCATCGGATCCACGCGATTCTGACTGATGAACGTGGCCCAAAGCGACAGCATCCGATCATCGGAGGCTTGCCCTTCCAGTGTTGCCTTGATGAATTGCAATAGCCGCTGATGCGGTTTCCCCTCTCGCCCTTCCAATATCGCCATGCTGGAAGCGGTGATCAGCTCCATTGTACGACGATAAGCTTCGACGATGAGATTGGCCTTGTTCTCAAAGTGATGGCGTATCAGCCCGTTTGTTACGCCCGCACGAGCGGCAACGGCACGCACGGTCGTGGCCTGAATCCCGACCTCGGATATACATTCCAATGTCGCTTCAATCAGTTCGCGTCGGCGTTCGCTTTCTGGGGCGCGTTTGAACAGGCTCGTCATGAAGCGCAACTCTCCTTTGGATTATCTCTCGCATATATGAGGGCAAAGGCAAAGCATGGAGACGCACTATTATGCACTTGCATAATAGTGCGTCTGTGTATAGCTTTCAGCATAAAGAACTGCTCAGGGAGAGTTTCAACAGGGCGGCAGGGATATCTCTTTGGCCCCCGCTTGCAGAGCGTTTTTAGGCTCCAAAGTGTGTCGAGCGGAGGCTGAAGACTTTGCGTGAAACACAAACCAATAGTGATTAACCGGCAAAGCGAAGCTGCGCTTTCCGGAACAATGGAATTATGCCCATGCGCGACCCGCGTTACGACATACTCTTCGAACCCATCAAGATCGGTCCGGTCACCGCGCCTAACCGTTTTTATCAGGTGCCGCATTGCAGCGGCATGGGTCATCGCTATCCCGACGCTGATCGACATATGCGGCGTATGAAGGCGGAAGGCGGTTGGGGTGTCATTGCCACACAGGAAACCGAAATCCATCCCACTTCCGACATAACGCCGTCCAATCAGGGCAGGCTGTGGGACGACAAGGACATTCCTCGTCTCATCCAGCTCACGGAGGCTGTGCATGAGCAGGGAAGCCTCGCAGCCATTCAACTCGTGCACAACGGCATCCACATCGCCAACCGACTGACGCGACTTTCACCGATCGGACCGTCCGACATTATGGTCGATGTGGAAGATCCGGTTCAGGCGCGCGCCATGGATAAAAGCGACATAGCCCAATTCCGCAAATGGCATCGCGATGCGGCCTTGCGCGCCAAGCGTGCGGGCTTTGACATCATCTATATCTATGCCGGTCACGACATGACGCTTCTGCAGCACTTCCTGCTTAACCGTTATAACAAGCGCACGGATGAATATGGCGGCAGCTTTGAAAACCGCCTGCGTCTGTTTCGCGAGGTGATTGCCGATACGCGCGACGCAGTAGGCGATAAATGCGCCATTGCGGTGCGATTTGCCGTAGAGGAGTTTTTGGGCGCGGAAGATCTGACCCATGACGGTGAAGGACGCGATGTTATAACAGCGCTGGCCGACGAACCCGACCTGTGGGACGTTAACCTTTCAAATTGGTCGAACGACAGTCAGACCTCCCGGTTCTCGCAGGAAGGCTTTCAGGAGGAGTTTGTTTCCTTCGTAAAACCTCTCACCTCGAAACCCGTCGTCGGGGTAGGGCGTTACACTTCCCCCGACGCGATGGTGCGTGCAATCAAGAAGGGCATTTTCGATCTGATCGGCGCAGCGCGGCCATCGATTGCCGATCCCTTCCTGCCAGCGAAAATTCGCGATGGCCGTATCGACGATATCCGCGAATGCATCGGCTGCAACATCTGCACGGCAAGCGATAATACGGTTGCCCCGATGCGCTGCACGCAAAATCCGACGATAGGCGAAGAATGGCGCAAGGGCTGGCATCCGGAAATCATTCCGCCCCTGCAGAAGCAGCAATCGGTGCTCATTATTGGCGGCGGCCCCACCGGGTTGGAAGCGGCGCGCGCCATGGCGCAGCGCGGCGCGGAGGTGGCGCTGGCTGAGGCTACACAAGAGTGGGGTGGTCGCGTTACGCAGGAATGCCGCCTTCCCGGGCTTGCTGCCTGGGGCCGTGTGCGGGATTGGCGCCTTGGCCAATTGCGGCAGGCATCCAACGCGCAACTTTATCTTGATAGCCGGCTTAGCGCGGAAGATGTTCTTTCCTTTGGCATCCCGCACATAGCAATCGCCACAGGGGCGCGCTGGCGTAACGATGGTGTGGGGCGGGTTCATCGTGACCCGCTCGATTATCTCGCAGAGGGGACGACAGTCGGCGTCAATGCACTGCTCGAAAACGGCGTGGCTGCGCTTGCGAACGATGGTCCGGTCGTCGTCTTCGATGACGATCGTTATTATATGGCGAGCGTTCTTGCCGAGCTTATCGCTTCATCAGGGCGATCCGTGACTTTCATCACTCCTGCCTCGATTGTCGCGCCATGGACAGAACACACGCTCGAACAGATTCGCGTGCAGCGTCGCCTGATTGAAAAAGGCGTTGAGATTATCCCGCTGCATCAGCTTGCAGGACGGACGAACGATACGCTCAATATCGCCTGCTCCTATTCCGGAAAAATACGGACGATCGACTGTGCGACGCTGGTTCCGGTCACCTCACGCCTGCCAAACGATCAACTCTGGCATGATCTGGTAGCCTTGAAACATCAATGGATGGATCATGGTTTGGAAACCGTCGAACGCATTGGGGACTGCCTTTCTCCCGGTATCATCGCGACCGCAACCCATGCAGGGCATGGCTATGCGAGAAGCCGAGGTTCCCAACCAATGGAAGCTGATTACGATATTTACCGGTGAGGATTGCTAGAGTTGGCGCTGCGCTTTCCGGCTTTTTATTGGTGAGAACAAAACCGTGGGAGAACGTCCTGATGATTTTGGCGAACTTCCTGTTAGTCGCACCGGAACTCTATTCATCGGTGCTGGCTTGATATTGTTAATTCCGCCGGAATTCGACCATATTCCGGATTGAACGCTTCGAAGATGCTGGAAGCTCGCTGAAATTGTGCTAGCCAATGCCAACTGCGAAACCCAATGTTGTTTGTCAGCCGGAGCGTCCGCGTAGTGGTGCTGGCATAATGACTATGTAGGTTGCACTTCATCCAAGTAATCAGAACTGGTGACGGGACAGTGGTGTCAGAGCCAGCTGATGGTGGTCTACCGGATGCTCGCTTGGTGAGGTTTCCTGACAATTTGTCTCCTGGCCTCATAACTTCTTAGCGGGAATACTTGCTTGCGCGTGTGTCGCGGCGAACATCCTACTAAAGGCTGCCGAGACACTTCAGTGTTCAACGATGGCGCATCACTTGCTTCGCTGCTCGAAATTCCAATCGCAGCCACCAGAACCGGGATGCGGCACGAGTGATACGGTGTGGGTGCGAGTTGACTGGAAATCTCGCTCCAAGGTGCCACATCGCCTGACAAAAGGATAGCACCGTGCGGCTCCGAATATCGGCGTCATCCAATCCAATATGTAAGCGCAGATCGGCGCTGCATCGCATAACCCAAATTGCTTCCTAGCAAGACTGCTCCGCCTTCAGCGTGGTGTTCAATTTGCCACAAAAAACCTCGGCGCGGGGGCTGCCGAGGTTGCGCCGGAAAAGCGGGGGCTTCAACAGCGCGTTTTCATCATGTCACAATCCAGGGAATATGCAACCAGCTGCCAAATCGCTTAAAGCGTCCAGCCGTAAACCGCGAGAGCTGCCCCACCAACGGCACCAATCACCGACCACCCAACCATGCTAATACCCATGAAGCTGTGATAAGTGTCCGCTGAAATTTTCTTGAAAGCTGCGGCCACAAAAAGGTTTGCAGCGGCACCGACGATCAGACCGATACCGTTGGCGACGTAAGCGGCTGGATGAAGCGCCATGCTCTGCATGAAATACGGCCGCAGTAGGAAAGTCGCTCCAAGCATCCCTGCAATCAGCACAAATACCGATACCATTCCGAAGCCTGACCATCTTACGAGCATTTACTGAATTACCTTTGTCTTGAGGGGACGTATGGCGATAATGACGCTTGCTCGTTGGTCGAGCAACCCACCGCTAGACGTTTCCTCAAGAAAAACCGTTCGTGTCCTCACTCCATCATCGAGTTTCAGGCACGCAATCCAACAGACAAAATAAGGAGAATACAATGGCCAAGGGAACCTTTGCTAAAGCGATGCCGCCTGTCTCCTCGGAAGAGGACGGATACGTCGACCGTCCGAAAGAGCCGGCGGCGCGACGAATATGGGCATCACGCTCTCTACGCTGTCCGCCTGGAGGGGCGAAAGGTATCGAAAGTCGAGGTGAAGGCTCTGGCCAAATCCAAAGCAATGGATATCTACCGTGAGAACTACTTCAGAAGATTGTCCGCGTCGATCAGGACAGCGTCGTCGGTCGCGCCCCTGTTCGGCCTGATCTAACCTCAGAAGTAGGTCCAAAAACTGATCCGCACTCTCATCTGAAAAGTCCGTTGCCAGGCGCAATTCCAAAGTTTGGGCGATTGCTTAGGCAGACTGCAAGGTCCCCGGTATCACGCCGATTGCGCGCCGTGCTTTAAATGGTATTTTTTGACTTCTTTCATAACCTGTGACGTTAAAGACGGTTGAAACTCCGCGAAGTTGGGCGGTGGATGGACTTAACCGTTATAGCTAGCGAACTTACGGATTTCGCTGCGATTTGCAGCGCGAGCACCTGTTGGATCTTAAGCCGACTGATCTAAAAATGGGGCTCCGGATTCTTCCGAAGCCCTTCTTGCGTAATGTCGCTCTTACCTGCGATAGGCTAAACCACCCCAGATGCGGCCTTCGTCACGATGACGACCGCCATGGACCGCACCGATGTACGCGGCCACGGCTGCAACGAGCGCAGATGCCGCAAGGAGGAACGCCGTCAGAATACCAGTTATTCTGGCCTTCTCAGCTGCGTCGGCTGCCTTTGCTTTGACTTCTTCCGCGGTTTTTGCAGCCTGGGCCTGAACGTCAGCAATCGCCTTTTTCGCTTCTTCCACTCTGGCCTGAGCTTCGGTGCGCAGTGCCTGCACACGCTCTACGGACTGGTTTACACGCGCCTGTGCGTCGGTTTGACTAAGGCCAGTTCGACTAGCAACCTGGTTAGTGAGCCATGTACGATCCGCGTCGGAGATTTCACCCGTGCTTAGGAGATTTCCGAGGATACCACTGACTTGACGTTGGAAATCCGCCATATTCTGGGCTTCCTGGCCAACCACCGAGCTACCCTGGCCATCCGTGCGCAGGAGACTATCCGTGAGGTAATCCAACGGGTTTGTTTTCAAACCCTCTGGCAACATTTGTTCAACGGATGGAGCAGCCGCTTGACCTGCGCCCTGGGCTAACCCGGACACCGCTTGCCCGGCGCCTGAAGCAAGTCCACCAGCTAATTGACCAGCACCTTGCGCAGTTGCACCAGCCACAGTTCCTGCGGTCTGCACAGCGGTTTCAGCGGCACTTCCAACTGCTTTTGCGCCGCCGGAGATAGCGCTAACGAGCAACAGCGTCGATATGATTGTGCCAAGGCCCCATACAACGAGGCCGTTTAATCCGTCTCGAACGGTCAATTCATCGCGTGTAGCTGTCCCAGCAGGTCGCCGCATTCTTCCGGTGATGTAGCCACCAAGCATGTAGGAAGCGACCATTGATATGATCATAAAAAGCGCAGTGACCACGAGCCAAACTACGCTTATGTCTCCCCCTTCATCGACGGAGAATGAACTTAAACCGAGACCACTGGCAAAGGTGGTGAGGACAGCCATAACACCAGATGCGACTGTGGCGCCAGCGAAGATGGCGGCCCAGTCAACGTAGCCGCGATCATTCGTGTTTTCTACAATAGTTGGATCTACCATCAGCGTAATCCCAGAAAAGAGAGGATGAACAACACGATAACGACTAGACCGACTAAATAGATAATGGAGTTCATTTTGAGTATCTCCTTTCGACAAAGAAGCAACCGGCTTGCAATTCTTTATTGCGGCGGGTTTTTCTATCTGTGACAACTCGCCAGCCACCAAAAAGTTTCAGCGAAAGGCGATTATTGGTTTGATCAATCTTTCGATCGGTCAGGGTAGGGCTCTTTAGGTACCCGTATATTAGGATTGCCCGGCGCGTTTGTTTGCTCGTGCGTGGGTTTCTCCTGATGGTCCCTCGGTTCGACCGGTGATGGGTCGGTTGCGTCCTTTTCCCGTACCAGATCGGGATCTGACCATGGATTTTTCTTCTGGGCCATTTTGCTCGCTCCAAAGCCTATTTCGTCTTGCTGGTTTCTTTCTTCAGAGAATTCCGCAGTGCATCCATGATATTAATGACATTGCCGGTGGCTGGTTCCGTTTCGGCCTTTTTGGACTTTGCTTTTACCGGTTTCTTCAGCGACTTCTTTTTGTCTGCGATTATGTCGAGGAGGCGTTCCTGCACTGGATCGTGAACCAGGTCGGGGCTCCAATCTCGTGTTTGCTTTTTTATGAATTTCTCAATCAGAGGAAGCGCATCGGAGCCGGCTTTTTCATTGCCGATCCTTGCAAAATATAAATCCTCGTCGCGTACTTCATCGCCATAGCGCAGCGTCCAGAGAACTATCCCTTTACCTCTGGGCTCCAGCATTACAGCCCGCTCACGACGAGACAGGACCAGCCGGGATATACCCACCCTATTCTCGGCTTTCATTGCTTCACGAATGACAGCAAACGCCTCCTCGCCGACGGGATCGCTCGGGGTTAGATAATAGGGAGTATCGAGCCATATCCATCCAATGCTCTCGCGTGAGGTGCACCCCGCACGCGCCGATACCCGTAACGAACCCGTGTCTGACAGATGTTCTTGTTCCCGACCTTCAGTTCAGCCTGCTCGTCGCGCCTTGACTTGTAGACATAAAGTGACCGGTCAATCTTGAGCACCGAACAGGCGCGTTGTACCGAGACTTTCCAATCCGACTTAATAGTGTCGACAAGCGCTCTTAATGGGATGGTTCGCCTCGTCCTTCCACCCCACATAAGGGAGACGAACAAAAAAGGGAGGATCGTCATGAGCGTTCGTAACAAATCCCGAGAAGCAGCCGTATTGCGTCGACATTGGCAAGAACGTGTTCCACGTCGTCGGATTGGACCCTGCTGGTCATCATCCAATACAAAAGGCGACTTTCCGGCGTGACACTGTCCTGCAATTCTTCGAAGGAGCTACGCCGACAATCGTTGGAATAGAGGCATGCCCCGGTTCACCGTGGCTGGCGAGGAAGCTCCAAGGCTTTGGCCACACAGTTCGAATTGTTGCTGCAAAATTTGTGGAGCCCTTCGTCAAATCCAACAAAAGTGACATCATTGATGCCGAAGCTATAGCCGGGGCCGTGACACGGCCAACAATGCGGTTTGTCGAGGTGCGTACGTCTGATCAGATCGATGTTCAGGCACTGCATAGAGTACGAGGTACGAGACCGCCTCCTGGCTCAGCGCACCAGGGTTATATGCCAGATGCGCGCCTTCTGCCTCGAATACTGCATTGCGATGCATCAGGGGCGGGTAAGTTCAAGGCGGACATGCCGAGGGTCCTGGAGGATGAGGACAACGACCTGTCGGCACCAATGCGGCAGTTGCTTATGTCTCTCTTCGAGGACATTCGCTATCTTGAGCAAAGAATTGCTGAAGTGAGCCGTCAGATCGAAGCAGCGGCCAACGCGGACGATACCGCCCGTCGCCTCATGACTGTTCCCGGCATCGGGGCATTGACTGCTACTGGGCTATTGGCTGCAGCGGGAACGGGTCGCCAGTTCAAAAGGACTCGCGACATGGCCGCCTGGTTGGGACTTGTTCCGCGAGGGCATTCAACTGGAGGGAAAACCACATTACTGGGTATCAGCAAGCGGGGAAGGTATATTGGCAACAGAGTACATGGCCTATGCAATATAATCTCACAGCGAAGCGTCTCCTATTAAGTAGATGAGAGGCTGTTGAGCGATGGATTATGGTCAGTTTCTCATTACAATAGCCGCGACGCCCTCCCGCTGCGCCGTTTGGCGTTGTTGTAATAGTTGGAGGCCTGCTGGACGGAGCGATGGCGGGATTGTTCCATGGCTTCGGGCAGCGGAATGCCACGATTGGCTGCTTCGGTGAGATAGCCGGAGCGCAGGCCGTGCGCGGAGAATTCACTTGCATCGAGACCAGCCATTTGCGCGCGTTGCTTGACGATCCGGTTGACCGCGCTCGGTTCCAGAGCCCGCGCGGAAACGTTGCCCCAACGATCCACTTTGCGAAACACGCTGCCCTTGTCGATTTTGGCGGCTTCCAGCCAGCGCGTGAGGGCTTCGACGGGTCGTCCGGTCAGATAGACCATCTCGTCCTGATCGGCGCCACTGGTTTTGGTCCGGCCGAGATGAATGGCGAGCGAGGGGAGGGGAGAACCATCGTCGTCAGTGACAGGCACCTGTTTGACAAACTGTTCTACGCGCAAGCCCGCAATTTCACTGCGCCTTCGTCCGCCCGAGGCAAAGGCCACCATCAGGATGGCCCGATCCCGCAAAGCGGTGAGATCCTCGCCGGAACAGGTCGCCAGCAGCTTGCCGAGGATATCACCAGTGATGGCGCTGGCACTCTTGCGGCTTGGTGGTCGGTTAATGGCGCGGACCGCAAGCCTGATCGCCGATTTGACGGCCGGTGACGAAAACGCCCCTTCCAGGCCGCGCCAGCGGGTCAGCGTCGACCAGTTGGCCAGACGCCGGCGCACGGTTGCCGGCGCATGCGGTCCGGACACACGCAGAAAGCCTTGGCTGCGCAATACCTGCTCCACAGTGGACGGCATGCCGTGCTCGGGTTCGATTTCGCGCTGCTGCGGCCGCCACAGATGATGGGCCACGAAGTTCAGGAGCAGGGCTTCCGGTGCGGGAAAGGGGAGGGGTCTGCCGGTTGCGGCCATTGACCAGGCTTCGAGATAGGCCAGGTCCGACGTCAGGGCCCGCAGCGTGTTTTCGCCCATGCCTTCATTGACCAGATGACGCAGCGTTTCGACATCCTCATCCGTCAATATCCCGGCGAGCCTGCCGCGGCGGCTCAGCGGCAGAACAGCCGCTATCGTATCTAAAGTCTCGGTGCGTTTTTCAATCGAACTTGACGACGAGCTGCTCATTTCGGCAGTCCGTTCTCGTCATATAGTTCATCGTGGTTCGAAGTCTGGTGCGTGTTTGCAGGCCTTCCCTTAAGCGCCAGCGCCCAGACTTCATCCCATGTGCCCTGGCCGTTCTGCGAAATTGGCACGATCGCGGCAATAGGATCGCCAGCTCGACAGATGACAACCTCGTCATCGCGCAAAACGATGTCGATCAGTTCCTCAAATCGCTCCGCTGCCTCGGCAATGTCCACGAATACCTTCCCCGCCACTGCCCTTACCAGACGCGCTCATGCAGAATCGCGTCGAAGGCCAGATCCGTCGAGATGAAAGTGCAGTGCTCAAGCCGCGCCTGAGCGGCGAGAATCCGGTCCCACGGATCGCGATGTTCCCAATCAAAATTTGCTGCAAGTTCGGCATGCAGATCGGTGATGGCTAGTGTTTGCAGGCCGCTTTCCGTGACGGCTGCCCGCAGTTCCTGGGGCTTGAGATCAAGCTTGTTCAGGCGCATCTTGTTGTCCAGTTCGTAGAACGTGACCGCACTGACGAGGATAGCATTTGCCTTGTCCTCGATCAGCGATCGTGCCTTCGTGGACAGGCGATCACTACCGATTGTCCACCAGTAGACGGCGTGGCTGTCGAGCAGGATTTTCATTGCGTATTTTCGCTATTGTTGGATTTGCCTTGCCAGACGCCGGTATCATCATTCCAGTCGCCGGCATCGATCGCCGCCTGCTCTGCATCAACTGTATCGAACAGGTTGTCGGGCAGGCGACGATGGCGCAACAGGCCAAATGGGCGCTTGCCACCGTCAGCTGCTGGACCGATGCGGGCGTAAACTTCGTTGCCACGCATGATGACGATCTCTTCGCCCTGGTTGGCGCGATCGAGGACTTCGGCGAAATTCTTGCGGGCTTCGCTGATCTTGTAGCTTGTCTGGGGCATCGGGACCTCCGAAATTGGCCGTACGCCATTGATACCATTGTTTTACAGCACGTACAAGTGCCTCGTACACATCACCTTCGATAAGAGGTACTTATCGGAGGTTATTAGCCCATCCCGACACCATCGCCAGTGCCGGACAGTAAATATTCTCTGGTGTCCGTTTGAAAAATTGTTTACAATAAATTCAATGCGTTACGATCTCGACCAATTGCCTCTGAAGACCCTGCTGTCATCGTTGGCCCGTGCCAGTGAAGCCCTGGCGCGTCTGGATGAGCGTCTTGCTTCTTCGCCGGTCGGCACAGGGCTGATCGAACGGTTGCATTTTGCCGATGCCTGCGCCTCGCTGTGGCTCGACGGCGAACTCGTCGAGATGGAAGATCTCGTCCTGCATGAAGCAGCCCGCGATATCCGCTCACCGAGCCACGCCCTGACCATTGCCCGCGATGTGTTGCAGACAAGGCGACGCATCGTGGCGCAGGCGCCCGATTGGGCGCTGAGCCCGAACGGTTTGCGCAGCCTTCGGGTTGGCGGGCAGGCGTGGCCTGCACCATCGCCTGGTGGGGGCATCGCCGCGGAGTTCGAAAGCGCTGTGGTGCCGAATGCGACGGTCGATGGGCAGCATCGGAACGGGGAGGGGAGAAAAAATCGTCTGGATGACGGGCTCGACCTGCCCGGCGTTGATCTCGACGCCATCGACGCGGTGCTGGCACGCTCCGAAACGGTTTTGGCCAGGGCGAAGGAGCCAGAGTGGTTGCCGAGGAGGGAGGCGGACCCGCTGATCCGCGATCCCGACTGGGATGAAGAGGAACGGCTCGACGAATGGCGGACGGTGTTACGTTCGATCAGCGATTTTCCGCCGGTGCTGCAGGCCATCCTGGCACTCGATGCCTGGAACGAGCTCGCGGTTTTGCAGCGGGCGCCGTGGCTTGGCCGCTTGCTGGCCGCATCCCTGCTTCGGCGCGAAGGTCTGACCACGAAGGCGCATCTGCTCGCCTTCAATGCCGGCCTGAAAACCATCCGTGTCGAACGGCGGCGTCATCGCAATTTTGATACCCGGCTACTCGCCAGTCTCGACGGGCTGTTGGCCGGTATCGAGCTCGGCTTCAAGGAGCATGACCGGCTGCTGCTGGCACGCCAGATGCTGGAACGGCGGCTGAAGGGCAGGCGGGCCTCGTCAAATCTGCCGGGACTCATCGAGCTGGTGCTGGCGAGGCCACTGGTTTCGGCGGGGATGATCGCCACCGAACTCGACATCACGCCCCGTGCCGCACTTCGCCTTGTCGAAGAGCTCAATCTGCGCGAAATGACCGGCAGGGGGCGGTTTCGGGCGTGGGGAGTGATTTGACACGTGTCTGACCCAGGCGCTTTTGAATGATTTTGCACGAATTACGAACGAAATATTTTAACATACTTAGCGACAAGCCGAAGGAGTTGCTTCACCGAAGCGATAGTTAGCAGCAGCGTAAGGGCGAGCGTGAGCACGAACATTGCTTTGACGTCGTCAAACGCCCACTCGGCGTGATGATGCCATATTTCAATGATGATGGCCGCCCCTCGTGGTGCCAGTATTGCGATTGAAGCTAGGGCCGCGAATGCAAGCGGCAAAGCCTTACTCAGTATAGCACTCACAATCTTCGCTCGTTGAGGTCCTCGATCGTCAGGGTCGGCAGCGGGCTTTAGATCAAGTGCAGCTGTTACATCCGGTAGCCAGAGAGTGTAGAGAGCGGTAAGGACGGCCAGTACGAGGCTTGCCGCGGATATGGCGTCAGACAAATGATTTGAAGTGCTCATGGATAAAGATTCTGGAGTTCAATGAAGGCACCATTTGCCACAAGATATGTGTCAAAAGTCCCCGGCTTACGCCTAATCGGGCTGCGCGGGGCAACAGCTGCAGACAGCTGAGCGTTGAGCATTTCGATCACTACAGCGTTTGGAAACCGTGCGACTCGCTCAGCGCCGTCTTCACCTTCACAAGCTGCGATAAAACGGCGGGCCGCCGCCTCCATTGTTTCTTTCAGACGCGCCCGATGTCGGGATAGCGTTGTCCGCAGAAGCGCTCGGCCTTGCAAACTCGTAAGATTAAACAGACGGGCGATGTGCTCGTCTGTTGGGAAGCTTTCGGTAGGCAACGCACGTAGGATTTCCGCCAAACGACGCTCGCGCATATCTGCCACCCCTGTAAGGGCCTGGCCAGCGAACATTTCAACGTATTCTCTTAGGGCTGCCGGCGCATACAGCTGGAGAATTTCTCCTACATCTTCTTGGGCGCAGCCCAGTGTGTCAGCGAGAACCGCAGCATGATCGTCGGACAAATCGAAACTAAAGTTTACGAGAATTTCGGGCATCGTTTATCCTTCAGGCCAATGATATGGCACGAGTGCGCTATCTCCCCGCCACTCCCTCACGATAGAGTCTTCAAACCAATCGTCAGTGAGGTGCGCGTGATCAAGAACGATTACTTGGAAGTCCGGCTTGATCTCTTGGCAAGCATGGGCCATCAGCTTGAATAGGGCTTTGACGGCAGCCCTGTCAGCATCCTTTTCAATCTGCTCGAGTCCGCCTTCCGAGATATCCGGCGGATAGTAGGCTTGTGTGGGCTGATCGAAAATGAGGAAGCCAGGTACGGGGCGGTCCCGTTCGCGAAGCCACCAGTGGATCGCAAGGTGGCTGAGCACGTGATAGCCCACCCAGTTTTCGCCACTTCCCATTCGGTTCAATGGGATTGGGCCATCAACAGTGTTGGCGACCACCGTGAGCTTCTTGACGTCCAATCGCAGCGAGCTGCCGTTATGTTCCAGGTCAAGCAGCTCGGAATAGTCCGTCATCTTCTGGCTGATGAAGCTCAGGATCGTCTGCAGTCGCGATTCTATATCGTCGCTGTTGATGCGGGAGCGAACCGCAGCAATCAAGCCTTTGATCTGCTCGATCTCCGCTGCAAGCTCCAGATCGTCCCGATCCGGCGCCATCGCTTCAAGAAATTCCGCGAGCCGACCAAGGAAGCGGCCGCGCGACACGATCAGGTCCTGACGGGCTTTGGCGGCCTCATCATCGAGGACAGCGCGCTGGAGTTCCCTTTGAACCAGCTTCAGATTGTCGGTGGCTTCGCCAATCTTGCTTTCGAGATCAGCGATATGCCGTTGGATATGGGGATTGTCGCGATAAAGGCCATCAAGCTGGGTGCTGACCCGCCGCAGCGAGTCCCGGACCTGCGTAACGCGTGGAAGAGGGGACTCCAGATGCGAATCGCAGAAGGGGCATTGGTCCGGCGATTCGATGTCGGAGTTGAACAGCTCGATGCTCTTCAAGCGGGATCGCTGTTCGCTGACCTCGCGGGAATATTCGGTCTGGTCGGAGAAAAAGGCTCGTGCGGCTCGAATGTCCTGATTGAGATCTCCCAGACGCTCCTGAAGCGTGCTCTGCTCCCCACGGAGGCGCGCAATGGTCTCGCCGAAATCGGATGTGAGGTCGGGTTGATCGATAGCGCTCTCCCCGATCCTTGCCAGGAAGGCGAAAACACTATCGTCCACAGCCTGATAGTCCTGTCGGATCAGTCCGACCTTCTTTCCTTCGTTCAGAATCCTCGTCAATCGCGACCGGCTGACATCAACTGCCTGCACGTGCTTAGCCTGCTGAGCCTCTAGAAGCCGCAACTTCTTTTGGAGTTCGTCCAACTCCGCGAAAAGCCGGAAATGATCTTCATCGACGGCACCGAGAAAATACGGGAGGGTGTCTTTCATCGCTTGAGGCAGGAACTGCTCATTCATCCGATGGAAGAGCTGGTCCTGGCTGGCGATGGTGTTCTGCTTCTGGAAGCAAAGGAAAAGCGCGTGTCCGATATCTGCTTCCAATGGCGGTCGGGTGCCTGAAGTTGGTCGGTGCTCATTCTCCTGGATCCCCGCAAATCGCGTCACGAACTCCTTGAGGCTCTCCTCGGTGGTGTTTTTCGTTATCTCATCAAGGGAGGGATAGGCGAGGTTTTGACCGCGGCAGAAAAACACCTTGGAACCCGTGCCCGCGCCCGGACCTGGGTTGTCACGGGCGATGAATACCTCGTCCTCGCCCTTGGCAATGTGCAGACCGAACCATGACACCTTCTTGCGGATTGTTCCTTCGGCGACATTGTAGCTACCGCGACCAAGGCAGTAGTCGACGATATCAATGATCGCCGATTTGCCGGTCTTGGATTTGCCTGTGATAATATTCAGACCGGTTTCACGAAACGGAACGATCTGCTGTTCGCCGACGTGGCTATAGATGACAATTGCCTTGATAATGAAACTCATGGACGTACTCCCAACGCCGCTGCGATGGAGGTTTCAGATCCGGATTTTGCAAGCCATCTACCCATGAACTTTGATCTATCTATGATTTCTTTAGTTTCTGCAGTGGTGTCGTCCAAGAACGACTTTGGAAAAGTTGCACGGCGTTCGCCGGCCCGAAGGTTTCCCTCATCGTCGACAGTAATCGTCTTTGTCGCGAACCCGAAGAGCACGCTCTCTTTCAAATAGGGCGTCAGGTTCTGCGCTCTCGACGCGAATCCGATGAGCAGATCCTCGTTATCCTGAATCCACGCATATAGTGATGTGACCGTCGAATAAGGCAGCCGCTCCCGGCTGCTTCGATGCAAGGCGGTCGATAGCGCAATAATCAGCAGGAAAAGCGACGCTCCATCACGGCCATCCTTGGTGAAGCCGCGTAAAAATTCGTGCGAAAGCGCACAGAGAAACGAGGGGCCGAAGAGGTTTGCTTCCTCAGGAGGGCGTCGAGCCCAGGTATCAAGCCGAGGCATCATCAACTCCGACCGAAAGATGATCTATGTAATTCGGATGCCATCCGACCTTCACCCGGTCAGCTAATCCATGGAATGATCCCGCCGTGATCCACGTCTCGATCACATTGCGGAATTCGATCTGCTGCTGGCTTGCCCAGTGAAATACTTTTCGCCCCATCGCGTTCTTCGAAGCATCATCGGCCGTGTGGGCTTCGCCACACTCTTCCTCGAATTTGCGCTCCCAGGAATCCTGGAGCTTTGCCTCATATCGTGCGACGTCGCCGTCAAGGAGCAGGTTTTCTCTCGCCCATTTTGATCGCTGAGTGTTCGACCGATAGAAGTCCTGAATTCCGCGCTTTATCGCCGTCTCCGACAGCTGGATTAGACGCATCTGCTTGACGTAGGTCTCGTCTTCGTCCTCAATCGAATAGGGCCGCTCGCCGAACTCGCTGGGATCGCTCACAGGAAGGCCAACCGGTCCGTAAAATGAGGCGAACTCCTGTGCCTTGATTGCTATGTGCTGGACCGGAATATCGGATGTCTCGGAGCCAACGAGGCGTTTCGCAACTGCGCCAAGCCACCAGCCTTCGAGCGATTGCGCGACCTTGTCGGCGGAACTGGCCGACAGGATGCGAAGCTCGCCTTCGACTTCGTCGAGAACGTTGTGCAGATCTGGCGCGCCATCCACCACGGTAATTGTGGCGAGCAACACATCGGCTTCCTCATCGGTTAAGGCTAGAAAGTCGTTACGGCCCGCCTCCGATGTTTTGTTGGTTGATGTGCGCGCGGCCGTTGCCAGTCGCTGTCTTGCCATCTGACGTTCCGCAGGTCCGCAGCCGGCGCGTAGCATGGCGAGGCCCCCATCATCAGGCGCTGTCGCGGTCGTAATGAGAAACCGCCGCGTATCGGCATTCGAAAAGGAGCCTGCCTTTAGTTGTGAAATCCAGATGCGAAGGGTTTTCCAGACATCGACACTGTTATCCGTGACGTCCTTCGGACCGATATGATGCTTGGCTTGGACGACGCAATGCGCGAGATCTTCTTCATGGAAAGCTATATCGTCGAACTTTTCGATCGAGATATGGCAATTAGGTTTAATCTTCATCTCACGGATCGCAAGCAGTAGAGCGAGCCGACATTGAAAAAGATAACCGGCTAGCGATCCTGATGCATCATATTGATTGGATTTCTGCAAACGACGCCCCCACGAAGTTGATGGAGCCAAGATAAACCAACCTAACGAGGAAATTCTACTAATAAATTGTGGGTTTCCACGGTTGCTGATGCATTTTCTGCACCTCTCACAGTAGGTGCCAGTTGCCCATATCGCACTTAGCCGAAAACAGCTGCGAAGAATCTTGAATGGCAATCAATTAATTTCCGGCCATCGTTTAGCGTATTGTGCCCAGAGTGAATTGTTCGCAACCGCTACGATCAGGACATTGCGGAGCATGTCCCGGGGCAGCAAGCGAGGCGCCTAGTTTGTCGTGGCACGAGTCCTACCCAGGCGGCCGGTTCGCCAGCCATAATGAACGTCAGCGCGCTCCCTACAGGATTGCAAACCCAGCCTAATCTCCACTTATTGTTCGTTTACCAAGCCATCCCGCTGGTCAATGTCGCCTTCACATCGCAGAGAGGTGGCTCGGGAAATCTGCACAGCTCGGATAAGTGGAATTTCTGCCTGAGTTTGGCTTAGATGCCAGGAACAGGAGATACCATGACGAGACGACCGCGCCGGAGCCATAGCCCGGCTTCCAAGGCAAAAGTGGCGCTTGCCGCGATCCGAGGTGAGCAGACACTGGTGGAATTATCTCAGCAGTTCGACGTGCATGCCAATCAGATCAAGCAGTGGAAAGACCAGCTCCTTGATGGGGCGACAGGCGTTTTCGGCGATGAAGCGAAGGCGGAGCCGGCCGGACCGAGCATCGATGTGAAAACGCTTCACGCCAAGATCGGCGAACTGACCTTGGAGAACGATGCTTCGCTTGGGGCTTACGCGGCCCCACTGGGGCCACGGACCCCGCTACGATATCCAGTGCGCTCGGCAAGGCGGGATTGCTGGGCGGAAAGAAATGATCGACCGCGAGCACAAGCTGTCGGTCGTGAGGCAGGCCAGGCTCCTCGGCTTCAGCCGTGGCAGCGTCTACTATTCGCCGCGTCCAGTATCTGATGGCGATCTTGCCCTGATGCGCCGGATCGACGAGCTGCATCTCGAATATCCGTTCGCGGGAAGTCGGATGTTGCAAGGGCTTTTGAAGGGAGAAGGCCTGGAAACTGGGCGGCTGCACGTCGCCACGCTGATGAAGAAGATGGGTATCGAGGCGATCTATCGTCGCCCGAACACGTCAAAACCAGCGCCAGGTCACAAAATCTATCCCTACCTCCTGCGCAAGCTGGCGGTTACCCGGCCCAATCAGGTATGGGCGATGGACCTGACCTATGTTCCGATGGCTCGCGGATTTGTCTATCTCTGCGCCGTCGTGGACTGGTTCAGCCGTCGCGTTCTGTCGTGGCGATTATCGATCACGATGGAGGCGGACTTCTGTATCGAAGCGGTCGAGGAAGCGCTGGCTCGCTATGGAAAGCCGGACATATTCAACACCGACAGTCAGAAGATGATAGCCAGTTCCCGGGCGGTTTGTCTCAAACACCGATCGATCGCTTGGTAGGCTGGCGCTGCAA
>NZ_JBHEEV010000004.1:448940-475114 GCF_041930145.1 Brucella ciceri | reverse complement strand
AGGATCGCGCCGTCCATCTGGGCAGCGCCGGTGATCATGTTCTTCACATAGTCGGCGTGGCCGGGGCAGTCGACGTGGGCGTAGTGACGGTTTGCGGTTTCGTACTCGACGTGAGCCGTCGAGATCGTGATGCCGCGGGCGCGCTCTTCAGGAGCGGCGTCGATCTGGTCATACGCCTTGAACTCACCAAAGAACTTGGTGATCGCTGCAGTCAGCGACGTCTTGCCATGGTCAACGTGACCAATCGTGCCGATGTTAACGTGGGGCTTCGTACGTTCGAATTTGCTCTTTGCCATCGCCGTTGTTCTCTTTGTTCTAGAACCGCTCAAGCGCCAGCACAAAAGCCTCTTGGCTTCCGGGCCAGCATTTATGCCAAAACGGAACGGCGAACCGCCCGTCGATGATTCCTTACACGCCAAACCGCTCGGAAAAATTTGGAGCGGGTAGCGGGAATCGAACCCGCGTATTCAGCTTGGAAGGCTGCTGCTCTACCATTGAGCTATACCCGCGCACTCTTAACTCTGATCCGACAGTGGTGGAGGGAGTTGGATTTGAACCAACGTAGGCATAGCCAACGGATTTACAGTCCGTCCCCTTTAACCACTCGGGCATCCCTCCAGATATCACTATCAGCAGAGTCGAGCGACTAGGCATTTCCGCGGGGCTTCTGGCTGACTGTTGGGCCAGCCGTCGATCCGCGAGGGGCCTTATGACGATAAGCTTATCCCCTGTCAACAGGGTAAAAGCGAAAAGAATGCATGTCTGTTCACAACGACGTGGAAACATTGCCTTCTCCCGCCCGTTCATGCGGGAAGAAAGGCCCGGTTTCGCGGGCTTTGCAAATTATTCTGCAATCAGAACAGCCTGATAGCATTTGCAGGGCTGGCCGCTATCTTCCGCACTGCTAAAGAGCTATAAGCACGCCATGACCGATCAAAATTCACCCCGCACACCAAAAGATTCTCATTATGCACGCCTGCGCCGCCAGCATCGCGACCAGAAGGCCGGAACGGAAGGCAAATCACCGCGCAAGCCGCAGCGTCCTTCCATATTGGCAAGTGCCGTGACCGAAGGAACGGTTCGTCTGTATGGACTGCATACGGTCCGCGCCGCCGTGGAAAACCCGGAACGCCGGATACTGCGCATGCTGGCGACACGAAACGGATTCGCACGGCTCGAAATCGGAGAGGCCGAATCTCTCCCCTTCCCTGTCGAAATCGTCGATCCGCGCGATATAGACAAGGAAACCGGTTCGGAAGCCGTCCATCAGGGCGTCATGATCGAGGCGGAGCCGTTGCGCGCCAGAAAGCTGTCCGAACTGCAGGACAGTCCGCTGCTGCTCGTGCTCGATCAGGTGACCGATCCGCATAATGTCGGCGCCATCATGCGTTCAGCCGTAGCCTTCGGTGCAGGAGCGCTGATTACGACAAGCCGCCACAGCCCACAGGAAACCGGCGTCCTCGCCAAGGCGGCCTCCGGTGCCCTCGAACTGATCTCTCATATTGAGGTGCGCAATCTGGCCGAAGCGATTGAGGAACTCCATAGCCTCGGATTCCAGACCATCGGGCTTGATTCGGAGGGGCCACTGGAAATGGAAGCCACCTTGTCAGGCGAACGAATCGCTCTCGTGCTCGGCGCGGAAGGCAAAGGCCTGCGTCAAAAGACACGCGAAACGGTAACCGCGCTTGCCCGCCTCGACATGCCGGGCGAAATCAAGTCGCTCAACGTATCGAATGCGGCTGCAATCTCGCTTTACGCTGCCGAGTGCTATCTCCGCGGACGTTGAGTTGATTCGCCTGTAAAAACTCTCCCGGCTGGCCTTTCCATCCGGGAGAATGGCCCAAAGTCGGGTCGCTCAGGCAGTAGCGATATAGGTGCGGATATCTTCCGCCTCGCGTTCGACATCTTCGATGCGTCGTTTCACCACGTCACCGATTGAAACAATTCCCACGAGCTTGCCGCCTTCTTCCACCGGCATATGGCGGAATCGGCTCCGTGTCATGATTTCCATCACCTGATTGATCGTATGATGTTCGCGGCAGACCTGCACCTTTGCCGTCATGACTTCGGCGACGGGCATGCTCATGGCCTTGGTCTCCTGCGCAGCAACGGCGCGGACGACATCGCGTTCAGACAGGATGCCCTTGATTCGACCGGCCTCGTCGCACACCACCAACGCGCCGATCTTGTGTTTGTTCAGCATGGCGACAGCGTGGGACAGCGTATCGGCAGGCGCGATAACCACCACATCCCTGCCCTTTGTCTCGAGAATCGATCTTACGGTCATGCCAAAGTCCCTCCAAGATTAAAGC
Source organism: Brucella ciceri (assembly GCF_041930145.1). Lineage (NCBI taxonomy): Bacteria > Pseudomonadati > Pseudomonadota > Alphaproteobacteria > Hyphomicrobiales > Brucellaceae > Brucella > Brucella ciceri. The sequence goes on along the minus strand of NZ_JBHEEV010000004.1, from coordinate 472,802 downwards.
ATTTCCGGCAAACGCGCGAAGCGGTTTTGCGTCGGATAATGCTTAAAACAAAGAGCTAGAGCGGTTCGACTGTTCTCTAATAAGGGAACAGCTCTAGCACTCGCTGCTTCGGACGTTTCAGCGCCATATGAAGCAGAACGCAGCTCCTCCCACCACGTTCCATGATGGTGCGCTTTGAACGTCGGATTAGCAAGTGGCATCAAATGGGGAAAAAGGCTTTCTGAGCCAGAATCCTAGCGCCTCAGAACCGCATCGTAACTGCGCGGGCGGTCCATCAGCGAAATGCCGAAAAAACCGGCGATGAAGCCGCCTATATGCGCTTCCCAGGCGATGCTGGAAAGGTCTGCACCGCCAGTCGAGTAAATACCGGTAATGATGTTGATCAGGAACCAGACCCCGACAAAGGTCAGGACAGGCTTCAGCGTCAGGGTGAGCCCCACCGGAAGTACGGGCCCCGCAAATTCTGATTTGCGTCCGTGGCCGATACGCCGGAAGCCGTAGCGCGCCGCAGCACCCATCATGCCCGAAATCGCTCCCGAAGCCCCCACCAGCGGTGAAATGCTGTCCGGATAGATCGCATAATGGGTCAGACCGGCGATAACCGAGGTGAACATCCAGAAAACTATCATCCGTCCGGTACCGATACGGCCCGCCAGCGGAGAACCGAAGGCGGCGAGCCAGATCATGTTGACGACCAGGTGCGCAATGCCGCCATGCATGAAGGAATAGCTGATGAGCGTGAAGAGCGCGGTCGGATCGGTAAAGCCACCCGCAAGTGAGAATCGCGCCGGAATGAGCGCGAAGTTCAGCATGAATCCGTAGTTCTGCTGCTCGCTGATGAGATAGTTCTGATAGACATACACCGCCGCGCACAGGCCGATAAGCGCAAGAACGACGCCGGGTATATTGAAGATCGGCTCGCTGCCGCCTGACCGGCGGTTACTGCCGTCCGTTTCCGGCTGGGGAACGCTCATGAACTGCTGCTTTCTCATCCTTGCACGCCGACAACCGGGCCAGGTCGGTCCCTTGCATCGGGTGGAAGCATCTAGATAGGGCAGAATCTGTTAAAAATAAAGGCCGACGGAGATACCCGGTCGGCCTGCCCGCGAACAGAATATTTCGCGGAATTAAATCTGGAGCTCAGAAAAACGCCAACCAAGTCAAAGGCTTCGTCTGATGCCTTATCAAAGCGCGTCTTTTAAAGCAGTGCAACCATTACTTATTGTTAACCTTAACGGACGAGCCCGGTGGATGAACAAAGGGTTAAACTGGCATCCTCCCCGTTAATACTATTTTAATGCGTCCACCAGCGGAGCCTGTCTCCGCGTGCAACGGAAAAACCAACGGCGCATGATGAAACACCGCAGTACGATCGCGATTTTCAGCGAATGGCAGCGACTGGCCCGCACGGAACGCGGCACCTTTCGCGCGCCGATGCGCGAGCGGATCGAGCCGCGCAAGCTGGGGCGTCATCTGTCCGATCTCTTCTTCCTCGAGGCTGGAGAGCATGGGGACCTGTCGTTCCGTCTGGCTGGAACGCGCATCTGCACCCTTTTTGGACGCGAACTGAAGAACACGCGGTTCCACTCGCTCTGGTCCGAACGCGACCGTGCCGCACTTCGGGAAACCTCGCAAAACGTCAGCGGGCTCGAGATCCCTGCCCTGATCTCGCATGTTGGAATCAGCATGTCGGGACGCAGCCTGGGGCTTGAAATGTTCCTAGCCCCGCTTGAAGCGGCGGACGGCCAGATCAGCATTCTCGGCAGCATCGCTGTGCTTGATTCGGTCACGTGGGTCGGCGCCGACCCAATCGTGCTCGGCCATTTGAATTCGATCGAGCCGGTGGCGCCCGATCTGATTCTCGCGGACGACCTGTGGCAATCGGCAGCCGTAACCGTGAACGCACCCCGGACAGGCCGGGAGTGGACAAATATTCGCCTGACGGAACCGCATGCAGCGCCGAAATTGCGCGTCATCAAGGGCGGCAAAGCCTGAAACAGGTCGCAATCGCGATTTCTCTTTATCAGTCCGTGCTGTAATGTGCCTGATAGTGAAGCGGACAAATTCGAAATGGATCGGCTTTGATGAACAGATTTGCTGCGGCCCCCACTGCCAGCAATGTGCGGCAGGAAAACTTCAACGCCGTGAATGTCGATCTCAACGGTCGTTACATGCTGGAAAATCGCAGCGAATTTCCGTGTGTTATCAAGCGTATGTCGCCCGGCACGGCCCTGATGAGCGGCATAGCGACGCCGCGCAACGGTGAGCGGATCATCGCCTATATCGACCATGTGGGGCGGATCGAAGGAATTGCCCATGAGGTGACATCCGAGGGCTTCCATATTCTTCTGGCCACGTCCGAACAGAAGAAGGACAAGCTTTCGGCACAGCTGACCTGGCTTGCCAACAAGCACGAGCTTGCCCTGCCCGAAGACCGCCGTCACGAACGCGTCGTGCCGCACAAGAACCGGCAGAACATCACTTTTGCCGACGGCACACAAAGGCTGTGTCGTATCGCCGACCTTTCGCTTTCAGGTGCGGCAATCGAAAGCGAGTTCAAGCCCCCGATCAAAAGCAGTGTCATGCTCGGGCCGATCCGGGGAACCGTCGTGCGTCATTTCCAGGATGGTTTCGCAATCGAATTCGCCACCATTCAGACCAGCACAACACTGGACAATCTTTTCGGCTGAAAGCATCGGTCCAAAAGATGAATGCGCGTCAAGGTTACGGAACGGCAAACCGCGAAACGCCCGAAATCACAAAAAAAGCCACAAAAATAGCCCGATCTGCCCTGAATTTGTCCGTCCGTTGACAAAAAGTTTCAGCGTTATTTGCACTTTTAATCGAATTTAACTCGCATTTTCGCGCTTAAATTTGCGTGCCTTCAAATTGTTTAAGTCATCTTGGTCTCCAACAGGGAGACAAAAGAATGACGAAGCAGACCATCATTGCAGCCATCCTGGTGCTGCTCGGAATCGGACTGGCCGAAGCTGCAACCCCCGCCTCCAATTCCCCGTGGATGACGACGGGCGAGCGCACATCGCAGCCGATCGGCCATTATGAATTCTGCGACCGGTACAAGTCCGAATGCAATATCACCAGCGGCAACAGCAACCTGCTGAAGCTGACCCCGGAAATCTGGAAACAGATCATCACGGTCAATGCGAGCGTCAACGAAAAGATCGCGCCGATGACCGACATGGAAGCCTGGGGCCGCGAGGAATATTGGGAATATCCGACAACGGTGGGCGACTGCGACGACTACATGCTTTTGAAGCGCCGCGAACTGATGACGCTCGGCATTCCGGCGAACACCCTGCTTTTCACGGTGGTTCGACAGCCGAATGGCGAAGGCCACGCCGTCCTGACCGTCCGCACCGACCGCGGCGACTTCATTCTCGACAATCTCGATACCCGCGTTCTCGCCTGGAACAAGACCGACTACACCTACCTGAAGCGCCAGTCGACCACGAACACCGGCAGCTGGGTCTCGATCAAGGGCGACCGAGAACTGCTCGTCGGCAGCATCAAGAACTGATCAAAAAGAAAACTTGAAGAAGGACGGGCCGCCAGTCTCCCTCTGGCCCCGTCCTTATTCATTTCACGCAGGTTCCAGGCCGCGCATGAAGGACCGTGCCTTCTCGACATAATGCTCTGCCGAAGCCTTCAGCTTTTCAACCGCCGCCTCGTCCAGTTCCCGAAGAACCCTTGCAGGAGAACCGACGACCAGCGAGTTATCCGGTATTACCTTGCCCTCGGTGACAAGCGCCCCTGCCCCGATCAGACAGTTCTTTCCGATTCTCGCACCATTGAGAACGATAGCGCCCATGCCGATCAGTGTGTTTTCACCCACCGTGCAGCCATGGAGTATGGCTCGATGCCCGATGGTGCACCCCGCCCCGACCGTCAGCGGAAAGCCGATATCGGTATGCATGATGGTGTGTTCCTGAACATTGGTATCGTCGCCGATGGTGATAGGCTCATTATCGCCCCGCAAAACGGCGCCGAACCAGAATCCGGCATTTTCACCCACGACGATCTTGCCGATCAGGGTCGCATCGGGCGCGATCCAGTTGCTGCTGCGATCCACGAATTGCGGCTTGTGCCCGTTATAAACATAGATCGGCATGTGCTTTCCTCCATCAGCAAACTCGATATTGAATCGCTAAGCCGTTTCAGGTCGCCAGACAAGCACGGTTTCACGCTCTGTTAACCATAGAAGACAGATATTCGAGCCAAATGGAAACAGCACCCGATTACACCGCCTCGAAAATGGGCAACCGCCTCTTCGGCTGGCTGCTGTTGACCGTTGTCGCGCTGGTCCTCCTTTCGATCGCCGTGAATATCGGCGGGCGTCTGCTCGGTCCGCTGATTGCCCGGGGCGGTCATTCCGACAGCACGCAGGCTTATGAGATCATCATCGACAACAATGTCCTCTCGATTCCCGCCAATATGATCCGCTTTTCGAATCAGCGGCGCGACGGAGTGACGGGCCGCCTCGATCTCTATGCCCGCTGGCCGGGGCTTACCGGCTATACGGAACGCGACCGCGCCATCTTCAACCTTCTTACCCCGAAACGGCACCTGATTTTCATGTCCATCGAGCAGCGCACCATGTCCCGCGACATGAGCGGGCGTTACCTGCCGATCTACGCCGAGCTGATAGAACCCGACGGAGAAACCGCTCCCGGAAACCTGACGGTACACCGGTTTCTGGAAAACAGCGGCTACAAGGGCGAGGAGCTGTTGCTCTCCGACACCAGCAGCGGCAAGCCGGAATTTGTCGCACGATGCCTTGCCGACAGCGCGGCAGAAAGCTTCAATTCGTGCGAACGCGACGTCCAGTTCGGGCGCGACTTGCAGATACTCTATCGATTCCCCCGATCCATGTTGGGCGACTGGAAGTCACTGGACAAGGCGGTCGTCGATTTCGCCGATACTCATCTTCTTGATGGCAAACGCGCCAACTGATTCCGGACGAGCGTGATTGAGTGCCGAAGGCCCGGAGAGCCGTTCGATCCTGGCTTGCTGGTGTCAATCGATGGATTGGAGCAGCATCGGCTGTCTCGAGCGCTCCTGTTCGCCTGTCAACTCCTGAAATGCTCGTTGTCCCTCTTGGCTGGACCTGACCTTGTTCAACGGAACCCCGCTCATGACATGCTCCTCGGTGGCGCTTAGAACGATTTCCAGCTTCATCATTTCTGCCGATCCGAGCAGCTTCCAGCATCCTTTTCCAACGGGAAGGGAAAAGCTGTTTTTCTTGACATAGGCTGCGGCGGCATGTGCGCCATCGCATTTAGCGACAGTTGGAGGTTCATCCAGAATCTCGATCACCGACAGGGAGCCGTCGTCCTGCTCGGTTTCGATGGTGCCTAGAACTTCTGCCCGCGCCGGAAACGACAGGCCGATCAGGAGGACGGTGAGTGAAAAGCGGAATTTCATGAAGTCGTACCGAAATCAGTCGCAGATTTCATTACCGCTCAGTTCAGCATGCCGACGAGGCCAGAGCGGCGGCAATGATCTTCATGCATCCTCGCAAGCGTGTTTCAACAACAAAACGCCCTCTCCATGGGAAAGGGCGTCAAGAGCATTCCTGCATGGGCATGGGCGTCGTCTGCGACGCGCTTGCCGCTGCCGATCAGAGATCGACGTCGAGAATTGCCATCGAGAAATTGTAGGAGAGTTCGCCTTCGTCCTCATCCTTGTAGATCAGGCCCAGGAATTCGTCCTCGAGATAAAGCTCGGCGGAGTCGTTCTTGCGCGGGCGTGCCTTGACCTGCAGGCCGGGATTGTTGAAGGTCCGTTTGAAATAGGCATCCAGTTTTTTGAGTTCTTCGGGTTTCAACCGGCTTCTCCTGATATTGAATTGAGCCGGTTTATTGCACCCGGCATTTTCTTATGTAAACCCCTGACATCGACTATCCCAAGGGGCGTGGCCAGCTAATCGCCGCTTGCATCACAATATAGGCCGCCTGCGGGAGAAAACCAGCAAGCGGCCCGATTTCCTGACATCGGTTGGCCTCAGTGATGGAAAATGGATCTAGATTCCGTCGCCCAGCATCTGGTCCATGACACGGGAAGGTTCCGCGCAGCCCGTGTCGCCCATGATCCGGGCAGGCACACCAGCGACGGTGACATTGTTGGGAACGGGTTTCAAAACCACCGATCCGGCTGCGATCTTCGAACAATGGCCGACTTCGATATTGCCGAGAATTTTCGCCCCCGCGCCGATCAGCACGCCATGGCGGATTTTCGGATGACGGTCTCCGCTCGATTTGCCCGTACCGCCCAGCGTAACCCCGTGGAGGATCGACACATTGTCTTCGATCAGGGCCGTCTCGCCCACGACAAGACCGGTCGCATGATCGAGAAACAGTCCGCTGCCGAGCCGCGCCGCCGGATGAATATCGGTCTGGAAGATCGATGAGGAACGGCTTTGCAGGTAATAGGCGAAATCCTTGCGGCCTTCATGGTAAAGCCAGTGCGCTAGGCGGTGGGTCTGTATCGCATGGAAACCCTTCAGATAAAGGATCGGGTCCATGAAGCGGCTATATGCCGGATCGCGATCATAAACCGCCTGAATATCGACGCGGACCATCTGCGACCAATCTGGATTGGAATCCAGCATGGCATCAAAGGTCTGGCGCAGAATATCCGCACTCAGGTCGGCATGGCCGAGACGCTCGGAAATGCGATGCATGACCGCATCTTCCAGACTAGGCTGGTTGAGGATCGTGGCATAGAGGAACGTGCCCAGGACGGGATCATTCTTGGCCGCTTCCTCCGCTTCGGCACGGATGGAATGCCAGATAGGATCGACCTGACCCAGACCGGGGGTCGCTTTCGCTGATGTGCGAACGGACATATGCATACTCCAGTTTTGCACCGCGCGAGGGAAGAGACAGCCGTGCTTTCGCTCTGTCCCCGCACCGCAATACGAGTTCGGCGCGCAGCATACAGCATTTCCAGCAAAAGTGTGAAACGGTTTTGCGTTCGGAAATGCGTACTTGCAAATAGCAATCCCCGGTTGTCCGGGGGATTGGCTTAAAATGCCTTGCCTCGACACCGCCGAGTTTGGCGCAGCTCCAAGCCGCGCGCTTTGCTGAGGATCAAACTCCCGTCAAAGCGGGTTTTCTTTCAAAAACGCCAGCACGGCCTGCTTGTAGACCTTGTCGCCAACGGCCAGCATATGGTCGCGGCCCGGAATGTCGACCGCCTGTCCATTCGGCAGAAGATCGGCGAGTTCCTGTGCGCTGCCGGCAATATCGTCGGTCGTGCCGACTGCAACGAGAACAGGCTGCATGATGCGCGCAATCGCGGCAGCCGGGACAAGTTCCTTGGAGGTGATCACGCAGGCCGCAAGGGCGATACGGTCGCTCCTTGTCTGGTCGGCGAATTTGCGGAACATCTGGCCACGCGGATGCGTGATCGTCGTCGGGTCTTCGACAAGCAGCGCCTCGCCAATCGGCTCCCAGTCGCCCGCGCCCGTGACCATGCCGATGCCAAGGCCACCGAAAACGGCACTGTGAACGCGCTCGGGATGTTCCAGCGCCAGAAATGCCGAGATGCGCGCGCCCATGGAATAGCCCATGACATGCGCCTTTTCGATGCCGAGATGATCGAGAAGTGCGACCGCATCCGCCGCCATCTTGGTCGGCGTGTATTCGTCCGCATCATGGGGCTTCGCCGAAAGCCCGTGCCCGCGATTATCGATGGCAATCGCGCGATATCCGGCCTCGGTCAGCGTTCGGAACCAGCCGGGCGAAACCCAGTTGACCAGACTTGACGACGCAAAGCCGTGAATGAGCAGGATCGGATCGCCTTCACCGTCCTGACGATAGGCCAGGCGCAGGCCGTCATGTTCGAAATATTCGATATCGAGGGCACTCAATTCCTTATTCCTCTTGGAGCATTTCCGAGCCAAGGTGCGAAGCCTTTGCATCAGCAAAATGCGTAAAACAGATAGACAGAGCGGTTCCGTTTTAGCTGGAACACCTGACTGCGATCAGGACCGGCAAACACCGCAAATCACGCGGTGGGTGGCCCTGTCGCCAAGCTTTATGCCGGTTTGCTTGACCGTACCGGCCAGAAGTTCCACGACATACGCCGCCGGAACCTCGGATGAAATGATATTTTCGGAGAATGGCACCGCATTTTCGTGAATGGCCGATACGCGTCCCTTGTCATCAAGGAAGATCATATCGAGCGGCGACGGCGTATTCTGCATCCACATCATGACGCGGCGCATCTCGCCAAACACGAAGATCATCGCCCGGTCCCGGGGAAAGTCCGTGCGCCACATCAGGCCGCGAACGCGAGCGTCGTCAGTATCCGCCACTTCAAGCGCAAAATTCACCTTGTTGCCGTTGGCGGTGACGAATGTCAGCGGCTCCTTGTCGACCGGCAGCCTCATCGGTTGTGCTTCATCAGCCTGAGCGGTGAATGCGAGAAAAACAAATGCAAAAGCAAGAAAAATGCGGCCCATGACCTGCCTATTCAAAGAATGAAACCAAGCCGGAACCTATCAACGGGATGGGATGATCACAAGACCGCGCGAACAGCCACGCCGCGCCCTCACCTGCTTGTTACAGCGATCTGGTAAAGCCGGCGCACTTTGAACAGCCGCACTCCAGAACGCGCTTCGATCTGACGGGATCAGATGGACGCTCCGCGTTCTTCTATATCAAGCATAAACTTGAACGCCTTCGTTTCACTCCGGCCGGATTATGCTCTAGTGAGAAACAGGAATTGCCGTTCCGATATCCGGATGGATCTCAGCAGCCATCAGGCCCTTGTCGCCCTCACCGAAGCGGATCAGCACCACCTGACCGGGACGCAGTTCCATCATGCCGAAACGACGCAGCGTTTCCATATGGATGAAAATATCTTCCGTACCTTCGCCGCGCGTCAGGAAACCAAACCCCTTGGTGCGGTTGAACCACTTCACGATCACGCGCTCAAGTCCGCTCGACGGCGTGACGGTGACATGGGTGCGCTGCGGCGGCATCTGCGCGGGATGAACGGCGGTCGAGGTATCCATCGACAGCACGCGGAAACATTGGAGGCCGCGCTCGCCCTGCCGGACTTCACAGACGATGCGCGCACCTTCCAGAGCGGTCTGGAAGCCATCGCGACGCAGTGAAGTCACATGAAGAAGAATGTCATTAAGGCCCGGCTGGTCCGGAACAATGAAGCCGTAGCCCTTGGCTACGTCGAACCATTTGATATGGCCCGAAATTTCGATGATATCGCCCAGCTCTTCCGAGGCGTGCTGGCTGCGAAACTGGTCATTTGACACAGACTTGTCCGCCATGCGTTCGCCCCTCCTCTGTTCTTCCATTGCGATTCCGACCTGATTCTTGTCCAAAGAATAACACTTCCTTAACCGGAGGCGGCAAGTCCAAACTTGTGTCAGTCCCCATGAAGACCACACACTTCACAACTTCATGGTTACTTTTCCCGCGCGGCAGCCCTCGCAACCGGCCAACCACTTCAAATATGGCCGGTCGCCGATTTGGCAATGAGGGTCCGGGGACATTTCCGGTCACATCTGCGGCTCAAAATTCTTGAACCCTGTTCTGTGGGTGATAGCTTGACGTTCGGTCTCCGACATCGGATTCGATATCCCCGCCGAACCAATCGGCATTCCATGCGTTTTCCGAGCGTCAGCCCATGAATTACAACAGCCGAGGAAAAGACTATGCGCTATCTGCACACGATGGTCCGAATTCGCGACATCGATGAATCTCTCGATTTTTATGTAAATAAACTCGGCCTCGAAGAAATCCGCCGCACTGAAAATGAGAAGGGCCGCTTCACGCTGATCTTTCTCGCCGCGCCTTCCGATACGGACCGGGCAAAGACGGAACGCGCGCCGGAACTGGAACTGACCTACAACTGGGACCCGGAAACCTATACGGGCGGCCGCAATTTCGGCCATCTGGCCTATATGGTCGATGACATCTACGCCACCTGCCAGAAGCTGCAGGATGCAGGCGTCACCATAAACCGCCCGCCCCGTGACGGTCATATGGCCTTCATCAAGTCGCCCGACGGCATTTCCATCGAACTGATCCAGAAGGGCGAACGTCTGTCGCCACAGGAGCCTTGGGCTTCCGCCGAAAACATCGGCAGCTGGTAACAAAGACATGCATAAAACAAAAAGCCCGGTCGCGAGACCGGGCTTTTTTCGATCCTGAACGGTTATTCCGTTCCCTGAATGGCAGCAAGCTGCCATTCGCCGCCATCCTTGCGGGTGAAGGTCCAAAGTTCGACGCTTTCCACCGGCTCATTCGGATTGCCTTCAACGACAGCGCCGGTATTGCGGTCCAGCATGACGTCGATTGCAGAATAGCGGATCGCGACGGTTGCGTATTCGGCGTTGCCTTCGCGCCAGGCTTCGGAAACATCGCCCTGCAGAAGCTTGACGTCCTTCACTTCGTTGCGCATGCCGCTGGAAGCGATCTCGCCCAGCTCTTCAGCCAGATAGGACATGGCTTCCGGGGTCGCAAGCTTGCGCAGCGCCGCATAGTCCTCACGGCCATAGGCTGTCTGGACTTCAGAAAGCATCTGCTCGAAGCGGTCCAGATCTTCCTGACCGACATCCATCGGCTCGTCTTCAACGGCCGGGGCAGCCGGAGCAGCCTCCTGCTTTGTCTCGAACGGGTTTACCGATGGGGTGCGGCTACCAAAACCCGCCAGCGGCCCGGCCTGGGGAGCGGCGGATTTTGCCGCGCCAAAGGGCTGCGCGCCTGAATTACCGGCACCTGCCGCTGCCGGCTGGCGGCGGTTCGCGAACATGCGCATGACGAACATGGCAATGAGCGCGATCACGGCAACCTGCAGGATCAGGCCGAACATGCCGGCAAGACCGCCAAGGCCGTTGCCGAGCAGCATGCCGATAAGGCCGCCGACGAGAAGACCGCCGAGCATGGAACGACCGAAATTGCCGAACATGCCGCCGGAACGCTGCGCCTGAGCAGCATTCTGCGTTGCGCCCGCCGCCGGGCGGCTGGTTTGTGTAGCGCCGGTATTGGGCGTCATGGAACGTTCGATGGGAGCTGCGTTGTTAGGCGCGGTGCGGGTTGGCGCGGGTGCCGAATAGGTGCGCGCGCCACGGCTGCCGAAACCGCCACCGCCCGCGCGGCGAGCCTCGGCGAAATCGACCGCAGCAAAGGAGGCAATCAGCCCAAGCACCATTGCAGCTGTCAGTTTGGTCAGGCGGTTTCCGGAACCCGGCATCGGTTTCTCCCACTTAGAGTCATGTCTGAATGTTTAAGTGCTCATATGGGAATTCGCCCCCGCCCTTCACAAGAGCGTGAAGACAAAAAACTGAAGAATTTCAAATGGCCCGGAAACGCTCTAGATTGGCAAAGCCGCGTCCAGAATCTGGATCTGGGGAGTGACCGAGCCATTCCAATGGTTTAGCGACAGATTGCCTGCGACATGGACGCTCTGGCCGATATTGTTGAACAGGAAGCGTCCGAGATCGCCTTCCGCCGCCCGGAACGCTATGGCATTGACGCGTTTTCCATCTGCGCCACGCAATGTAACACGCACATGATCGCGCCCGACGCCCCGCACATCCGCCAGAATGTGATGCGGCAGCGCCAATATGGGCTGCGGATGCGCTGAACCATAGGGCCCAGCCTTCTGCAAGGCTTCATAAAGCGATACGGTGGCGCCCGATGCGGCCAGCGCGCCATCGATGGAAAGGCTCTGATTTTCCCGCAGGCGCGAGACGATATGCGCCGATTCTTCCTCAAGATAGGCACGCAACGCGCCAAGATTGCCGCGCTCGATGGTGATACCGGCGGCCATGGCGTGGCCGCCGCCCTTGACGAGCAGCCCACGATCCATCGCCCCGCGAACCAGTTTGCCAAGATCAAGCCCCATGATGGAACGACCGGAGCCCGACCCAACGCCATTGGCGTTGAAGGCGATGGCAAAGGCCGGCCGCCGCGCCTTTTCCTTCAGCCGTGAGGCGAGCAGCCCCACAATGCCGGGATGCCAGCGGTCGCTTGCCGTCACGATCACCGAGGCGCCCGCACCACCGGAGATTTCCAGCGAGGCTTCCGCTTCCGCCTCCATGAGCATTTCCGCTTCCATGGCCTGCCGCTCCTGGTTGAGCCGGTCAAGCTCCACAGCGATGCGATCTGCCGTGACGGGATCGTCCAATGTCAGCAGTCGCGCGCCAAGTCCGGCGTCGCCGATGCGCCCGCCCGCATTGATACGCGGCCCGATCAGGTAACCCAGATGGAAGACATTGAGGGGCTCTCCAATCCGCGAGACGCGGGCAAGCGCCGCAAGGCCGACATTGCTCTGTGACCGCGCAACGAGCAGCCCCTTCACGACGAAAGCGCGATTGACGCCCGTCAGCGGCACCACGTCGCAGACCGTGGCGAGCGCCACGAGATCGAGCAGGGAAAGCAGGTCCGGACCCGGCCCCTTGCCGCGCTCCCGCAATATCTTGGTCACCTGCACCAGCGTCAGAAAGACCACGCCTGCAGCGCAGAGATGGCCTTGCAGCGAAATATCGTCTTCTCGGTTCGGGTTGACGATAGCCACGGCATCTTCCGGCAGATCACCACCGACCTGATGGTGATCGAGCACGACGACATCGGCGCCTGCCTGCTTCGCGGCTGTAATGGATGGCGCGCTGTTGGTGCCGCAATCAACTGTGACGATCAGGGTTGCGCCCTTGGCGACCAGATCGCGCATGGCATCGGGATTGGGGCCGTAACCTTCGAAAATCCGATCGGGAATATAGATGGAATGCTGAATGCCGTAATGTTTGAGAAAACGCGCCATCAGAGCGGAGGAACAGGCCCCATCCACATCGTAGTCGCCGAAAATGGCCACGGTCTCGCGGCGCAGAATGGCATCAGCAATGCGCCCTGCCGCATTGTCCATATCGGTGAGCGTCGCCGGATCGGGCATGAGATTGCGCAACGTCGGATCGACAAATTCAGGCGCGCCTTCCACCGACACACCCCGCCCGGCCAGCACGCGCGCGACGAGATCGGTAATGCCGTGATGCTGCGCAATGGCAAGGGCCGTGTTGGCCTCACGCAGGCCAAGCCGGTCCACCCATTTCTGCCCGGTTGCGGATTGTTTTATTCCGAGGAAAAAGCGCTCTGTCGTCATGAGATTCTAAAGACACAAAAGGCGGCAGACGGTCAAGCCGGACGATTTTTATCGCGCCAGTCGGCAGGACTGAGCGACGTCACCCGCCGGAACTCGCGATTGAAGTTCGATTTGGTCTGAAACCCGGATTCAAACATGACGGTCGTTATCGAAATGTCGTCCTTCTCAAGCCGACGGCAAGCTTCGGCAATTCGATAATCGTTGATGAAACGGGAAACATTCTGGCCTGTCAGCCGGTTGACGGCGCCCGATATCTGGCGCGCCGGAATGGAGGCCCGTCGAGCCAGCCGCGACAGCGTCAGATTTTCATCGAGAAAGAGCTTTTGCTCAGTCAAAAGCGCTTCGACCTTATCCAGAACATTGCGATCTATTTCGGCATCCGGCGCCGATGGCGTCGTTTCAAAATCCGCTTCTGGCGCAGCTTTGGCGCGAGCTGCCGTCAGCGCGGTCAAGCCGATAAGGAACAGGCCGAGCAGATTGGCATTGCCGATGATCGCAGCCGAGTAATCGCCTTTCCGCCATTCGAAATCCAGCATCACCATCAGATCGAACAAGGCGGAAAAGCACAAGGATGCAGCGGCAATGACAAGAGCCCGATGAGCTGCCACCGCACTATCGAGGCGCGCCGCATCCAGGGCATCGGGGCCGGAGCGCCCAAGCAACAGCAGGGCAAGCGCATAGCCAACGTAAAGCCCAATCAGCGCCGCATCGATCAAACCCGGCGCGAAGTAGACCATTGCGGCAATGACGAATGGCGGCAACGCGTGAAACCAGACCAGAACGTTTTCGTCTGCTTTCGCCTGATGGATGAGGCTTCTGAAACTCATCAGCGTCAGTCCCGGCAGGCAACTGGCCACAACAGGCAGAACAAAGCGCAGTTCTGTAATCCCGTAGCCCCAGCGCAAACCGACAATGAGCGACTGCAACGCGCACAATCCCAACACGAGCAGGAAAGGTCGGTTCGCTCCGCGCCAGCCGAACCGATGCAGCAGAACGGCCATCAGCAGAAGCATCAAAAGTGAGGAAACGAAAGGCAAGGGAATGAAAATCATAAAACACACACGAGTGAAACGCAGACAGCCGATCATGGCCCAAATCGTGATCCGAAACGACCTGAATCATGATCAGGGACGCCGTTCGTGTGAAAACAGGTGACGGTCTCCCTGTTCCATCAATCAGCGGAGACCGTCATGTTCCCCTATCATACCGTCATATTCCTTCTTGCCCTTTTCGTCGCCGCCCCCAGTCAGGCTCATGAGGTCGGCCAGCGGGAGATCAACTTCACCAATGCGGAAACAGGCCGCACGCTTAAAGTCGGTATATGGTATCCAGCCGCGGCCGGTGGCAAAGCTACTTTGATCGGCGACAATATTATTTTCAAAGGTGCTCCGGCCGTGATCAATGCCACACCGGAAAAAGACAACTTCCCGTTGCTTGTCATGTCTCACGGTTCCGGCGGTCGTTTTGAGAGCATGACCTGGCTGGCAACTGAATTGGCCAAAGCCGGATTTATCGTCGCAGCCCCCAACCACCCCGGTACAACCAGTGGCGATTCCACACCGCAGGACACGCCGAAAATCTGGGAGCGCACCGGGGACCTGTCGGCGGTGATCGATACGATGACAACGGACCCGTCGTGGCGCGCAATAATCGACAAGGACAGGATCAGCGTTCTCGGCTTCTCGCTCGGCGGTGCTGCCGCCATGGAAATTGCAGGCGCAAGAGCCAATCTCGGAGCTTATGCCCGCTATTGCGATGCTTACAGCAAATGGGATTGCGCATGGTACGCCGGTGGCGTTGGCTATCGAAATGGCGGGCAGATCAAGGTCGACAAGGTTGATTTGCGCTCAATCGACAGGAACCGCTTCGAGCAATCCAATCTCGACCGCCGCATTACATCAGCTGTCATCGTTGATCCCGGTCTTGCGCAAGCCTACGATGAACAGAGCCTTGCATCGATTTCAATTCCGATGACCTTCATCAATCTCGGCGAAACCCAGACCGTTCCTCCGGGAGTGGTGGCCGATAAGCTGGCATCGATCACGCCCAAAGGAACTTATGCGGTTGTCGTTGGCGCCACCCATTTCAGCTTTCTGCCCGAATGCAAGGAAGGCGCCGCAGAACATCTGAAAGCCGCCGGAGAAATAGACCCCATTTGCAGTGATGGTGCCACTCGTCCGCGTGCTGACATTCATGCAGATGTCGCACGACTTGTATTGAAGGCGTTGCAGCCTCAGCCAAAAACCTGAACCAGAACAGACAAAGGCGGCATTCTGCAATGCCGCCTTTGATAAACTTACGCTGATCCAACTGAACTAAACGAAGGACCGACAGGTCCTAGAACTTCGACAGATCCTGATGGCGCGCCTTGATCTCACGGACAGTCTGCGACGAAGAACGCATCACGATAGTATGCGTCTGGATATAATCGCGGGCAAACTTGACGCCCGAGAGCATGTTGCCGTCCGTCACGCCGGTCGCGGCGAAGAGCACGTCGCCCTTGGCCATTTCTTCCATCGTATAGACCTTCTTTGGGTCTGCGATGCCCATCTTGGCGGCGCGGGCGATCTTTTCGTCGGTATTGAGCTGGAGACGGCCCTGCATCTGGCCGCCGATGCAGCGCAGGGCTGCCGCTGCCAGAACGCCTTCCGGCGCGCCGCCAATGCCGATATAGATGTCGATGCCCGTCTCGTCGGGATTGGTTGTGTGCATCACACCGGCCACGTCACCGTCGCCGATAAGGCGGATTGCGGCACCCGTCGCGCGCACTTCCTCGATCAGACGCGCATGGCGAGGGCGATCCATGATGCAGGCGGTGATTTCA
Source organism: Brucella ciceri (assembly GCF_041930145.1). Taxonomy (NCBI): domain Bacteria; kingdom Pseudomonadati; phylum Pseudomonadota; class Alphaproteobacteria; order Hyphomicrobiales; family Brucellaceae; genus Brucella; species Brucella ciceri. The sequence continues at coordinate 456,832 of NZ_JBHEEV010000004.1, read as the reverse complement.
TTCGGCTTCACGCCCTTCGCCTTGGCGACCGACATGATGTTGTCCGTCGGGCTGGCATCGAGGTCGACGACGCCCTTCGAGTAACCCGGACCGACGGCGATCTTTTCCATGTAGACGTCAGGCGCGTAAAGCAGGTTGCCCTTCTCGGCAATCGCGATCACGGCAAGCGAGTTCGGCAGGTTCTTGGCGCAGATCGTCGTGCCTTCCAGCGGATCGAGCGCAATATCGACGTCCGGCCCCTGCTTGGTGCCAACTTCTTCTCCGATGTAGAGCATCGGCGCTTCGTCACGCTCGCCCTCGCCGATAACCACCGTTCCGGCAATCGGAAGGCGGTTCAGTTCCTGGCGCATGGCATCGACGGCGGCCTGATCGGCAGCCATTTCGTCGCCGCGGCCCCGCAGCCTCGCCGCCGCCACTGCTGCACGCTCGGCCACGCGGACCAGTTCGAGTGTGAGAATGCGATCGAGTCCGTGGGGTTGCTGCTCTGCGGTCTTGGCCATTTGAACAAAGTCCTGAATTCGAATTGCGTGGATGGGGCGCATCACGCCCGCGACTGCCGCCTGTTATAGCGACACTGTGCAAACCTTTTGTCAAAGTCCCCCGCCCCCTGCAAGGGCGGGAAAGCCAAAAACATTGTACGCTCAAACTCTTAATCGATTTAAGCAATACACGGTTCGTTTCACCTCCCGGCCGGATGTGAACACTCACACCTGGCCGGAAGTTATTAAACAACCGAAAGATGTTGAACTATTCAGCTTCCGATAGCATCAAAGAAAAACTCCGGACTTTCCACCTCGACCAGCTTTTTTCTTTCGATCATCCAGAACCGGTTGCCGACATTGCGAACAAAACTGCGGTCGTGCGAGACGATAAGGCTTGCTGCCTCATTGCGCAGCAGTTCCACCTCCAACGCTTCCTGACCTTCGATATCAAGATGGTTCGTCGGTTCATCGAGGATATAGAAGTTTGGATTGGTCAGCCGCAGAACCAGCATGGCCAGCCGTGCCTTCTGCCCGCCGGACAGGCGTTCAAGCGGCTTTGCCTGCATCTCGAGCGTCATGCCCGCACCGGCCAGAAGGGACCGCGTCCGCTGGTCGCCAATATCGAAACGTTTCGCAATCGTCTCGAAAGGAGTCCATTCCGGACGCAGTTCCGACAAGGCCTGATCACTATATCCGAGCACCAGCGAAGGCGTCGCCTTGATACCGGCCTGTGCGCGGTCCGGCGCAAGGATGGCCTCCCGCACCAGCGTCAGCAAACGGGTCTTGCCCATGCCATTGGCGCCCAGCAGGACGATACGGTCGCCCGGGTTGATCCAGAGCTGCCCCGTCTTAAAGAGCAGCCTGCTGTCGGGGGTTGTAATTTCGGCCTGATCGAGAACAACCAGCGCCTTGGCGTGGCTGCCGCGGCTGTTCAGTATGATCTTGCCGGCAGAGCGTTCCACATGGGCTGCCTTGGCGCTTTGCTCGATCTTGTCGGCCCGCGCTTTCAACTGCTTGGTCTTGATCACCAGCAAATCGCTGCCGGAATTGATGCCGATATTGTTGAGCTTTGCGGCCTGCCTGCGCAATTGCTGGACTGTCTTCATGTCCTTTTCGAACAGCCGGGCATCCGCCGCGTCGATTTCATCGAGAGCAACCCGCGCCTGACTGTATGGCAAGGTGAAGATCGGTGATTTTTCCGCCCTCAGGAACAGCGTCCGCTTCGTCACCGCATCCAGAAAGGCGCGGTCGTGACTGCTGACCACGACCGCGACCGAACGCGGCAGCGCATTCAGCCAGTCTTCCAGCTGCCGCACTTTTTCGAGATCCAGATGGTTGGTCGGCTCGTCGAGCAGGAGAACGTCGGGCTCCGACACCCATGCGCGGGCGAGAAGCGCGAGCCGCTGCCAGCCGCCGCTGAGTTGGCGCACGGGGAGTTGTCGCAATTCTTCGGCAACGCGCAGGTCGTCCAGAACGATATCGGCCCGCCAGCTTTCATAATCGCGGGCTTCTTCGTCGAGACCATCCAGCACGAGATCATAGAATGTCCGGCCAAACAGCTGTTCCGGCACATACTGGCTGACATAGCCGATCTTCAATCCACGCGACCGCGTGATCGTGCCGAGCGTCGGCTCGCCCTCCCCGACAAGGAGACGCAGGAGACTGGTCTTGCCGCGCCCGTTGGCAGCAACGAGACCAAGGCGCTCGCCCTCGCCTATGACGAGATCGAGATTAGCAAAAAGTGGCTCATGAAGAGTAAGCGAAAGATTCTGGATAGAAACAAGAGACATGGCAATCTGCTCAATTCTGCCACGCACCAATGCCCGGTTTCCAAACCGCGGTATGCATCAATGTGCTGGCGAATGTCCGGCAGCGATCGATGACCGCGCCTTCAGGAAAAGGCAGAATAAGACAGTGTGCTCGTCTTTTTCCGCCCTGCACAAGTTATTTATGCAGGGCAAAACCGGGGCCATGCTGACGGTGATGATCATGACGCGTCACATACATCATACAGCCCTCCTTTTCCTGTTCTTGTCTCTTCAAATGAATCAAAGCCGGATCGTTTCCGACCCGGCTTTCATAACAAAGGTGAATTGAACCTGCAAGAGTGGCAGGCCTTCCAGAAAACGCGCCAAAAGTGCAGTGCGTTCTGGTTTTTGTCTAACGCATGTCTTTGTTCCCAAACCGCTGCCCGCTTTGGGAAGGCATGCTTTATCCGGCGCGTTCGATGCGGATCATCTGTGGCTTGTCGACCAGATGATCGTCCTTGAGGATCGCTTCCAGCGCCTTTTTGACAGCCGATTCGGTCGTCTCATGCGTGACGAGAATGACTGTCTTGACGCCTTCCCTTGCTGCATCATCCATCGGCGGGCGCTGCACGATCGATTCCAGCGAGATGTCGTTTTCAGCCATGCGCTTGGCGATGGCCGCAAAAGCGCCGATACGGTCAAGCACGGTCAGGCGGATGAAGTAGCCGCCCGCATGCTTGCGCATCTTGGCGCGCTTGTAAGGCTGCAACGCCTTGGCAGGCGTGCCGAACACCGGCCCATGCTGGAAACCCGGACGGCTCTTGGCGATATCGGCAACATCACCGATCACGGCTGATGCCGTCGCATTGCCACCTGCGCCGGGGCCGGAAAGCAGAAGCTCGCCCAGAAGATCGGTTTCGATTGCCACGGCGTTGGTCACGCCATGCACCTGCGCGATAACCGACGAGGTCGGCACCATGGTGGGGTGCACGCGCTGTTCGATGCCTGTATCGGTCTTCTGCGCGACACCCAGAAGCTTGATGCGATAGCCGAGTTCATCGGCGGCGCGAATATCGGCCAGCGAAATATTGCTGATGCCTTCGAGATAAATATCATCGGCAGCGATCTGCGTGCCGAAGGCAAGACTGGTCAGCAGCGCCAGCTTGTGCGCCGTATCGTTGCCTTCAATATCGAAGGTCGGATCGGCTTCAGCATAGCCGAGGCGCTGCGCATCCTTGAGACAGGCTTCGAACGAAATGCCCTCTTCCCACATCCGGGTCAGGATGTAGTTGCAGGTGCCGTTCATGATGCCATAGACGCGGGAAACCGTATTGCCGGTCAGCGATTCACGCATTGCCTTGATGACCGGAATACCTCCCGCCACCGCCGCTTCGAAATTGAGAAGGACGCCTTTATCCTCGGCGATCTTGGCAAGCGCAACGCCGTGCCGCGCCAGCAGCGCCTTGTTGGCCGTGACCACATGGCGACCGGCGCGCAAAGCCGCTTCGACTGAAGCCCGGGCCGGCCCATCCTCGCCGCCGATGAGTTCCACGAAAACATCGATATCGGCAGATTTGGCCAGCTCGACCGGATCGTCGAACCAATTGATACCAGAAAGATCAATGCCGCGATCCCGGTTGCGGTCGCGGGCGCTGACCGCCGTGACCGTAACAGGCTTGCCGCACTGGCGCGTGAGCATTTCGGACTTGTCACGCAGGATACGCAACACCGAAGCACCAACGGTGCCGAGGCCGGCAACGCCGATCCGTAATGCATCACTCATTATTTCGACCTTCTGTATGGAGTGGCTATCAGGTGGGATGTCACGGGCGGCGAGTTGCCGTCCGTGGCGATTTCTAAAGACTATCCGCGACGACCGTCGAGCGGAATCACATTTTGCAGGTTCTCATGCTTTGCAGAGAGAAAACGCTTGATGTTACGCGCGGCCTGACGGATGCGGTGCTCGTTCTCGACCAGCGCAATACGCACGTAATCGTCGCCGTGCTCGCCAAAGCCGATACCGGGCGCAACGGCCACATCCGCCTGTTCGACCAGAAGCTTGGAGAATTCGAGCGAACCCAGCGAACGGAAGCGTTCCGGAATCGGAACCCAGGCGAACATGGTCGCAGCAGGCGGCGGAACATCCCAGCCTGCACGGCCAAAGCTTTCGACCAGCACATCCCGGCGCTGCTTGTAGACATTGCGCACATAGGCGATGTCCGATCCGTCTCCATTCAGCGCCGCAGTCGCCGCAACCTGAATAGGCGTGAACGCACCATAATCGAGATAGGACTTCACGCGGGTGAGCGCTGCGATCAGGCGTTCATTGCCGACCGCAAAGCCCATGCGCCAGCCTGGCATGGAGAATGTCTTCGACATGGAGGTGAACTCTACGGTCACATCCATGGCGCCCGGCACTTCCAGCACCGATGGCGGCGGATTGTCATCGAAATAGATTTCCGAATAGGCAAGATCCGACAGGATGACGATGTCATGCTTGCGGGCGAACGCGACGACGTCCTTGTAGAAATCGAGCGTCGCCACATAGGCTGTCGGATTGGACGGGAAATTCAGGATCAGCGCGATCGGCTTCGGGATCGAGTGCTTCACGCCGCGCTCCAGCGTCGGGATGAAGTTCTCGTCCGGCTTTGCCTGCACCGAGCGGATCACGCCGCCGGACATGATGAAGCCGAAGGAGTGGATCGGATAGGTCGGGTCCGGGCACAGAACCACATCGCCCGGCGCGGTGATGGCCTGCGCCATATTGGCGAAGCCTTCCTTGGAGCCGAGCGTGGCCACGACCTGCGTATCCGGATTGAGCTTCACCCCAAAACGCCGCGCATAATATTGCGCCTGCGCACGACGCAGACCGGGAATGCCCTTGGAAGCCGAATAACGATGCGCGCGCGGGTCCTGAACGGCCTCGCACAGCTTGTCGACGATGTTCTGCGGAGTCGGGAGATCGGGGTTGCCCATGCCAAGATCGATGATGTCGGCGCCCGCCGCTCGCGCCGATGCCTTCAGACGGTTGACCTGTTCAAAGACATAAGGGGGCAGACGACGGACTTTATGGAATTCTTCCGACATGATCCTGTTCCAGTGGAGGGTTGAACGTAATGGCGCGCATGCGCCGCAAAGGAGCTATACACCTGTTCTCGAATCGGGTCGAGACGTGTTGCCGCGTCAAAGGATGCGGATTTCGTCTCTAGAGCACATCCCGAAAAGTTTAACGGTTTTCGGATAAGATGCGCGCCAAAAACCAAGGAAGAGAGTTACTCTTCCCCGCTTTCGATCTGTTTCAGGGTAGCGTCCGTATCCTGCTGCGCCTGCTTGCGCAGGGCAGCAGCCTCGGCGGGCGTGAACCGCGCACCGCCGGTTCTGGATGCCGCCAGACGCGTGCGGTCGGCATCAAGCTTGGTGGTAAGCTGCTGCTTTTCTTCTGCGGTGATCTGCGTGGTCGCAGCCTTCGGCATATGGCCGAATGTCGGGAAAACACCGGTGCGGGAAGCGCCTTCCTGCGGCGTACCCTGAAACTCTTTTCCACCCGCGCATGCCGTGAGCATCGCCGCCGCTGTTGCTGCCAGCAAAAGGTTGGCGATCTGCCGCGTGCGCTTGGTCATGTTTCTGTTCCCGGTTGATGCCGCATAAGGCGCCGTTGGTCACAGCGCCAGACAAAGATAAAGCAATTGGCAAGGGATAGCACCAAGTCGAGGCATCCTGTCAACAAGTGAGTGATGCAAATCGGAAATTCGGCTTGCGTTGAAGGCCGAAGCGCTGCTCCAAACCATCCGATATCCCAGCAGGAAAGGGAAATGTAACCAAAGGTTACACAAAGTAATATTTCGTTATAAACGAATATTCCCGCCTTGGACGCGAAGTCATTTAACGCCAGATGCGCATCAATAGTTGCACTCGGCGATTAAAAAACTTAAAAATTGGTAACGAATTGCCGAACAGGTGATTTGTCCATTACAGCGGAATGGCCGTCATTGCTCTGAAGTGACTATCATAACTCGCTGATATTTCTGAATTTCTTTCCCGGCACGAACAGTCGGGAGCTGTGGGGACGATCAGCCACTGAACGTGACGTCAGCCTCGCACGGGAGAGCCGATCTCCCGAAACCAGGTAGGCCCGGCGAATCCGGGTCGCCAAACTGGTCAGGGAAATCGAGCTGGAGCAGACTGTTGAAATTTGCACATTCTACACACCGGACCTCCGGCAGGTTTCTATCAGGCAGCGTGGCTTTGCTTGCGCTTCTTGTCACGTCCTGCACGTCGACCGGCACAGGCCTTGACGGCAAGCCGCTGCAGATGACCTCCGCCTCTGACGGCTCCGTGATTGCGGACACATTGCAAAGCGCAGCCGATCAGACAGCCGTAGCCGAGGCGGCGAAGCCGTCGCCTGCGGAGGAGAAAAAGGCGGAAGCCAAGCCCGGGGAAACAAAGCCCGCCGTCGTGGCAGAGGCGGCAAACACCAATAACAAGGAGCAGGCGAAGCCAGCCCCAACTGCCGCACCCGCCGAGCAGCAGCAGACCCAGGTAGCAGCCCTCGCCCCGCAGCAGCCGAAGAGCACATCGCTTTTTGGCATGTTCGGCGGCAGCAAGCCCGCTGCACCTCAAGCGGCTCCAGTGGCAGAGCAGCCAGCGGAAGCGGCTCCTGCCGAAACCGCGAAAAAGCCGCAGGAACCGGCAAAGGAAGAAAAGCCCGCCGAAGCAGCGGCGCCAGAACAGACCGCAGCGGCCAAACCTGCCGAAGCTGAAAAGCCTGTTCAGGTCGCTTCGCTCTTTGGCTCCGCGAAGAGCGCTTACGCTTCGCCTCAGCGCCCAACGGCCTCGCAAGGCAGCATTGCCCGGCTTTTCTCCGACGAATCGACCGGTACGCGATCTGACCGAACCGAAAGCAGGAAGGTTGCCGTGGTAAAACCTGTTTCGCCTTCCGCGAAGCATGATTACAATTATTCGCTACCGGGCGTGCGCCCGAATGGCGGCATCGAAATCAAGCATCGCAACAGCCTCTATGACGATAGCGATATTGATGCGAACGAAGACGATGAATCGGCAAATCTGACGCTTGCTTCTGCTCCCGGCCTTGCGCGCCTTGCGCCCAACGGCCTGAAAGTGCAACGACAGACCGTGGATGTCGCCTGCCTCAAGCCTCAACTCGTTTCCATGCTGAAAACCATGGAGCGTCATTTCCGCCGCCCGGTGATGGTGACTTCGGGCTACCGCAGCCCTTCCTATAACCGCAAGGTCAACGGCGCACGGAAATCGCTCCATATGATCTGCGCCGCCGCCGACATCCAGATCGATGGCGTGTCCAAGTGGGAAATCGCGCGCTTCGCCCGCTCCATGCCGGGACGTGGCGGTGTCGGCACCTACTGCCACACGACTTCGGTTCACGTCGATGTCGGGCCGGAGCGCGACTGGAATTGGCGCTGCAAGGGCTGACGAAGCGTCCTCACCGAACACCCGAAGCCGGATCGCCCGATCCGGCTTTTTCTTTTGTCTTTATTTTTCAACCGAATAACGAAATCGGCCGCAGGGATTTTCCCCATTTTTGCAGTACATTCGATTTTTTTCAGAAAAGTGTTTTTTGGGGCTTGCGAGTCAGAACCTTCCTCAATATAAGCCCACTCACACCAGCAACGGGCGCCCATCGTCT